>JBKJLX010000188.1:0-8715 GCA_046596645.1 Polyangiaceae bacterium
CCGACGCCTACGCTCCGACCGGGTACGACATGGCGCCGGCGAGCGCGCGCGTGCCGGTGGTCTCCGCCCCGCCCGTCGACGCCAGCACGCTCGGATCTGCCGCCACGATCATGCCGGTGCACGGCGCGGGCCACGGCACGCCGACGCTCCAGGCCCCGATGTCGCGGCAGCACACGCCGATGCCCGGCTCGATGTCGCCGATGATCCAGCAGGAGACGCCGCCTCCGAGCTCGATGCAGGCGTACGGGCCCGCGTCGATGGGCGATCCCGCCAGCGGGCCGATGAGCGGGCCGATGAGCGGGCCGATGAGCGTCGTGCACTCGAGCGGACAGCAGGTCGTGGTCGCGTCGGCGTCGTCGCTGCGCGGCGATGCGGCGGCGTTCGGGGGCGCCACCATCGCTGCGATGGACGTGCCGCTGCCGCTCAAGGGGGGCGGCGGGATGAACCCCATCGTGCTGGCCGCGATCGGGGGCGGAGTGTTCCTGGTGCTCGCCGTGATCCTGCTGCTCGCGGTCGGCGGCGACGAGACGACCGCATCCTCAGCCGCCTCCGCCGCGACCCCTCCCGCGCCGACGGCGTCGACGCCGGTCGTGTCGCCGGTGCAGACCGCAGCACCGACACGCCAGAGGACCACCGCGCCGCCCGTGCGGACCCGGTAGCCCGCCCGCCGCGCCGGCGAAGCAGGGGCCGACGACTACTCCGCGGCGTCCGCGCCGGCGACCGGCCGCTGCAGATCGGCGGCGAGCGCCACCCCCCTGGCCCGCTCTCGCTCCGCCTCCTTCTGGCGCTTCCCGCGCAGCGACATGAGCGCGTCGCGGTCCATCGCGCTGCCGCGGGAGATGCTGCGCGCGAGATCGAAATGGTCCTCGCACGCATCGTCGAGATCGCCGTGGCGGATGCGGAGCACGATCGACTCCACCTCCGCCACCGCGCGGTAGGTGCGGAGGCGATCGGTGAAGGCGGCGGCGCCGCCCACCAGCTGGCCGCGGCCGAAGCGGCCGCGCAGCGCCGGCTCGCGAGTGCCCGACAGGGTGACGATGCCGGCCGCCACCAGATCGCAGCGTTCGCCCACCTCGCCGACGTCGAACAGCGTCTCGCCCGGGGCGAGGAGGCGCACCTCGGCCAGGCGCGACAGCTCGACCACCGCCTGCACACTCGCGGTCTGGAAATAGGGAGACTCGCGCAGCGCCACCAGCCGCTCGACCGACGTCATCTCCAGCCACTGGGCGCGCCCGTCGTCGGGGGGTGGCTCCGGCCAGCCGCCGTCGGGCGCCAGCGCCAGGTGGAACTTGTCGTACATGTCCGCGGGCACGTCGCGCCGCAGCTGCGCCATGTACTCCGGGTTGTCCTCCAGCATCTCCAGCCAGTCCTCGGCGCGCAGCTCCATCGCCTCGACCTCGGTCCGCGCGATCGCGCTGCGCGCGCGGGGCCGCGAGAGGATGACGTCGAGGATGCCGATGACCGAACCGGGCCCGAAGTGCCACGGGTCCTCGCCGTCCTCCGCCACGAGGTCGACGTCGCCCGAGGTGATCCACCACTGGGCCTCGGGGTCCTCTCCGCGCCGGTAGATGGCCTCGCCGGGGGCGAAGCGCACGTCGTTGATCGCCGAGGCCATGGTGCGCGCCACGGCCGGCGACGGCTTGGAGAGCACCAGCACGCGCAGGAAGAGCTCGCGCTGCACGCGCGTCTTGCGATCGACGTCCATGGCCTGGTGCTGGCGTGCCCCCGGGCGAGCTTAGCTCGCCCCCCGATGCGAGTCCGGCCCCAGCATGGAGCGCGACCCGGGGGACGAGCTCTTGCGCCCCCCGAGCTGCCGCAGCTCGGGCCTCTCCTCGAACACGCGCTGCACGTCGTCGCGCAGGTCGAGGTGCCCCAGGTCGAGCGCGTGGAAGCAGGCCAGCGCGGCGATCAGGACCTCGCGCTCCTCCAGCAGGCGGCGGATGGCCTGGAAGGACGTCGTCGGCGGGGAGGGCACCAGGTCACCTGCCCGGAGGATGCGCTCGGCCTGCGGCAGGTCGTCGATCACCAGACGCAGCAGGTCGCGCAGCCCGGCGACCCCGATGGCGAGCGCGTCCAGGAACTCGAGCGCGTTGGCGCGCGCGCGCTTGTCGGTCGAGCGCAGCGCCGCATACACGGCGTGGATGTCCTCGTGCCGGTGCGCGACGTGAAGACAGCGAAAGGCGCGCTCCAGTGACTGCCGGATCTTGTCGTCGAGGAGACCCGCGAGCACCGACCCGGCGCTGGTCGACTCCAGCGGTGCCAGCTCGTCCCCGCGGTCGAGCGCCAGACGCAGGCCCAGGAGGCGCAGGTGCTCCACCAGGTTCCTGCGCGCCTCTTCCTCGAACGCCGCGCGGTCGAAGCGCAGCCCCCCGCGGGTGGCCTTGGCGTCGCTGGCCATCCGGCCGACCCCGCGCAGGATCTTGAAGCGAACCGCGCCGTTCTCCTCCACCCGCAGCCGCTCGGTGAGCACGTCGACCGCCTGCTGGGTCGCGAAGCGCGACAGCGTGCGCGGCAGGTGAAGGCGGATGCGCCCCTCCGTCCTCGGCTGGCGCAGCGCCGCCACCAGCGCGTCGAAGGCCGGCTGGCCGAGCGCCACCAGCGCCTCGCGCACCGCGGGGCGCCCCTCGCGGGTGCCGAGCCGGGACACCAGGTAGGGGATGAACTTGAGGTCGCCGACGCGCTCGATGGCGGCGGCAGCGAGCGCCGCGTCGAGGCCCTTCTTGCGGTCGCGGGAGAGCGCCTCGTCGACCACCTCCGTCCAGCGCGCGTCGCCGTGATCGCCGATGACGCCGAGGAGGGCGCTGCGCGCGCGCACGCCGTCCTCCCCGCCCGCGTCGAGGATGGCGATGATGCGTCGATCGCCGATGGGCTCGTGCTCGTCGGCGCGGCGGTGCGCGAGGAAGAACGCCGCGTACGCGCGCACCACCTCGTTCGCGTCGGCGAGCCCCTTCTCCACCGCCTCGGTCACGCCGGCCGCGGCGAGCGCACGCACCGCGGCGGCGCGCACCGGCGCCGCCTCGTGCGCGAGGAGTCGCTCGGCGAGGGGGATCCAGTCCTTGCGCCCGGGCGAGGGGACTACGGCCAGCGCGCGCTGCAGGACCTTGTGGGACTCGTGGTAGAGGATGAGCCCGGGGACGAGCCGCGTGCGCTTGCTGTCCTCGATCACGTCGAGCGCGGCGAGCACGCGCTCCTCGTCACGGCTGGAGAGCGACTCCAGGAGCGCCTCGACGCTGTTCAGGTCGAGCTCGCCGCGGTCGGCGTCGATCTCACCCAGGCTCAGCGCCTTGCGGAAGAGGTCGACGTAGGGCTTGCGAACGAGCAGCGCGCTGAAGCCCCAGCCGACGGCGAGCACCATGATGACGCCGCCGAGGACGCGAGGCGTCGCCCAGCCCAGCGCGGCCAGGCCGAGGATTCCGGCGGCGGTCACCGCCTGCACGCCGCGGCCGAAGACGGTGTCGATCACCGGCTTGGCCTTGTCCCGCAGCTCGCTGGGCAGCGGCAGGAAGAGCAGCTCGCTCGACACGCGATGCAGCGAGTGGCGGAGCGCGCCGTCCGACCCCTTGCCCGCGATGGCGACGCCCAGGTTCTGGCCCGCCACCAGCGCTCCGACGCCGGAGAGGACGATGAGGGAGGGGAGACCGAGCAGCGCGTTGGCGACGCCGAAGCGCCGCACCACCAGCCCGGCCACGAAGACCTGCACGATCAGCGACACGCCGTTCTGCGCCGCGTAGTAGCTGGCGAAGAAGGAGCCCAGCTCCTCCTTGGGGATCTCCTTGGCTGCGATCGACTTGAACAGGTAGTCGACGACCAGCACCGCCGCGGTGCCGAGGCCGGTCATCGCCGCCAGCCGGCGGACGTAGCCGTCGCGGACGACGACCCCCACATCCTTCACCCAGCCGAGCGCGCCGCCTCCGCCGCCGCCGGGCGTGCCGCGGACCTCGTCGCTGGAGACCGACGAGAGGACGCCTGCGGTCAGGAGCAACAGCGCGGCGCCGACGATGAGGAGCAGGCCGACCGGCGCCGCGCGCATGAGCGCGGCGGCGAGCGAGGCCCCGGCCGTCGCGCCGACCACGCCGCCGGCCGCGATGGGGCCGAAGAGACGCTTGCCCTGGGCGACCGTGAAGAGCTCGGCCGCGAACATCCAGAACTGCAGGGTGAGCACGGTCCCCATGACGCCGGACAGGATGTAGAAGCCGAACACCAGGGACGGCGTGGCCGGGCGCAGCCACACCACGGCGACGCACCACGCCGATGCGAGGAGGGAGAAGATGAGGGCCGTCCTCCGGCCGAAGCGCCGCGCAAAGGCCGAGGAGGCGCTCGCCGCGAACAGGGAGAGCACGGCGAGCGCCACGTAGACGAGCGTCAGCTGTTCCGGCGGCAGCCTGGAGAGGAAGAGCGCGTCGCGCGCCGTCTCCAGCATGGTGTGGGCGCCGACAAGGAGCGCCAGGACCAGCCCGGTGAGCGCGGCCGGCCGCGCCTCGCCCTCGCGCAGGTCCACGATCCGGGTGACCGCCGCCATCGTCGGCGCGGAGGATCGCACGGTTCTCCGCCGAAGTGAGCCTTGCGACGGGCGCGCTACGCGACCCGATGGCCGCCGTCAGTCCTTCGGGACCTTGGCCTCGAAGGTGGAGAGCACCTCGAGGGTCTCGCCCACGTCCTCGCCGGGGCGGATCGAGGCGAGGGCGCCGCCGATGCCGGCGACGACGACCGTGATGTTGTCCTTGCCGCCGCGCTCGTTGGCCAGATCGACCAGCTTGCGCGCCGCGGCCGCCGGGCGGTGGCCGGTGATGATGTCGCGGATCTCGTCGTCCTTCACGTGGCCGGTCAGTCCGTCCGAGCAGAGGAGCAGGCAGTCGCGGTCGCGCAGCTCGAGCTTGGCCAGGGCGACCACCACGTCCGGCTGGTTGCCCATGGCCTGCATGATCATGTTCTTCATCGGCGAGTGCTCGGCGTCGTCCGGCGCGATGACGCCGCTGTCGACGAGGACCTGCACCATGCTCTGGTCCTTGGTCAGCTGGGTGGTGACGCCCCCGCGGAAGAGATAGGCGCGCGAGTCGCCGACCTCCGCGATGTACGCGTAGCCGGCGTGCACGAACACCGCGGTGAGCGTCGCGCCCATCTTCTTCGACTCGCGCTCAGCCACCGCGCGGACCGCGGCGTGAGCACGCTGGATGGCGTCGTTCATCAGCGCGTCGCGCGGGGCGTCCGCCGGGGCCGCGGCGAAGGCGCGGGTCAGCGTCTCCACCACCAGGGCGCTCGCGACCTCGCCCGCGTCGGCCCCGCCCATCCCGTCGGACACCGCGAGGAGGACGCCGCGCTCGCCGACGTCGTAGCGCTGCGGGGGCTCGCCCTCGAACAGCGCGCCGCCGGTGAGATCGGCGATGACGAAGGCGTCCTCGTTGTTCTCGCGGACGCGCCCCACGTCGGTGAGACCGGCGACGCTGAGGTAGAACGGCCTTTGAGGGTCGGGCTGGGCCATGACTGCCTCCATGACACGGGAGCGGCGCGCCGGCAGCTGTGCACGCCGGGGGGGCCGCAGCGCGTCGAGTGCGCCCACGCCGCAGGCGCCGACGTTCAGGGCACGTACGCCTCGACCACGTCGACCGCGGCGAAGGCCTCGGCGGTGGCGCCGCCGGGGATCACGATCATCCCGGCCACGGCGGCGGCCCCCGTCCCGTGGCGGGGCGTCGGCATCGGCGCGAGCGCGGTCCAGGCGTCGTCGTCTGCGTCGTAGGCCTCCAGCTCCTCGAAGACGCCTTCGGGGGCTGCGGGGTCGCCCTCGCCCCCCGCGACGTACAGCCTTCCGCCGAGCGGCGCCGCCGCCGCCCCGCCGCGCGGCGTGCGCATCGGGGCCAGGGTGGTCCAGCCGTCGCCCGCCTCGTCGAGCTCCCACACGTCGCCGGCGACGGAGGGGATGGTCCCCTCTCGCCCGCCGACGACCAGCACCCGGCCGTCGAGCGCGGCGCCGACGACGTGATCGCGGATCTCGGGGAGATCGGGCAGCGGGTTCCACGCGTCGTCGACGGGATCGTAGGCGTCGCACTCCGCCACGGCGCCGTTGCGGAAGCCGCCGCACACCACGACGCGGGTGCCGTCGACGATGACCGCGGAGGCGCCCCGCGCACGGTCGCCCGGGATCGGCGTGCGCGAGTCCCACTGGCCGGAGTCGTCGACCAGCTCCCACACCTCGGGGCTGGCGTCGAAGGCGAGCGCCTCCAGGTAGCCGAGGATGAACACCCGCTGCCCGACGACCGCGATGTTCGCGTGGTGCATCGGCACCGGGAGGTCGGGCCCGTCGCGCCACGCGTCCGTCTCCGGGTCGTAGATCTCGACGAGATCGACCACGGTGGCCGATGCGTCGAAGCCGCCCAGGACCCAGACCTCGCCCGATCGGGCGACCACCGCCGTCTCCTGCCGCGCGCCGCCAGGCAGGGGCGCGAGGGTGCGCCAGCCGGTGGTGGCGCTCCCTCCGTCGCCAGACCCGCCGCTCCCCGAGGCGCTCGCGCCGCCGCCTCCCGAGCCGCCGAGCCCATCGGTGCCGCCGTCTCCGCCGGAGGACGCGCTGGGCGTGGACCCCTGCCCGACGGCGACCGCGCCGTCCTCGACGTCGTCCACGGCGACGCGCTCCTCCTCCGAGCAGGCGAGCTGAAGGAGCAGGGACGCGGCGAGCAGGGTGGACAGGGCGAGCCGACGGGCGGTGGCGGACCAGCGGCGCATGCGCGAGAGCCTAGCCGTCGCGACCCGCCGCGGGAGCGTCTTGCCGGTGCTAGTCTTCTCCCAATGGCGGCTCTCCAGAACATCACCGACGCGGGCGTCGATCAGCGCATGAGGCGCTCGGTCATGGGGTTCGCGGTCATCCTGGCGGCGCTGGTCGCGATGGCCTCGCTGGGGACGCCGACCTGGGCGGTCGCGATCCTCTTCCTCCCTCTCCTCGGCGTGGCGAACCTCGCCTACCAGGGCCTCTTCAAGGCCTGAATGTTCATGGCCGCGCACGGGATGCGCGACATGGGCGAGGGGCACGAGAAGGTGGCGAACCCGGTCGAGCTCGCCGAGCTGAAGTCGCGCAGCCGGAAGATCATGTTCTGGTCGGTGGTGACCGCCGGCGCGATGACGATGATGGCCGTCGCCGCGCTCGGCCTGCGCTGAGCTGGCGGCCTCCACCGAGGTCAGCGGGGCGGCACCGGCTCGACGGGGCCGCGCACCAGCGGCTCGACGATGGGGCGGAACGACGCGACCGTCCCCAGACCCGCCATCACCGAGGCCAGGCCCCACTGCAGCCGGTTCACGAACGTGAAGTCCTGCGGCATCTTCGGGACCTTGGGCAGGTGGGGGATGGTGTCGCCCTCCTTGAACGCGATCTTTCGCAGACCCTGCGACAGCATCGTCACCGCCTCGCGCGCCTTCTCCCGCGAGCACTCCCACTCGCCGTGGGTGGTGATGGGGAGGAGCAGCTCGAGGGTGTAGTTCCGGTAGAGCTCCCAGGTCTCGTCCTCGGGGTCGTAGCCGAGCACCTCGACGCAGGCGCGGTCGAACTCCTCCCAGTCGGCGTCCAGCGCCGCGCGCATGTAGCGCTTCATGTCGCCGACCAGGTTCGGAGGGAGGATCTTCACGCAGCCGAAGTCGAGGAACCCGACCCGGCCGTCGTCGAAGAAGCGGTAGTTGCCCGGGTGGGGGTCGGCGTAGAGCACCCCGTGGCGCAGGAGGGCGCGGAAGGTGAACTTCCAGATCGTCACGCCGGCGCGGTTGCGCACCTCCTGCGATGCGTCCTTGCAGAAGTCGGCGTAGCTCGCGCCGCCGATGAGCTCGGTGGTCAGCACCCGGCGCCGCGTCAGATCGTGGTGGACGCGCGGGATGATGATGTCCTCATCGCCCTGGTGGATGCGGCGGAACACGTCCCCCATCTCCGCCTCGCGGCCGTAGTCGAGCTCGTCGCGGAAGACCTGGCTGATCTCGTCGATGGTCTGCTTGGAGTGCAGCTTCGCCGTGATGGGCGACATCATCGACTGGAAGAACTGCAGGCTCTTCAGGTCGGCTTCGATCGCCTTGTCGATGCCGGGATACTGCACCTTCACCGCGACGCGGTCGCCGTGGCGCGTCACCGCGCGGTGCACCTGGCCGATGCTGGCGGCGGCGAAGGGCTCCCGCTCCCACTCCGCGAAGATCGCCTCGGGCGGCGAGCCCATCTCCTCCGTCACCACCTTGACCGCCGCTGCGGGGGAGAGCGGCGGCGCGCGATCGAGGAGCTTCTTCAGCTCCTTCTGGAAGCGCTCCTCGTAGCCTGGCGGGGCGAGGCCATCGATGTAGCTCGCCATCTGCCCGACCTTGAGGGGCAGGCCCTTCATCTCCCCCAGGGTCTTGAGCAGCGCCTCGGCCGCCTTCTTGGCATCGGCGGCCACGCGCTTGCGGGCGTCGACGTCGTGCTCTCCCCGTCGCAGGCCGAGGACCCGCTTGGCCCCTTCCATCGCGAGCGGCATGCCCTTGGGCGCCAGCATGGCGAGGCGGGCCAGCCGGCCGAACCGCGAGGTGGGGGGTCTGTCCTTCGGCGGGGGGTCGGCCATCCGTGGCTGCAGTCGTAGGCCCAGGAAGGACCGGACGCAAACGACGACGGCCCGGCGTCACCGCCGGGCCGCGTCGAAGGTGACGGCTTGCGCCGCCGTTCAGCGGGGGGCGCGCCGCCGCACGAGCGCCGCCGCGAGGGCGACGAACGCGGCTGCC
>JBKJLX010000165.1:0-3066 GCA_046596645.1 Polyangiaceae bacterium
TCAAGGTGATGAACGACCCCTTCGGCAACCTCACCTTCTTCCGCGTCTACTCGGGGACGATCGAGAGCGGCCAGGCGGCGATGAACACCAGCCGCGGCAAGCGCGAGCGCTTCGGCCGCATCCTCCGCATGCACGCCAACAAGCGGGAGGACGTGAAGACCTGCGAGTCGGGGAACATCTACGCCGCGGTCGGCCTGCGCGACACGCGCACCGGCGATACGCTGTGCGACGAGAAGCACCCCATCCTCCTGGAGAAGATGGAGTTTCCCGATCCGGTCATCTCCATCGCGATCGAGCCGCGCACCAAGGCCGATCTCGACAAGCTGGGCGGCAGCCTCTCCAAGCTGGCCTACGAGGACCCGAGCTTCCGCACCTTCACCAACGAGGAGACGGGGCAGACCATCATCGCCGGCATGGGCGAGCTGCACCTCGAGATCATCGTCGACAGGCTGAAGCGCGAGTTCAAGGTCGACGCCAACGTCGGCAAGCCCCAGGTCGCCTACCGCGAGACGGTCGCGCGCGCGGCGAAGAACGTCGAGGGCAAGTTCATCCGCCAGACCGGCGGCCACGGCCAGTACGGTCACGTGAAGATCGACATCGAGCCCGGCCTGCGCGGCAGCGGCTTCGTGTTCGTGAACGACATCGCCGGCGGCATCATCCCGAAGGAGTTCATCCCCTCCGTCGAGAAGGGCATCCGCGAGGCGATGGGCCGCGGCGTCCTCGCCGGTTACCCCCTGGTCGACGTGAAGGTGCGCCTTCACTTCGGCAGCTTCCACGAGGTCGACTCCTCCGGCCCCGCGTTCGAGGTCGCCGCGTCGATGGCCTTCCAGGACGCGGCGAAGGAGGGTGGGCTGCTGCTCCTCGAGCCGATCATGAACGTCGAGGTCGTCGTCCCCGAAGACTACCTGGGCGAGGTCATCGGCGATCTCAACAGCCGCCGCGGTCGCATCGTCGACATGGGCAACCGCGCCAACGTGCGCGTCATCGACGCCGAGGTCCCGCTGTCGACGATGTTCGGCTACGCGACCGACGTCCGCTCCAAGACGCAGGGGCGTGCGACCTACACCATGCAGTTCGCGCACTACCACCCGGTGCCGACGCAGGTGCAGGAAGACATCGTGCAGAAGCAGCTGGGGCTCTGATCTTCGGAGGGGCCTTGCTGCGCGGCCGTGTCCGTCCCCCCGCTTCGCGGGGCCCCCTCCCCCGAAGGCTCGCCTTCGCGCTGCATCTCCGATGCGGCGGGGGCGGGCAGCCGAGACGGGTGACCTTGCATTGATCGGCATCGGAGCCGGAGCGCGGAGGCTGCTCCGCTTCGCTGCGCCGTCTCGTCGTGGCGAGCGAACCGCGGCTGCGCTCGGGAGCCCTCCTCGCCGCCGGGCTCTGGTAGGGGGTTCTGGGTCGTCGCGAGGGACTGGGCCCCGAGGAGGCGCCCGAGGCGAGCGCGATAAGCGCTGCAGCGCCAGGGACGACGCGGCGCGCGGGGCGGAGATCGCGGTCGGCGGCGCGCTCACTGCACCTCGACGTCGAAGTCGCGGCTCAGCCCGAGCACCTCGGCGCGAGGCCGCGCATGGCGAGCGAGGGCGGCCTCTCGCCCCGGCCTGCGACTGACCTACTGCCAGTAGATGACCCGGTAGCGATCCAGGTCGCCGGCCTCGAAGTCGGTGATCCGGACCACCACCGACAGCGCGGCGCTGCCAATCGGCTCGTTCCACAGCTGCAGCCACGACCCGCCGTCGTCGGGCACGTCGCCGTGCCAGTCGCGAGCCCCAGGCAAGGGCGAGGTCGCCTCGGTGAACGCGGCGAGGTCGGGGGCGGCCGGGAACCGCTCCATCAAGTTCCACGCGGCCTCGCTCTCCGGCCGCAGGGCGAAACGATATTCGTCGGCGTCGGCGTAGCGCGCCATCCACTCGATGTACCAGGCGTGGAACGACGCGGTGTACACGGGCGACGCGACGATGCGCGACTCCCACTCGTCCGCCGAGGGGCCTTCGACGACCGGCAGCGAGGCGGTCCCGCCGCGATACCCCTCCGCTGCGTGCTGCCGCCCCGCTTCGAATCGGTGACGGCGAGTTTGGGAGCCTGAGGATTGCGGCCTCGCAGGCGATCCCACCAGCTCGCGCGGAGCCGCGCCGTCGGCTGCGTCGTCGTCACCCAGCAGGCACGTACGCTGGCGAGGATGGCCGCGCGGTGGTCCGTCATCGTCACGTCCTCGAGGAGCGGCGCCAGCTCCGCCATGAAGGCCTCGCGCTCGACGTCGGTCACCGTCGAAACCTAGGAGACACCCCCGGATACCTCAAGCATCGCGCTTGTTCGCGACGCGCGATCGCTCCGGCGTGCTATCGACCGTTGCTCGGGGGTCTGACCCGAAACCTCCCGCACCGAACGCCCCTGGCGCCCCGGTTCAGGCAGCCTTCGGGCCACGTTGGCGGTTCGACTTCCCTACTCGCCCCTCCTGCACCGCCACCGCGGCGCGGCGGCGGCGAGCTCGCGCCGCAGCACCCGCGCCTCGAGGCGACGCGTGAACTCGGTCAGGGGCGCGCCGACGTCATCATCGGCCAGGCGCTCAACTCCGTGGGGACGCTGCGCGGCGTGCTCGCTCAGCCTCGTGTGCTCGCGCGCTTCGGGGCGGTCGCGGCGGTCATCGCGAAGGAGGGGGCTCGCGCCGCATCGCGGGTGCTGGCGGGGCGCCTCCTCGCCACGGGCTTCGCCGTGCAAGCGGGCGCCTGGTCGTCGATGCCCGTCTGGTACCACCTCTCGTTCTGGGCACTGATCGTCCCTGCGACGCTGGCCGGTGCGCACCTTGCTGTCAGCATGTCCCGCTCCGCCGCCTGACCCTTCCGCTCGCGGTCGTATCTAGCAAGCGCGCTCGACGCGGGCCTCGTCGGTCTTTGACATCCTCGCGCCACGAGGGACGCCCGCTTCGTGGCGCGCCGCCTCCGACGACCGCCGAGGCGGGCGGTGCCGCCGTGAACCCCGCGGCCCGCTCAGAGCGTCTTGAGGTACTCGATCAGCGCCTTGCGCTCCTCGTCGTCGAGGCCATCGCCGTAGGTGTGGCCGCCGTTGCCG
>JBKJLX010000202.1:0-3885 GCA_046596645.1 Polyangiaceae bacterium
CGGCGAGGACGTCCTGGGGACGTGGATCGAGCCCGGGCCGGGCGGTGCTCGTCGCCTCCGCTTCTCCCGGCTCAAGGACAATCGCTGGTCCGCACCGACGACGATCGTGGAAAACACGAAGCTCGTCGCCAGCTGGGCCGACGTGCCGACCGTCGCGGCGGGGGAGGACGGCGTCCTCGTCGCGTCCTGGGCGGAGTCCTCGGGGCCGGAGGGTCACACCTACGACGCCATGGTCGCGCGCTCGAGCGACGCGGGAGCAAGCTGGCAGCGCGTCGGGCGCCTCCACGCGGACGCGACGCGCGCCGAGCACGGCTTCGTCACGCTGCTCCCCGACGCGGGCGCGGTGCGCGCCTTCTGGCTCGATGGAAGAGACGCCGAGCGGCCCGCCGGCACCACCCAGATTCGCACCGCGCTGGTGGGCGCCGCCGTCGAAGGCGAGGCAGTCGTCGACGCCACCGTCTGCGATTGCTGCCAGACGACCGGCGCCGCCACCTCCACCGGCCCGGTCGTGGCGTACCGCGATCGGACGTCGGGCGAGCTCCGCGACATCGGTTTCGCGCGACGCGAGGGTGGAGTCTGGAAGACCGGCGCGGTCGCGGCGGATGGATGGGTCGTCGCCGGCTGCCCGGTCAACGGGCCTTCCATGGCCTGGCGCGAGGGGCTCCTCGCCGTCGGCTGGTACACCTACGCGAGCAGCACCCACCGCGTGCGCGTCGCGTTCTCGCGCGACCGGGGCGAGACCTTCGGGGCGGCCATCGAGGTCGATGGCCCCAGCGGATCGCGCGCCCCGATGGGCAGAGCGAGCACCGTCGTCGACGGCGAGACCGCCATCGTCGGCTGGATGGCGTCCAACCGCGAGGAGGCGAGCCTCCTGGTGAGGCGCGTCGGCGCCGACGGCTCCCGCGGTCCGGAGGTCATCCTCGGCACGAGCAGGGCGGGGCGGGATGCGGGCTTCCCGCGGCTCGCCCGTACCGCGGGCGAGCTCGTGGTCGCCTGGACGGAGCCCGGGCCCACCTCACGCATCCGGGCCGTCCGGCTTCCCATCGAAGCCGTCCCGCAGGCGACCCAGCACGGGCCGGAGGGCGCGCCGGCCGTGGCCTCTCGACGCGCGGGCATCGGGGACAGGGCACCGGACATCGAGGCACAGACCCTCGGCGGAAAGCCCGCCTCGCTGTCGGCGCTGCGCGGTCAGGTGATCCTCCTCAACATCTGGGCGACCTGGTGCGAGCCCTGCCGGCACGAGATGCCGGCGCTTTCGTCGCTGCACACGAGCCACGCCGCGAAGGGGTTCAGCGTCGTCGGCGTGAACGTCGACCGGCAGCCCCAGGGGGATGCGGTGGCGGCGTTCGTGGCGCGGCGCAAGCTCCCCTTCCCTGTCTGGCGTGATGTCGGCGACGTCGCCCCGGCCGCGCTGGGGGTGACCACCTACCCGGCGAACATCCTCATCGGACGAGACGGCACCGTCCGATGGCGGCGCGACGGAGCGATCGGCGAAGGCGACCCCGAGCTTCGACGCGCCATCGACGAGGCGCTCGCCGCACCGAGGTGACCGCGGCCTCGCCGCGATTCTCGCGTTCCCTTGTGCTCCACGTGAAGGGCCTGCATGGGGGAGCGTCGGCATGAAGGTCACCCCTGCGTTCGCAGCCTTCGCCCACAGCGCGGACACGGCGTACGTGCTCAGGCGGATCGACGACTCGCGCGTCCGACGTACGGGCGCGCCGCACTGCGCGCCCTCGCTCACGGCAGGTCGTCGATGGCGTCCGGCGGGTCGAGCGGATCGAGGACGAACTCGGTGAACCGCGCACGCCTCTCGTCGTCGAGGGCGATCTTCACGTCGAGGCCGTGAACGCCATCGTCCTGGACGCGGCGCCGCACCCGGCCCTCGATCTCGAAGACCTCGCCGGTGGCCGGGTGCACGACCTCCAGCCCCACGCGGTCACCGACCGCCAGCCCGAGCACACAGACCAGGAAGATGCCGCCGCGCGGGACGTCACGCAGGAGCGCCACCCGCAGCTCGTCGCTCGACGGGAACTGGACGCGCACCACCGCGGAGTGGCTGGCGTCGCGCGTGAACTGGCGCGGCACCACCTCACCGCGGGGCAGCCGCGCCATCTCCACCATCGCAGGGACGGGGGGCGTCCCCAGCCGGACGCGTTCGACGAAGCGATCCCACCGCGCCTGCTCGTCCTTCCCCAGGCCGTAGAACTGCACGCCCATGCCCGCCGCGTCCCCGGTCTCGGGGCGGCGGTGGACGAGCCAGCCGGTCGCCGAGAAGGGGCGACCGTCCGTCGGGAGCATCATCTCCACCCGCACCAGCTGCCGGATCGGAAGATCCTCCCCCGTCACGACGAAGAGGCCGCCCAGGCTGACGTCCGCCGTCTCCAGGCTGAGCCGGCGCTTGCCGGAGCGCAGGACGAGCGGCACCGACAGCGGCGTGCGCACGTCGGCCCGTCGACCCGGCGCCGGCGTCAGCCTGCGCAGCATCGCCGGCGTGTCCTTCCGTGCCGCGCGGGGCACCGGCTTGCGCGTGGGCGGCTCGCTCACGGCCGTGGACCCTAGCAGATGCAGGGCGAGCTCAGAACGCTGCCGGGCGGATCCCGAGCTCTTGGCGCAGCGCCGCCAGCGGCCGATCCCACAGCCCCTCGAAGCGGACGACCGGGAGGAACGCGGCGTCGCGCCCGCGCTGGTAGCCGTCCCACACCCGGCGTGCCTCCGACGGCGCCTTGAACGCGGTGCCGAGCGTCGCCACGAGGAAGGAGCTGGGCATGCGGAGCTGCGCGAAGGTGAACCCCTGGAGGGCCAGCTCCCCCGCCACGTCGGGCGCGTACCCGGTGAGGACGTGCCAGATGTCGTGCGTCTGCCGGAGGCGCTGCGCGAGGTAGCGAGGCACCTCGGGCAGGCCGGGCGGCGGCTGGAACAGATCGGGGTCGAGGCCGTGGTCGTCGAGGTGGCGCGCGTAGGCGCCGCCCAGCGTCGAGGCGGGCAGCGCGCGGAGACGCACGAAGTCGACGGTGCGGGAGTCGAGGGTCGGCCGCTCGGTGAGCAGGCGCAGCCCGCCCTCCGCCACCATCATCCGCGCGAGCAGCTGCGGCAGCCGCACCGCATTGATGGCGAGACCGAGCAGCAGGACCTGCGCGGTGTCGTCGGGATCGCGGAGCAGGCGGCCGAGAGACCGCGCGGCCAGTGACGCCTTCTCCCACGCCGTGCCCTCGACGGCGATCCGCGCCGCGTCGATTTCGCGGATGTGCCCGCCGTCGACCCCCGCCTCCGCGCTCCACGCTGCCCGCTGCATCGTCGTCTCCATGATGGCCTCCATTGTCACATGTGACAATAGCGCCACGACAGATGTTGTCAAGCGTGACAACGGGCGCGTAGCCTCCAGCCTTGGCCACCAAGCGCGCGCCCGTGAAGAGAGCCCCCGCGCCCCGGCGACGTCGGACGCCGGAGGAGGCGCGCCGGGTGATCCTCGAGGCCGCCACGCGGCTCCTCGGCGTGCGGGGGCCCGACGCGGTCGGCCTGAAGGACGTCGCCGGGGAGGCGGGCGTGAGCCACGCGCTGGTCACCCACTACTTCGGCACCATCGACGCGCTGGTCGAGGTGGCGCTGGAGGAGCACGCAGTCGCGCAGCGCAACGCGCTGTTGGAGCAGATCCTGGCGCGCCCAGAGGACGGACCGCGCGCCTGGATGGAGGCCTGGTTCCGCTGGGTCGACCGGCCGGTGACGGCCCGGCTCCTCGCCTGGTCGTTCCTCACCGGGCGCATGGCCAAGAAGGACTTCTTCGCCCGGCGCATGCGCGGTGCGAGGAAGGTCGCGGACGCGGTGGAGGCGCGACTCCAGAGCGAGGACGGCGTCGTCCCCTTCACTCGCGCCGACCTCGACTTCGGG
>JBKJLX010000253.1:0-13055 GCA_046596645.1 Polyangiaceae bacterium
CGTCGATCGCCTGGCGGCCGACGTGAAGAACTCGACGAAGTCGAATCGGCCCGCGACGAACGAGAGCCCTTCCCGGGTGACGAACGCGAAGATGCCGATGATGAAGACGACCGCCGACACGCCCCCGAGGAAGATCAGCGCCGCGGCGACCTTGTCGACGTACCAGGCGACGTCCCGTGCATCGACGCTGGCGTCGCCGGTCCCAGGCTCCGCGCGGCGCGCCATCAGTCCGCTCCCGCGCCCCGCATGGTGGTCATCAGATCGCGGATCTCGCCAGTGAGCATCCTGGCCGAGGCCTCGAGGCCGCCGTCGGCTCCCGTGTCAGCCGGTGACGCGTTCCAGCGGAGCAGCGCCGTGGAGTAGGGCACCACCGGAATGTGCGCCTCGGCCCCGGGCGTGAGGCAGACGACGACGTGGTACTCCTCCAGGGCCTCGCGGCTCGCGCTCAGCGCGGTGGGTCCCAGACCGGCGAGGTCGAGCGCGAGCTTCGCCGCCAGCGCCTGGAGCTCGGGGGCGAGCTTGTCGCCGGGGGCGTGGCCGGCCGACGTGTACTCGCCGCTCTCGGGGAACGCCTTGTGAGCCAGCGCCGCGGCCAGCGGCGCGAGGCGGGTGCCGTCGTCGTCGACGAAGAGGACCTTGTAGCGCTTCGGCGGCTTGGTCTCGCCGGTGATCTCGAACAGGGTCTCCTCGCAGATGTTCTTGGCCTGATCGCTCACTCGCTCGAGCTTGCTGAACACCGTGAGGAGGGCGAACGTGTCGGGTAGCGATCGATCGATCCCCTGCCTGAGGACCTCGCTGAGGGTCTTGCCGTACCTTGCGTCGACCTTGCCTGCGAGCGGCTTCGCCTTGCGCGCCAGCTCCGCGTCCTGCTTGGCGAACGCGTGCATCGCCTGGCGGAGGATGCTGCAGACCTCGCTGCCGAGGGCCGAGATCTCCCGCGCCAGATCCTCCGGCGGGTCCTTCGCCAGCTGCACCGTTTCGCGGGCGATGGTCACCGCGTAGTCGCCGACCCGCTCCAGCGCGACGTTCATCTGCAGGACCGACGACACGAACCGGAGGTGCCCAGCCGACGGGAGGTGCCGGGCCACGAAGGCGTGGCAAAGCCGATCGATGTCGCGGATCTCGCGGTTGACCGGCAGATCGCCGAGCACGATCCGGTAGGCGGCGGGGCGGTCGCGCGCCACCAGCGCGGCGACCGCGTCGGAGACCGCGCGCTCGACCGTCCCGCCGACGGCGGTGACGCGCTCCCGGATGGCGGTCTTGTCGGCGGTCAGGCGCTCTTCGTAGCGGCTCATGTCGATCCTTCTACTTGCACACGACCTCGGTCGCCGGCGCGTAGCCCTTTCCGAAGATCACGCACTGGCCGGCGTCGCTCATGATCCACTCCAGATAGGCCTTGGCGTGGGGCTTCGGCTCGCCGTCGGTGTACATGAAGAGCGGCCGCGCGATGGGGTAGCTCTGGTTGCGAGCGTTGGCCAGGTTCGGCGGTACGCAGGGCTCACCTTCCTTCTTGGACACGCAGAGCATCGCCACCTCGGGAACGTTGTAAGCGAGCCCGCTGTAGCCGATGGCGCAGGGCGTGTGCGCCACCAGGTCGACGACGTCCTTCGACCCATGCATGTCGCGCGACCCCAGCTTGAAATCGTTCTTCTGGAGGACGGCCTCAGCGAAGTACTGGAATGTGCCGGAGTTGTTCTGCCGGCTCACCAGGATGATCTGGTCGCTGGGGCACCCGGGAACGGTGACGCCGAGCTGGCTCCACCGCACCAGGGGCCCACCGTCGCCGTAGATCCCGGCGAGCTGGGCCAGGCTGACGCTCTTCAGCGGGTTGTTCAGGTGCACGAAGACCGCCAGCGCATCGAAGCCCACCACCAGCTCCTTCGGCGCGACGCCCCGCTTCTCCGCCTCCGCGCGCTCCTTGGCGCTGATCTCGCGGCTGGAGTTGGCGATGTCGACGGTGCCGTTGAGGAGGGCGGAGATCCCGGTACCGGAGCCGCCACCGGTGACCGCCACCGCCACCGACGTGTCGACGGTCCCGTAGGCCTCGGCCCAGGCCTGGGCGACCGACAGGAGCGTGTCCGACCCCTTGTTCTGGATGACCTCGCGGCGGCCCTCGCCGCCGCGGCGACCGCAGCTCGCGGAGGCCACCAGCAGCGCGATCGCGAGGGCACCGAGAGCGAGGCGCCGCTCTGCCCTGGGGCTCGACCGAGGTGCGATCGGGGGCGGGTCGGTGGTCATGGGGGCGCCTGGGAGGTCAGCGGGGGGCACCGTACTCCGTCATGGTGTCGAGAAGGTGACAGCGTCGTGTCGAACGGGCGAGCCCCTGGCCTCGGCAGGGGGCATTCTCCCGTCGTGGCCCGCAAGACCAAGAGCAAGAACCCCCCGACGGTCGTCGGCCGGCACGGAAGATACCCGTTCCAGACGGGGATGGTCACCGCGAGCCTCCTCCGGCGCGGGCTGTCGATGGCCGACGCGGTGGACATCGCCCGCGCGGTCCGCGACGCCGTGGACGGAAAGTCCGAGATCAGCAGCGAGAAGCTGACCCAGCGCATCCTCGCCCAGGTGGAGCGCCGCCTCGGCGTCGAGGTCGCCAACCGGCTCCGCGCGGCGCGGGAGCGCGAGGACACCGTCCCGATGGTGGAGACGTCGCGCGGGCGCGTCCCGTTCTCGAGCGGCGACGAGCTCCGCATGCTCGACACCGCCGGCCTCCGGCTCGACGAGGCCATCGCCGTCGTCGGCGACGTCGACCGCTGGATGCGGAGCCACCCCGACGGCTCGCTCACCGAGGAACGCATCCACGACGAGGTCGCGAGGATGCTGCAGAGCTCGCACGGAGAGGGCTTCGCCAGGCGCTACCGCCTGACCACCTGGGTACGGCGATCGAAGACCCCGCTGGTGATCCTGATCGGCGGCGCCACCGGCACCGGCAAGTCGACGCTGGCGATGGAGCTCGCGTACCGCCTGGGCGTGTCGTGGATGACGAACACCGATCTGATCCGGGAGACCATGCGGACGGTGCTGTCGGCCGAGATCGTCCCTGGTCTGCACGATCACTCGTTCCGCGGCATGTTCCTGGGCGGGCAGGTGCTCAGCGATCCTCGCGAGCGCGTGCTCGCCGGGTTCCGTCAGCAGGCGGCGCAGGTCGGTGTGGGCGTGCGCGCCGTCATCCGCCGGGCCATCCACGAGAACACGCACATCATCATCGAGGGCACCCACCTCACGCCTCCCTTCCGGCAGTACGTCCCGGCGGACACGACGGCGAACGTCGCGGCCTTCCTCCTGGCGGTGCCTGACGAGGTCCGGCATCGCAAGCGGTTCCCCCAGCGCGAGGCCAGGGAGCCTCGCCGCGCCGCGAGCACCTACCTCGACGCGTTCCAGTCGGTGCGCTGGATCCACGAGGACCTGCTGCGCATGGCGGAGGACGCCGAGGCCGTCGTCCTCCCCAACGACAAGCTCGGCAAGACGCTCACCGGCGCTGTCGATTTCCTCAGCCGGGAGCTCCCCTCCACCCGGGCGCAGCGCGCGGAGCAGTCGCAATCGACGCCGCCGCGGAGCCCCGAGCTGCCGACGCTGTTCCTCATCCTCGATGGCCTCGCCGACGAGCCGAGCGAGGCGCTGGGCGGCCAGACGCCGCTCGAGGCCGCGCACAAGCCGACGCTGCGGCGGCTCGCCGGCACCGGCGGCCAGGGGCAGGTCGTGACCGGCGCCGTCGAGGGGCAGCCGCCTTCGACCAACGAGGGGATCATGGCGCTGCTCGGCGCCCCGGGCGACACCGACGCCATCGGTCGTGGGCTGTTCGAGGCGCTGGGGCAGGGCATCTCGATCCCGCCCGGCGCGGTCCTCCTGCGCGGCAACCTCGCCACGGTCGAGCCCGACGGGCGCATCGTCGACCGACGGGCCGGCCGCATCCGCGCCGGCGTGAAGGAGCTCCTCGCAGACCTCTCCCAGGTCAGCCTGGGCAACGGCCTGTCCGCCCGCGTCCTGCCCGGGCACGAGCACCGGGTCATCGTCCTCCTGATGGGCGCCGGGCTCTCCTCCGCGGTGTCCGACACCGATCCTGGCGAGCGCGCCGCCGTGCAGCGCGCGCTCCCGGTGCACCCCCTCGATGGGGGGCCTGATGCCCTGCGCACGGCGGACGCCCTCCGCGAGCTGCTCGCCATCGCCAGCACCGCGCTCCAGCGCCACCCGATCAATGCGCAGCGACAGCGGCAGGGCCTCCAGCCGGCCAACGCCATCCTGACCCGCGGCGCTGCCCGCGCGCCGCTGCGGTCCCAGCGGACCGCGAGGGACGGCGCGATGGTCTCCGGTTGCAACACCGCGCTCGGTGTCGCCCGGTATCTCGGCCTGCAGACCGCGACCTCCGCCAAGATGACCGGCAACCTCGACACCGATCTCGACGCCAAGCTCACCACCGCCGGCGAGCTCCTGGCGGAGCGCGACTTCGTCGTCGTCCACATCAAGGGCACCGACATCGCGGCCCACGACCGGAAGCCCGTTGAGAAGCGCGATTTCATCAGCGCCATCGACGCCGCCCTGGGCCGGTTCCTGGCCGCCCACCCCGAGCTGGGGGGCAACCTGCGGGTCGTCATCTCGGCGGATCACGGCACCTCGTCGACCACTGGAAATCACATGCCAGGGCCGGTGCCGCTCCTCATCACCACCTGGCGCGCCGACTCGCAGGAGGAGCAGGACTTCGACGAGGAGACCGCCGCGCGCGGCGCGCTGGGGGTGCTCCAGCCTGGCGAGCTGGCGCATTTGCTCGGCATCGATCCGATGGTCCGGGAGGCTGGCGGCTCCGAGCGCCCCACCTAGCGAGAAGGTCACTCCGGAGCTTCCGGGAGGGTTCCTGCGCCGACCGATCAGTCGCAGACGCGCGCGCGGACCACGGTGAGTGACGCGCCCGACGCCGAGGCCCACGCGACGTCGCCGTCGCTGCGACCCTCGAAGTCCTGATCGGGGAGGGGGAGACCGGCGACCTCCGCCGGCTCGCCGACGGCGACGCCCGCCGCGTCCAGCCGGTGCAGCCGGGCTCCGCTGGCGCCGGCCGAGCCGAGGAGCAGCCCGCCGTCGTACGCGGCGAGGCGGCTCGAGCCCTCGACGTCGAGCCCACGATCGCTGACCGAGGCCCCCGCGGTGTCGAACACCCCGAGGTGCGCGCCGCCCTCGTCGTCCTGGTAGACGAGGACGAAGCCGCCCGCGGTCGCCACCAGGCCGCCCAGGCGCGTGGTGAACCCGCCCGCGCAGTTGGCCGCAGGGTCGTCGGTGATCATCGACTGCTGGTGGTTGAAATAGATGCCCTTGCCCGGGTAGCAGTCGGCGATGCAGATCGGCACCACGCCGTTCGGCCCGTGGGCGAGGCGCTGATCCATGCTGTGGCTGCAGCCCCAGCCCCACCCGGCGCCCACCGGCGCGCCGCTGCCGTCGAGAAACCGCAGGGTGTCGCCCTGGTGGCCGATGCCGTCGGGCCAGTGGCGGTGCAGCGCGTGGTACGCGGCAAAGCTGCCGTCACCCTGCGCCACCAGGCGGCCGGTGCGCGCGAACTCGTAGAACCACTCCGTCCCTTCCACGTCGTGGTCACCACCGCCGACCAGGTCGGTGCGCGCGAGCTCGACGCCGGCGCGGTCCATGCGCACGAAGGTCATGAAGTCGGGTTGCCGCCCGAAGAGGATGGCGACGTCGGACTCGGTCGCGGCGACGCCGAAGATCTCGGTCCCTTCCACCGTGAGATCCTCGCCGGCCCGCGCGTCGACCGCGTCGAGCGGCGTGACGTGGACCGACCCGTCGCTGCCCGCCCAGGCGACGAACGATCCGCTCCCTGCCTGCGCGGTCACCGCGCGCGTCCCGCTCGCGCCCGCGATCGCGATCGGCGTCGAGCGCACCGACTCCGCCAGCGTCTGCGCGGTGCAGGGCGGCGCGCCGCCCGAGCCGGTCGTGGTGGCGGTCGTCGCCGCGCCGCCGCTGCCGGGTCCGCCGGCACCCTGACCGCTGCCCCCGGCACCGGGCCCGGTCGCGTCGGACCCGCCGGTGCCGCTGGGGTCGCCGGAGCCGGGGCTGCTCGAGGGGGCCGCACCGCCGATCCCGCTGGTGCCGCCGCCGCTCGCCGCGCCGGAGGAGGCATCGTCGCCGCAAGCGGAGAGGGTCAGCGCGAGGGCGGTGAGGGGGAGGAGACGCGAGCACATCGCGCCATCGTACGCGTCAATACGCGAGGCGCGTGAGGTCGCGGTAGACGTCGTCGTCGTTGCCGAAGCCCATCCACACGCTGCCCGAGGGCGCCGACGGATCTTCCTCGGTCACCTCCTCGATGAAGGCGCCGAAGCCGCTCGAGCGCATGGGCGGCTGCCCGTCACGGACGATCTCCGACCAGCTCTCGTGGCCGGGCCGCGCGTCGAAGGCGAAGAGCCCCGGCTGGCTGGTCGCGCCGTCGCTCGTCCCTCCGAACACGAGGAGGCGAGGCCCGGTGTGGTCCCACACGCTGGTGCCGTTGCGTCGCCCGGCCGGAGAGCCGGCGGGCGTCACCTCGGACCAGGTGGGGCCCCCCTCGGCGCGCATGTCGAGGATCCACGTGTCCTGCCCGAAGTCGTCGACCGAGGTCTGCCCGCTGAACACGACGAGCCGGCCCACCTGCTCGTCCATCCCCGAGAACGCTCCGTAGCGAGCCGGCGGCGCGCCGGCGATCTGCCCGGGGTGGACCAGCGCCCACACCGCGGTGCCGCCGTCGATCCGCATGCTCCAGGTGTCGCCCTTCAGCGTGCTGGTGACGCCGCCGAACATCGCGAAGGTCTCGGTGCCGGAGTCCAATGCGAAGACGTGGAGGACGCGCGGCCCAGGCGGGTTCTCCTGCGGCAGCTCGCGGAAGGTGACGACGTCGCCCTCGGCCTCGACGGAGTAGACCTCGCCGAAGGCCTCGTTGCCCTCGCCGTAGCCGCCGAAGAGCCACCCCTGACCGTTACCCCGCGACCCGGCCAGGCGCTTCGACCCACCGGGCGGAGGCACGTCGCCCTCCAGCGCGACCTCCGACCAGCTGCGGCTGGCGAGGTCGAAGCGCCAGGCGTCGCCCAGCGGCTCGAGGTAGGGCGCGTAGCCGCTGCCGAACATGACGTAGATCGAGCCGCTCAGGTCGTCGACCAGCACCGTCGCGTGCTCGCGCGCCTCCGGCCCGTCGTCGGTCCAGGTCACGCGCTCGCCCCAACCGATGGGCGCCACGGCGATCGAGGCCTCGGCCTGCGCCGTCACGCCCTCGTCGTCGGTGGCGACGAACACCGCGTTGCCCGGCGCCGCGTCGTACCCGGCGTGGAGGGCGACGCCCGCCTCGGTGAGCTCGACGTCGATCCCTGGCGGTGCGGTCGCGGTGATCGCGACGTCGCCGCCGTCGGTGTCGGTCGCGGTGACCTCGACGGCGAGGGTGCGACCCTCGGGCGCGGTGATCGCAGCGGGCGCCGTCAGCTCCGGCGCCGTGCCCTGGCCCGTCGAGCCGCCGGAGCCGGTCGCGGTGGCCGAGGTCGCGCCGCCGCTGCCCGCGCTCTCGTCGTCGCCGCAGGCGACCGCGAGGAGCGACAGAGCGAGCGCGCAGACGGCAGGGCGCACCGGGCTCAATCGATCGCCTTCTCTTGGGGCGGAGCGACGGCGTGGTGATCCCGACGCAACAGCTCCAGGTACGTCTCCAGCAGGGCGTCGATCCGCTTCGGATCCGGCGAGCGGACGACCAGCCCCACGTGGTGGCGCTTCTTCAGCCGCCACGCGATCTCCGGTTCGGAGAAGCTCGAGGTGTCCGGCCACTCGTCGCGCGCCAGCGAGATCAGCAGGCCGGCGCAGTCACTCCGCGTCGGGGGCAGGACGTAGTCCCCATCCTCGCCGGCGATCTCGCTGCGCGCCCACTCCGTCCACAGGTCGATGCCGGTCCCGGCCGCGACCATCTCCGAGAGGTGGGCGCCGCCGACGCGCGCGCTCGTCTCCAGGAAATAGAACTCCCCGTCGTGGTGACCGCGGATGAACTCGGTGTGCGACGCGCCGCGCACCAGGCGCATCGCCTGCAGCACCTTCGCGTTCATCGCCACCAGCGCCCTCGAGGCCTCGCTGTCCTCGGCCAGCAGGCGCGAGGTGAAGACGTCACCGTCGTGCGACACGTTGAGCGGCGGGCGGCCGTACTGGCTGGCGCGCGCGAACAGGATCTTCTGGTGGTGGACCAGCGTGTCGACGTGGAACACGTCGCCCGGGATGAAGCGCTCGAGGACGTAGAAGCTCCGCTCGTCGCCCAGCTTCTTCACGTGCGCGTCGAGGGCGGCGACGTCGGCGACCTTCTTGATGCCGATGGCGCCGGCGAGGAAGCGCGGCTTCAGCACCCAGGGGCCGGGGACGGCGGTCGTGAACTCCGCGATGTCCTGGTCGTTGAGCAGGTGCACGAACTCCGGGATGCGCAGGCCCGTCGACTTCGCGCGGACGCGCATCGCGAGCTTGTCGCGGAAGTGGCGGGTGGTCGTCTCCCCCATGCCGGGGACGCGCAGGTGCTCGCGCAGCATGGCCGCGTTCTCGAGATCGAAGTCGTCGAGGGGGACGATGCGATCGAAGCGTCGCGTCTGCGCCAGGTAGCTGACGGCGCGCAGCGTCTGCTCGCGGTCCCACGTCTTGTCGACGTCGGGCATGTAGAAGATCTCGTCGACCTCCTCCGGCCACTCCGCCTGGCCCTTGAGGCTCTGCGAGGTGAGCAGGACGACGCGCCACCCCTCGGTCTTGGCCGAGCGGAGGAAGTTGTGGCCCTTTTCGTAGCTGGCGAGGACGAGGATCGTGCGCGTTTCGGGCATGGTGGCGCGGGCAGACTAGCCCGACTAAGGTCGCCCCGTGCGCAGGATCAAGGCCGGAACCCTCGATGTCTGGACCACCGGTGGGAGCGCCACGGCGGGGCGCGACGGGGCGTCGCGCGACGTTGGCTCGCGCGCCGACGGCGCGACGTGCCCCGCCATCGTCCTCTGCCACGGCTTCGGCGCCCCGGGCGACGACCTGGTGCCCCTCGCCCGGGTGGTCGACGCCGGCCGCGACGTGCGCTGGTTCTTCCCCGAGGCGCCCGGCACGGTCGACCTCGGGATGGTGGGCGGCGGCCGCGCCTGGTGGGCGATCGACATGATGCGGTTGCAGCGGATGGTCGAGCGGGGGACGCCGCGCGACCTCGCCCAGGAGACGCCGGAGGGCATGGCCGAGGCGCGTGCGGCGCTCGAGGGGTGCCTCGGGGCCCTGGAGAAGGATCACGGGGTCGACCCGGCGACGACCATCCTCGGTGGCTTCTCGCAGGGCGCGATGATCGCGACCGAGATGGTGCTGCACGCCGAGCGCCCTTTCGCCGGCCTCGCCGCGCTCTCCGGCGCGCTGGTGTCCGAGGCGCGCTGGCGAGTGGCGGCCGGGACGTCGGGCGGCTCGATCCACGCCATCGTCACGCACGGTCGGCGCGATCCCATCCTCCCCTTCGACGGCGGTCGCCTGCTCGCGGAGATGCTCGCCTCCGCCGGCGCCAAGGTGCGGTTCGTGCCGCATGGGGGTGCCCACGAGATCCCGCCGGCGGCGCTGGACGCGCTCGCGGACCTGGCGCGCGAGAGACTCTGACCCTGGCGTCCCTCCCGGACGCCGCTTCAGTTGGCGTCGCCGGGTGGCGCCGCCGGCACCACGCGACGGAAGCCGACGCCGACCACGACGCCATCGGGCCGCTGCACGAGGGCGCCCCAGCGACACCTCTCGAGCAGCACACCGGGCTCGGCGACTCCGCTGTCAGCGGCGAAGCGGACCGCTTGCCCCTCTCGCAGCTCGCCGAAGACGCGCGCGTCGCGGGCGACGGCGATGAGCGCTCCCGGGACCTCGGTGAGCCACGGGCGCACGTCGTCGGGCCGCGTCCGCCGCACCGTGCCCTCGATGACGAACACGTCGACCGCCTCGTGGTCGCGCGCCAGGACGACGCCCGCGCGTGGCGGGTCGGCGACGCCCACGCGCACCACGTCGCCGATCGGGGCCGCGCCGGCTGCTCGACCGCCGAGCCTCGTGCGCACCACGTCGATGGTCGGCGGCGCGACCAGGTCGAGCAGCTTGCCGTGCATGGGCAGCGAGAGCTTGCGCGCCACCGGCGGCTACTTCCTCGAGCCCAGAGGGTCGAAATCGTCCCCTGCCGGCAGGCGCGGCGATGGGACCGAACGCGGCGCGGCGCCGGGGAGCGTCGACGGCGGCGGGCCGCCCGCCCCGGCGCCCGGCGGGCTGGTGCCAGGCGGCGAAGCCCCGCCCCGCGCACCGGGCGTCGCGGGGGACGCTGCCGCGCTCAGCTGCGGGGCCGCGACGACCTCGACCGCGGAGACCCGGTCGATGGCGTAGCGCGCACCGGTGGAGGCGACGGCGAAGCGGACCAGGGCGCTGTTCTTCACGCCGCTCATCGCCACCGCCGGCGCCGGCTCCGCGGGGCGCGCGACGACGACGGCGGCCGCGGCCAGACCGACCGCGACCGCGGCGGCGAGGGCGACCGTGCGCCTGGACCGCCGCTCCATGCGGCGGGTGCCCGGCCCCTCGCCGGCGAGCGTCTGGGCGAGCGGGGTGTCGCTGGCGAACACGCCGAGCGACAGGATGCGCGCGGTGCGCGCCGCTGAGGACTCCCCCTCGGGACCGGCGAACGGCGCGATCGCCGCGGCGAAGGCGGCGACGTCGACCCAGCGGCGATCGATCTCCTTGGCGAGCGCGCGGCGCACCGCTGCGTCCAGAGCCGACGGAACGTCGGAGCGCACGTCTCTGATCGGCGCCGGGTCCCCCTCCAGCACCTGCGCCGTGATGTGGGCGACTGTGTTTCCGCCGAACGCCGGGCGGCCTGCCAGGAGCTCGTAGAGGATGGCGCCCAGCGACCAGACGTCCGCCCGGGCGTCGACGGTGCGCGAGCTCCGGATCTGCTCGGGCGCCATGTAGAGAGGCGTCCCCAGCGCGACCAGCGTCATGGTCAGCGTGCCGATGGCGGGATCACGGGCGACGTTCTTGGCGATGCCGAAGTCGAGCACCTTCACCAGCGGCGAACCGTCGGGCGCGGTGGCGAGGAACAGGTTCCCCGGCTTGAGATCGCGGTGGACGATGCCGTGCGCGTGCACCTCGGCCATGCCCTCGCACGCCTGAAGGATGTAGAGCGTCGCCTCGGCGACCGGCAGCGGGCCGCGCTCACCGAGCGCTGCCAGGTCCTGGCCGAGCAGCAGCTCCATGACCAGGAAGGGGGCGCCCGTGGGCCCCGTGCCCACGTCGAGCAGCCGGGCGCTGTGCTCACCGCGGATCTGCACCGCGGCGCGCGCCTCCTGCTTGAAGCGGGCGACGGCCTCGGCGTTGTCGAGGTACCGAGGGTGGAGGATCTTGAGCGCGACCGACTCGCCCAGGCCGAGGTGACGCGCCTCGACGACGGTGCCCATCCCGCCCTTGCCGATCAGGCGGACGACCTCGTACTTGCCGCCCAGGACCTCGCCGATCCGGACGGTTGCTTCATCGGCGTCGGACATCGCGCTGGGACGGCCCTTCGAAGGATCAGGTTAGTCGATGCGCACCCCGGTGTCCGCCTCCGGCAGCGGCGGCAGGACCGCCTCGGGGTCGGCGCCCGGCGCCAGGAGCCAGATCTCCTGGGTCGGCGGGTAGACGTCGAGCGACGTGATGACCCGCTCGCTCCCGGTGCGGTCGCGGACGCGCACCTTGCGCCGGATGCTCATCCCGTTCTTGCCCTTCTGCTTCAGCTTCGCGCCCCCCTCGGCGAGCCAGGCCGCACGCTCGACCTTGCGCTTGAACTTCGAGACGCCGGCGGTCTCCGTCGCCAGGTCCACCTCGACCGGGCGCTCGGCGCCGAGCACACGCGCCCGCATGACGCCGGCCTCGATGGCGGTGTCGAGCACCACCGGGAAGTCGAAGGTGTTCCGCACCCGCAGATCGAGCACCGGGTAGGAGACCGTCGCGTCGAGCCCGGGGCGGATGTAGCCGCTGGGGCGCGAGTGGTTGCGCCGCTCGGTGACGTCGAGCCCGGCGAAGAGGGCGGCGGCGTACAGGGTGCTGGCGACCTGGCAGGCGCCGCCGCCGATGCCCTCGCGCATCTCCCCCCGGTAGATCTCAGGCGCCTTGAAGAAGCCATTGTCGGTCGAGCGCGGGCCGACTTCGGCGTTGAAGCTGACCTCTTCCCCCGGCATGAGGACCACGCCGTCGAGGGCCGTCGCTGCGCGGGCGATGTTGCGGTCGCGGCCGGGGGGGCCGCCGAAGCGCGTCTCGAAGCGCGCCAGCTCTGCGCGCGCGTCGAGCGCGCGCGCCACCTCCGTCGTCGCCGCCGGCATCACCGCGCGGAAGGCGACCTCGACCTGCGTCGCCTCGGCGCCCGGAGCGGACGGGCGCGTGATCGCCTGCTGGATGCGCTCGGCGGTGGCGAAAGCGTCGACCCACCGCCCCTCGACGTGGGGGGTGATCGACCCCGCCGCGGCGTCGCGGCGGGCCGAGCGCGCGCGGGTGTCCAGGCTCTCCTTCGCCTCGGCGAGGCGCTCGGCGAGGGCGGCGGCCGGGACCTCCAGCGCCAAGGGCACCTGCGCCCCGTCGCGTCGCGCGCGCCACGCGTCCACGAGGCGCGCCGCGAGATCGCCGCGGCGACCGACGCCGAGCGCGTCGCGCTCGGCCCGCGTCGCGTCGAAGGTGGCGCCCAGCTCGCGCGCCGTCGTCGTCAACAGGACGTGCCCTTCGGCATCGACCACCCGCAGCGGCGCGTCGAGCCGCGCTGCCGCGACCTCCGCGATCACCTCGCGGGCGACGTCGCCGGGCGCCAGCGCGTGACCGTCGATGCGCACGCCTCGCGCCGCGTCGCCGCCGCGGGGGAGCAGCTCCCGCGTGGCGGCGGTCGCCGCGCTGGCCGACGCCAGCGCCAGCACCGTCGCCACGAGGAGGGCGACGCGGCGCGCGCGAGGGGACTTCGAGCTCGTCATCGCAGACCGGTGGAACGCCGCGGACAGAGCCTATCATCCACCCCGCGGTCGCCTGCACGCTCCGCATGTGAAGGGCACCCGCCATACGCAGCGTCACCCCCTGGTTTCATC
>JBKJLX010000332.1:0-3275 GCA_046596645.1 Polyangiaceae bacterium
CCCGGATCCGGCGCGTCGAACGTGAAGACCCCATTTTCGACCGTGGCTCCATACACCGCGGCGGCGATGTCCGGGTTCTCACAGAGAAAGCTCTCGCCGGGGGGGGGGCAGTCCACCTCCCAGGTTCGGATCTCGTTCGGCGCGTCCGCCGGCTGGTCACCGCCGAAGAACTGCGGGAACCCAGCGAGGATCGCCTCGACGCGCTGATCCGGTCCGACGAACGCGTTCCGCTCCGAGGTGGTGTTGAGCATCGGGCCCGAATGGCACTCGCCGCAGATGCCGGTGGGGAGGAAGTGCTCGCGGCCCCGGCGCTCCGACTCCGTGTTGCCCGTCGGCAGCGCGGGCGCCGGACCACCCTTGGCGTAGCGCTGCAGGGCCACGCTGCTGAACTGCTTGCGCTCGTAGGCGGTGATCTTGTCGATCTCCTTCCCGGTCGGCTGGCGGCCAGGTTCCATGTGCGCGTTGACCGCGTTGAGAGCCTGGGTCTTCAGATCCGGCTCGCGGCCATCGGACATCAGCACCGGATCCAGCGCGGGCGTGTTGAGGAAGCTCGGCACGCCACGGTGGATGACGACGGACCTCGCCTCCGGATCCTCATGCAGCCGGACGTTCGGGGCCAGCGGAACGACGACGCGAATGGTCGCGTTCGAGAGCATTCGACCGTAGCTCTCGCCGGCACCGTCGTCGCTGTCGAGCGCGCGGAAGAGCGGTCCCGAGGGGTCCTCTGCATGGGCCTCCTGGACCTGCTCGATGCTCAGCGCACCGCCGCTGTCCTCGCTGTGGCACGTCTCGCAGGCGCGCCCGTTTCCATCGAAGGTCTGGTTCTCGAACAGAGCCTCGCCGCTCTCCGCCCCGATCGCCGAGGTCTCCTGCACCACCTCCTCCGACTCCGTCTCCGACATGGAGAGACATCCGGTGGCGGAGAGAACCGCGACGAGGAAGAGGGAGCTGGCAGAGCCGGTGGTCGTCATGCGCATGTCGAACCGCCTATTCAACGTTCGTGCCGCGCCGGTGCACGTGATTTCAGCGGGGTTCGCGATGGGCGTTGCATGTGCGATGCATGCTGCCCCCAGCAGGTGGTGCGGGGTCCAGCACGCATCGCACATGTCCATCGTTGCCATCACATGCCCCGGATCCTGTAGAACGCGGTCGTGCGAGGGAACGGCGACGCGGAGAAGACCGGTCTCATCCGCCCGAAGCTGCGGGAGCTGAAGCTTCGCCGCTTCTGCCTGCGCATCGTGGAGGGGCCGGACCTCGGTCGCACCGAGAGCTCGACGGGCGCCGAATTCGCGATCGGGACGGCGACGGGCAACCAGTTCGTGCTCCGCGACCAGACGGTTTCACGGCATCACTGCCAGATCACGCCGGGCGAGAAGGGCTTTCGTCTCCGCGATCTCGACAGCACGAACGGCACGTTCGTCGACGGGTTGAGGATCGAAGCTGCGTTCCTGAAGACGTCGTGCCTCATCCGCGTGGGCTTCACCACCTGTCAGTTCGAGGTGCTGGACGAGACCGTGCGCGAGCCGCTCAGCGACGATGAGCGCTTTGACGACGTGCTCGGCGCGAGCGCCGCGATGCGTCGGATCTTCGCCCTGCTTCCTCGCATCGCGGCCTCGGACGCGACGCTCCTCGTCCTCGGCGAGACCGGCACCGGAAAGGGCCTTCTCGCGCGGGCCGTCCACCGGGCAAGCCCTCGGGCATCGGGCCCGTTCGTCTCGGTCGACTGCAGCTCGCTCCCTCCGACCCTCGTCGAGAGCGAGCTGCTCGGCCACGAGCGCGGCTCGTTCACCGGTGCGCACGGCGTACATCACGGTGTCTTCGAGGCCGCTGCAGGGGGCACCGTCTTTCTCGACGAGATCGGCGAGCTCCCTCTCGACATGCAGCCGAAGCTGCTGCGTGCTCTGGAAGAGCGAACCATCCGGCGCGTGGGCGGCACGGCACAGATCGACCTCGACGTGCGCGTCGTCGCCGCGACGAACCGCGACCTCCGCCTCGGCGTGAACCAGGGCACCTTCCGCGCCGACCTCTACTATCGTCTCAACACGCTCCTGGTGGTGCTCCCGCCGCTGCGCGACCGGCGGGACGACATCCCGCTGCTCGCGGCCGGCTTCTACAAGCACTTCGTTGGCGCCGCGAGCCCGCCGCTCGACCCTGCGGTCATCGAATCGCTGTCGCGCCGCGACTGGCCGGGTAACGTCCGCGAGCTGCGGAGCTGGATCGAGCGCGCAGCGCTCTTCGGCGCCGAAGAGCGCGGAACGCTCCTCGGCGATGAGGACGCCTCCCTCGCTGGAGCCGCTCAGGTCCCTGGTCGCGATGACAGTGCCGAGCCCTCGTCGGAGGGCGGCGCCGACACCACCGAGGCCTCTCTCAGCTTCCGCGCGGCGAAGGAGATCGCGACCGCCCGCTGGGAGCGGCGATTCCTCGCGCAGCTCATCGGGCAGGCCGGCGGCAACCTGTCACGCGCTGCCCGTCAGGGACGCATGGACCGCAACCACCTGCGTGACCTCCTCCGGAGGCATCGACTCCCCATCACCGGGGAGTGACCGAGGCCGGTCGCGATCACGCGACGCGACGAGCGCGCCGTGGTCGAGCGCCCGCAACCGGGGCGGGGCGCTCAGAAGAAGTTGCCGATGGTGAACTCGAAGAGGCTGGACTCCTCGTACGGCAGCGGCTTGAAGGGGAAGCCCCACTCGAAGCGGAGCGGGCCGAGGGGCGAGAACCAGCGGACGCCGAAGCCCGTCGACCAGCGGAAAAGACCGATGCTGCCGCTGTCGAAGCAGGGGCTCACCAGGTTCGAGAACTGCGGCGCCGGAGTCGTCTTGCAGAACTGCTGCTCGAGGTTCCAAGCGTTGCCCGCGTCCATGAAGGTGACGCCGCGGATGCCGACCTTGTCGATGATCGGGAACTCGAATTCGAGGTTCGAGTAGTACTGGAGGTTACCGCCGATGTTCGCGCCGTTCGCGATGGGCGGTGCGTTGACGTCGAGCGACGAGTTCAGCGGGAGGCGCGGGCCGAGCGTGCGCAGGCGATACCCGCGGACGTCGAGGATGCCGCCGAGGAAGTAGCGAGCAAAGATCGGCACGCCCTCGCTGAGCGGGCTCGTGATGACGCCGACCTTGTTGTTCATCTTCAGGATGAACCCCGAGCCCGGCTGCTCGCCCTGGCCGAACAGCGGGTAGTAGAAGCGCGCGATGAGCTCGTGACGCAGGAACTCGAGCTCGCTGCCGAGGGCGCTCGATGCGAGCTCGGTGGAGGCCTGGACGTAGATTCCCGAG
>JBKJLX010000631.1:0-16903 GCA_046596645.1 Polyangiaceae bacterium
GTTGCCGATGCCGACGCCACCGCCGTGATGGAAGCTCACCCACGAGGCGCCGGCGGCGGTGTTCACAAGGGCGTTGAGGATGGCCCAGTCCGCGATAGCGTCGGAGCCGTCCTTCATCGCCTCGGTCTCGCGGAAGGGCGAGGCGACGCTGCCGCAGTCGAGGTGGTCGCGCCCGATCACGAGCGGTGCCTTGACCAGCCCTCGCTTCACCGCGTCATTGAAGGCGAGGCCGACCCGGTGACGATCGCCATAGCCGAGCCAGCAGATGCGCGCCGGCAGGCCCTGAAAGGCGATGCGTTCCTGGGCCATCGCGATCCAGCGGTGGAGATCGGGATCGTCGGGCACCGTCTCCAGCACGATGCGATCGGTCACCGCGATGTCGGCCGGGTCGCCGGACAGCGCGACCCAGCGAAAGGGACCCTTGCCCTGGCAAAACAGCTCCCGCACGTACGCCGGCACGAAGCCGGGAATGTCGAAGGCGCGCTCGCAACCGACCTCCTTGGCGCAGGTGCGGATGTTGTTGCCGTAGTCGAAGGCCTCGGCGCCTGCCGCCTGCATGGCGAGCATGGCGTCGACCTCGAGCTTCATGCCCTCCTTGGCGCGCTGCACGTAGCCGGCGGGGTCGCGCTGACGCAGCTCGGCCGCCGCCGGCAGATCCAGCCCCTGGGGGATGTAGCCGACCAGCGGATCGTGGGCCGCGGTCTGCTCGGTCACCAGCGGCGGGATCTCCCCGCGACACACCAGCTCCGGGAACACGTCGGCGGCGTTGGCGCACACCGCGACGCTGCGCGCCGTCCCCTCCTTCGCCCACTGCTTCACCCGGGCCAGCGCCTCGTCGAGCGAGGGCGCCAGCTCGTCGAGGTAGCGCGTGGCCAGGCGCTTCTCGATGCGGGTGGGATCGACCTCCACCGCGAGCATCGGCATGCCCGCCATGACGCTGGCCAGCGGCTGCGCGCCGCCCATGCCGCCGAGGCCGGCGGTGAGCGACCAGGGCGTGGCGGTGCTGCCGGTGCGCGCCGCCCACGCCTTGCGCGCGGCGACGAAGGTCTCGAACGTCCCCTGCACGATGCCCTGGGTTCCGATGTAGATCCACGAGCCCGCGGTCATCTGCCCGTACATGGTGAGGCCCAGCGCCTCGAGCCGGCGGAACTCGTCCCAGTTGGCCCAGCGGCCGACCAGGTTGGAGTTGGCGATGAGCACCCGCGGCGCGCCCTCGTGGGTGCGGAAGCGCCCGACGGCCTTGCCGCTCTGGATGAGGAGCGTCTCGTCGTCGCCCAGGTCCCGCAGCTCGCGCACGATGACGTCGAACGCCTCCCAGCTGCGCGCCGCCTTGCCGGTACCCCCGTAGACCACCAGATCGTCCGGTCGCTCCGCCACCTCGGGATCGAGGTTGTTGTGCAGCATGCGGAGGACGGCCTCCTGGACCCAACCCTTGCAGGACCGCTCGGTCCCGCGGGGCGCGCGCACGGTGCGGGGACTCGACATGGCTGCTGATCTAGGGCGCCGGCTCAGCCGCGGCAACGGCGCTAGGATGGTGGAGGATGCGTCACCACGTTCTGGCGGCGCCTCGGGGGAGGGTGTGAAGTTCGACCGCGCCTGGATCGGGCGCACCCTGGCCGGCCGCTTCACGATCACCGGGTCGATCGGCGCTGGCGGCATGGCGCAGGTGGTGCGCGGCTTCGACCCAGCGAACCTGCGCGAGGTCGCGATCAAGATCCTCGACCCGGCGGTGGGGAGAAACCGCACCGTCCTCAAGCGGTTCCAGCGCGAGGCGCGGGTGGTCGCCGACTTCGTGCACCCCAACGTGGTGCGGGTCTTCGACGCCGGGGTCGACGGCGACCTGCACTTCATCGTGATGGAGCTGCTCCACGGCCACGACCTCTTCGACAGCATCGTGCGCGAGACCCGGCTCGACGAGGCGCGCGCGGCGCGCATCGTGGCGGCGATCTGCGACGCGCTGGCCGCGGCGCATGCGCGCGGCATCGTGCACCGCGATCTGAAGCCCGAGAACGTGATGCTGGTGATCGACGAGGCGATGCCCGACCAGGAGACGGTGAAGGTGCTCGACTTCGGCGTCGCCAAGATCCTCGACGTCGGACCGGAGGGCGACCGCCGTCGAGCCTCGACGACCCGCACCGCGATCACCGGCGCCGGCACCATCCTCGGGACGCCCGCGTACATGTCGCCGGAGCAGGGGCGGCTCGAACCTGTCGACTCGCGCACCGACATCTACGCGTGCGGCGTCATCCTCTACCAGCTGGTCACCGGACGACTCCCCTTCGACGGGGAGACGCCGCTCCAGATCCTCGCCAAGCACGTGCTGGAGGAGGCGCCGCCCGCCAGCACCTGGGTGCCGGACCTCCACCCCGACCTCGAGGCGACGATCGCCAGGGCGATGTCGAAGCGACCCGACGACCGCCAGCAGACGGCGATGGAGCTGGGCGACGCGCTGCGCACGTTGCTGCCCGACCTGACCGAGATCAGGCGCGAGAGCATGCCGGCCCCACCGCCGATACGGGCGTCGATGCGGCCGGTGCCGGTGGTGCGAGTCGGCGCGGGGGCGCCGACCCTGGGCGCCTCGATACCGCCGGCGCCACCGTCGGCCAGGGCGCGCACCGAGTCGACGGACGACGCGGCGACGACGCTCCTCCGCGAGGACAGGAAGCGGCGCCGCTCGTCACGGGAACGCTGAGTCCTCCCCGCGACGGAGCGTCCCCTGCGACGTGGGCCGCGATAGCGTCTGCGGATGCGCGACGAGACCCTCTTCTCGCTGGTGAACTTCGGGGTCGTCCCGGCGTGGCTCCTCCTGGTCGCCGCGCCGCGCTGGCGGTGGACCGACCGGCTGGTGCACTCCGCCCTTCCGGCGGCGCTCCTGGTGCCGGTCTACGTGTGGATGATCTTCCTCGACGAGCCGGGGCCGGAAGGCGCCAGCTTCTTCACGCTCGCCGGCGTCATGAACATCTTCACCACGCCGCGGACGGTGATCGGCTGCTGGATCCACTACCTGATCTTCGACCTCTTCGTCGGCGCGTGGGAGGCGCGCGACGCGCACCGCGAGCGGATCCCCCAGGTGCTGGTGGCGCCCGTCCTGGTGCTCACCCTCGCCTTCGGGCCAGTGGGCTTCGCGGCTTACCTCCTGCTTCGGGGCGCGCTGCGCCGGCGGTGGACGCTGGTCGAGGAGCCGGTGTCGCGACCCGACGTGGCCGCGGTGTAGCCTCACGGGGGGCCGGACGCCGCGGCGGCTCGCCCGGACGAGGGTGGCGCCTCTCAGCCGGTGCCAGTGCGACGCAGCCGCCCGATCTCGCGCCGCCCGCCGACGGCGAGGCGCGAGAACACGACCGACACGTCTTCCTGCACCCGGGCGAGCGTGTGACGCAGCCGCTCCGCGATCGCCTCGTCCGACAGGCCCTGGGAGAGGAGCTCGGCCGTCGGCTTGAGCGCCGGCGGCAACGCCTCGAACGCCGGCCATCGCACCGCGACCGTGCCTGGCACGGTGACGTGAAACCCGGACGCCCTCCCATCGATTCGTTTCACGCCGCCCCCCCGAGCCGGTGCCGTACCGCCGATGCTCGCTGACGGCGCGAAAAACTTCCAGGGGTGCGAGCTACCCCGTTCGGACGGGAAGGCGACGTCCGCGAATGCAGACGCGCCAACGGGTCAACGGCCTGGCCACGGCTGGTCGCGACCCTTCGTCGGGAGCAATGTGCTCTTGCCGGCCAGGGCCTCGTCGACCGAACGCGCCGCCTCGCGGCCGTCGGCGATGGCCCAGACGATGAGGCTCGCCCCGCGCATCGCGTCGCCCGCCGCCCACACCCTGGCCGCCGACGAGCGGAAGCGCTTGTCGACCTTCACGTTTCCGCGCGGGTCGAGCTCCACGGCGAGCTCCGCGGAGAGCCCGGCGAGGTCGGGGCCGACGAAGCCCATGGCGAGGATCAGGCGATCCACCTCGACCCGCTGCTCGGTGCCCTCGACGTCGACCAGGCGAGGCCGCCCGCTCTCGTCGCTCTCCACCCGGACGTCGATCCACACCAGCGCGCGCAGGCGATCGCCCTCCCCCTCCAATCGCAGGGTGCGCTTGCCGAAGCCGCGCTCGCCGCCCTCCTCCTGGCTGGAGGATGTGCGGAAGACGAACGGCCACTGCGGCCACGGGTTGGTGGGCGCCCGCTCGCTTCCCGGGGCCGGCATGAGCTCGACCTGGGCGACCGAGGCGGCGCCGAGGCGCAGCGCAGTCCCCAGGCAGTCGCTGCCGGTGTCGCCGCCGCCGAGGATGACGACGCGCTCTCCGGCGACGTCGAAGCGGCGCGGCGCAGCACCTTCGAACGCGTCCCCCGCGACGACTCGGTTCTGCTCCTCCAGGAAGTCCATCGCCTGCACCACGCCGGCGAGGTCACGGCCAGGCACCTCGAGCTCGCGCGCGCGACGGGCGCCGATGGCGACCACCACCGCGTCGTGGTCGCGAACCAGGTCGCTCCACGGTCGGTCGCGGCCGACGTCGACGCCGGTCTCGAAGCGCACGCCCTCCGCCTCCAGGATGCGCAGGCGACGATCGACGAACTGCTTCTCGATCTTGAAGTCGGGGATGCCGTAGCGCATCAGGCCTCCGACCCGATCGTCACGCTCGAGGACGACCACGTCGTGACCGGCGAGGTTGAGCTGGGCCGCCGCCGCCAGGCCCGCGGGCCCGCTGCCCACCACCGCGACGCGCTTGCCGGTGCGCTGGGGGATCGAGCGCGGGCGCACCCAGCCCTCGGCGAAGGCGCGCTCGGCGATGGATTTCTCGATCTCCTCGATGGCCACCGGCTGGCGGTCGATCGCCAGCACGCAGGCAGCCTCGCAGGGCGCGGGGCACAGCCGCCCCGTCCACTCCGGGAAGTTGTTGGTGCCGGAGAGCAGGTCGTACGCGGCGCGCCAGTTGCCGCGGAAGACGAGGTCGTTGAACTCGGGGATGGGGTTGCCCAGCGGGCAGCCCTGGTGGCAGAAGGGCACGCCGCAGTCCATGCAGCGGCCGGCCTGTCGTTGCGCCTCGCCCTCCTCGTGGACGGGGATGAACTCGGCGAAGTCCCCGGTGCGCTCGGCCTTCGGGCGCTTCCTGGGCAGGAGGCGCTGCCACTCCACGAAGCCGGTGGGCTTTCCCACGGTCAGTTCCCTCCACGCGCGATGGGCAGGGCGATGCGCGGCCACGCCGACCCGATCGGCGCCGGAGTCGTGGTGCTGACGGGCACCGGCTCGCTGGTCCTCTGGCCGGGCGGGCGCATCATCGAGCGCCGCACCTGGAGCACGCGCTTGTAGTCGGTCGGCAGAACCTTCACGAAGCTGGAGACCACGTGCTCCCAGTTGTCGAGCACGCGCCGCGCGAGGGCGCTCTGGGTCAGCTTCTGGTGCGCCTCGATCAGGCCGTACACGAGCCAGATGTCGCTCTCGTCGATCAGCGACTCGAGCTCGATCATCTCCAGGTTGGCACGCTTGCGGAAGGTGCGGTCGCGGTCGAGCACGTAGGCGATGCCGCCGCTCATGCCGGCGCCGAAGTTGCGACCGGTGGGGCCGAGCACGACGACCACGCCGCCGGTCATGTACTCGCAGCCGTGGTCGCCGACGCCCTCGACCACCGCGCGGGCGCCGCTGTTGCGAACCGCGAAGCGCTCGCCCGCCAGACCCGAGACGTAGAGCTCGCCGCCGGTCGCGCCGTAGAGGCACGTGTTGCCGACGACCACGTTCTCTTCCGCGGCGAAGCGCGCCGTGCGCGGCGGGTACACCACCACGCGCCCGCCGGAGAGGCCCTTGCCGACGTAGTCGTTGGCGTCCCCCTGCAGCTCCAGCGTCACGCCGCTGGTGGCAAAGGCACCGAAGCTCTGCCCGGCGGAGCCTGCGAGCTTCACCCAGATCGAGTCGTCGGGCAGGCCCTGCGCGCCGTAGCGCCGCGCGATCTCCCCCGAGAGCATGGCGCCCACCGACCGGTGGACGTTGGCCACGGGCAGCTCGATGGTGACCGGACCGCCGCCCTCCATCGGGCCGCGAGACCGCTCGAGCAGCACGTGATCGAGGTGATCGCTGACGTCCTTGCGCTGCACGGCGACGGTGCGGCGCGAATGCTCCTGGGGCGCATCGGGCGGGGCGAGGAGCGGCCGCAGGTCCACCCGTCGCGCCTTCCAGTGGGTGACGTCGGTGCGCGGCCCCAGCAGATCGACGCGCCCGACCAGATCGTCGAAGCGCATGATGCCGAGCGAGGCCATGAGGCGGCGCGCGCTCTCCGCCACCTGGAAGAAGTAGTTCACCACGTGCTCGGGATCGCCGCGGAAGTGCTTGCGCAGGTCCTCGTCCTGGGTGGCGATGCCGACGCTGCAAGTGTTGAGGTGGCACTTTCGCAGCATGATGCAGCCGGTCGCGATGAGCGATGCGGTCGCCATGCCGAACTCATCGGCGCCGAGCAGCGCGCCGATCACGATGTCGCGCCCGGTGCGGAACCCGCCGTCCACCTGCAAGCGCACCCGACCGCGCAGGTCGTTCTTCACCAGGACCTGCTGCGTCTCCGCCAGGCCGAGCTCCCAGGGGAGGCCGGCGTACTTGATCGACGACAGCGGCGAAGCGCCGGTGCCGCCCTCGTACCCGCTCACGGTGATGGCGCCGGCGCCGGCCTTGGCGACGCCGGCGGCGATGGTGCCGACGCCGACCTCGCTCACCAGCTTGACCGAGATGCGCGCCCGGGGGCTCACGCTCTGCAGGTCGTAGATGAGCTGTGAAAGATCCTCGATCGAGTAGATGTCGTGGTGCGGCGGCGGCGAGATCAGCGTGACCCCCGGCGTCGAGAAGCGCGCCTTGGCGATGCGCTCGTCGACCTTGCCGCCGGGCAGCTGCCCGCCCTCGCCGGGCTTGGCGCCCTGGGCCATCTTGATCTGCAGCTCGTCGGCGTTGACCAGGTACTCGGTGGTGACGCCGAAGCGGGCGCTGGCGACCTGCTTGATCGCGCTGCGGCGCAGGTCGCCATTCTCGTCGCGGGTGTAGCGGCGCGCCTCCTCCCCGCCCTCGCCGCTGTTGGAGCGGCCGCCGATGCGGTTCATGGCGATGGCCAGTGTCTCGTGGGCCTCGGCGCTGATGGACCCGAAGCTCATGGCCCCGGTGACGAAGCGCTGCACGATCGCCGACGCAGGCTCCACCTCGTCCAGCGGGACCGCCTGCAGCGCCTGCGGGCGACCACCGCGCGCTTCGGGATCGCTGGCCAGCGCCAGCAGGCCGCGCAGGGTGACCGCGTCCTCCTCGTCGTCGGCGCCGGCCTCGAACGCCGCAAAGGCGACGGGATCGTTCTGGCGCGCCGCCTGCTGCAGCGACGCGATCACGTCCGGTGACCACTTGTGGCGCTCGCCGCGCCGCTTCCACTGGTAGAGGCCGCCCACCGGCAGGTCCTCCGCCCGGGCGGTCGCCGCCTCGTGAACCGACGCGTCGAGCCGCTGACCGAAGCCGCGAGCGTGACGATCCACCACCTCGCGGCCCAGCTCGGAGAGTCCCACGCCGGCGATGCGCGACGGCGTGCCGGTGAAGTGGCGCTCCACCAGGTCGGCGTCCAGACCGACCGCCTCGAAGATCTGCGCGCCTCGGTAGCTCTGGATGGTGGAGATCCCCATCTTGCTCATGACCTTCTTCAGGCCGTGGTTCATCGCGTCCACGAAGCGGGCGCGCGCCTCCTCCACCCGCACCGTGGCATCGCCCTCGAAGAGCGCGTCGATGGCGTCGAGCGCGAGCCAGGGGTTCACCGCTGCCGCGCCGAATCCGATGAGGAGGGCGAAATGGTGGATCTCCCTCGCCTCGCCGGTCTCCACCACCAGGCCGGTGTGACGGCGGATGCCGTCGCGCACCAGCCGCTGGTGCACCGCCGACAGCGCCAGCAGCATGGGGATCGGCGCGCGCCGGCGATCGACGCCGCGATCGCTGAGGATCAGGAGGGTCTTGCCGTCGTCGACCGACTGCGCCGCCGCGTCGCACAGGCGGTCGATGGCGCCTTCGAGAGCCGTCTCGCCGCCGTCGACGGGATACAGACAGCTGAGGCGCGTGGGGTCGAAGACGCCCTCGTCATCCAGGGCCGCGATCTTCGCCAGCTGCTGGTTGGTGAGGATGCAGCCGGGCAGCGCGATGCGGTGGCACTGCTCCGGCGTCTCCTCCAGCGGATTGCCGTCGGGGCCGAGCGAGGTGTCGATGGTGACCACCATCGCCTCGCGGATGGGATCGATCGGTGGGTTCGTGACCTGCGCGAACAGCTGGTGAAAGTAGGAGAAGAGGCTGGGCGACTGGTCGCTCAGCACCGCGAGGGCGGTGTCGGTCCCCATCGAGCCCACAGGCTCCTTGCCGGTGCGGGCGGTCGGCTCGAGGAGGATGCGGACGTCCTCGTCGGTGTAGCCGAAGGCGCGCTGCATCCGCGTCAGCTCGTCCCCCCGCAGGGCGGGGGTGGTGGGCGTCTCTGGCAGGCTGTCGAAGCGGAAGACGTTGCGGTTGAGCCACTTGCGGTACGGCCAGCGGCTCACGATCTCGCGCTTCACCTCCTCGTCCTCGAGGATGCGCTGCTCGACGGTATCCACCACGAACATGCGGCCCGGCATGAGCTTGCCCTTGCGCCGCACGTCGCGCGCCGGCACGTCGAGGACGCCGGTCTCGCTGGCGAGGATGACGCGATCATCCTCCGTCACCATCCACCGCGCGGGGCGGAGGCCGTTGCGGTCGAGGGTCGCCCCGATGAGGTGCCCGTCGGTGAAGCAGATCGCGGCCGGGCCGTCCCAGGGCTCGCTGAGGCTGGAGTTGTACTGGTAGAAGGCGCGCCGATCGTCGTCCATGGACGCGTCGTGCTCGTAGGCCTCGGGGATCATCATCATGATCCCGTGCGGCAGCGAGCGGCCGGCGACGTGCAGCAGCTCCAGCATGTTGTCGAACTGCGCCGAATCGCTCTTCCCCGGCACGATGATGGGGAACAGCCGGTCCAGCTTGCCGCCGAGCTTGTTCGACTCGAGCAGGTTGCGACGCGCGTTCATCCAGTTCCGGTTGCCGCGGACGGTGTTGATCTCCCCGTTGTGCGCGATGTGACGGAACGGCTGCGCCAGATCCCAGGTGGGGAAGGTGTTGGTGGAGAAGCGCGAGTGCACCAGGGCGATCGCGCTGGTCACCTCCGGCTCCAGCAGGTCCCCGTAGAAGAGCGGCAGCTGGCGCGGCAGGAGCAGGCCCTTGTAGACGATGGTCTCGCCCGACAGGCTGGCGACGTGGAAGCGCCCGTCGGGGTCGATGCCACGCTCGCGGATGCGGTTCTCCGCCAGCTTGCGGATGACGAACAGCTTCCTCTCGAAGGCGCTGGGCGGGATGCGGCGGCGACCGACGAAAACCTGGCGGATGCACGGGATCACGCTGCGCGCGACGCGACCCAGGTGGGCGGGAGCGATGGGCACGTCGCGCCAGCCGAGGAGGCGCTGCCCCTCCTCGTCGATCACCTGCTCCAGCGCCTCTTCACAGGCGCGGCGTTGCGCCGGGTCCTGCGGGAGGAAGACCATGCCCACGGCCCATTGCTGGCGACGCGCCGGCAAGGTGAGGCCAAGCTTGGCCGCCTCGACCTGGAAGAAGCGGTGCGGGATCTGCAGTAGAATGCCCGCCCCGTCGCCCGTCTCCGGGTCGGCTCCTGCGGCGGCGCGGTGGCTGAGGCGGATCAGGATCTCGAGCGCCTGCTCGACGATGCCTCGCGACTTGTCGCCCTTGATGTTGGCCACGAAGCCGACGCCGCACGCGTCATGCTCGAAGGACGGGTCATAAAGCCCGGTACTGCCTGCGGACATTTTGGCCCGAAGTGTAACGCGTCGCGTTAGTCAGGTGCAAGCGCGGATCGTGCTACCGGACGGCCCTTCCTCGAGGCTGCGAGATGCGAGAGAGCGCAGCCCTCGAGCGGAGCGCCAAGGGTTGTCATGTCGTCGGGGTCATGATGCATTCGAACGATGCGGGGGGTCGCTGAGGGCCAGGTTGCTGAAACCTGGACGGATTGGGGCGACGATCTCGCTCCCGTCTCCCCGCGCGAGGCATGGGCCCTCCTCTCCTCGGACCAGCACGCGCGCCTGCTCCGCTTCCGCAACCGGCTCCATGCCAGCTGGGCGACCGACGCGCCGCATGTCGCGCTCGCGGCGGCGCTGAGCGACCTCGACCCAGCCAGCGTCGCCTGCGTGTTCCCGGTGGCGGGCAGCCTGGGGCCGCGGTGGATCGCGCAGGACCTCACCTCCGACTCGGCGACCGACGCGCCGATCCACGCGTACGAGCTCCTCGCCGACCCGCGCCTGGTCACCCTGCGCGGGTCCGGCCTGTTCCGCGATCGTCCGGTGACCCTGGCGTCGCTGCTCCGCGCCCAGTCCACGCCGCCGGAGCTGGAGCACGTCGTCGGGCGCGTGCTCGCGGCGAACGACGTGACGCAGCAGCTGCGGATGGTCCTCTCCGATCGGGGCGAGGCTAACCTCTTCGCGGGCCTCCACCGGCGGAGGGGCGCGCCGTCGTTCGGCGTGGCGGAGCACGCGGCGCTGCTGGCGACGCGCCCGGCGATCCGCCAGTGGGCGCGGATCGCGGAGGCCATCGGCCCGCGACCCCTCGGCGACGGCGCGCTCGCCAGCACGGTGCAGGCGCTGGCGACGCCGGCGGTCCTGCTGCGGCAAGGTCGCGCGCTCGTGGCCAACGCCGCCGCCGCTCCGCTGGTGAAGCGGATCCTCGACTGGGACCGCGCAGGGAGACCGCCCGGCTTCGCCGACGCCGCCCCGCTCTTCGCCGGTGGCCTCTCGATGGATCTGGTGCTGCCCTTCGCCACGCAGGCGTGGCCGGAGCTCCCGCCGTCGCTGCGAGGGGTGGGGGCGCTCCTCGGCGAGGGTCTCGCCGACAAGGAGATCGCGCGCCGGCTGGGGATGTCGCTGGCGACGGTGCGCACCTACGTGAGCCGCGTCTTCGCCCGCACCGGCGTCCGCACCCGGCGCGAGCTCATGGTCCGCCACCGCGCCGCAGGCCCCGTGCCGGCAGACCGTCGGCATTTGAGGACTCCTCGAGACGCTGGGAATCGCTGATCATCCTTGCCATCGATGGGAGGGTTCCGGGAGCACGACGCGGACCGGAGAGCGCGCCGCGCGTTCCTGCGGGACGTCGGCAAGGAGGACCACGGCCTCCACCTTGGAGATCCGGACGAGGCGCGTGCAGAGCTGACGCGGGCGGGCGGCGCCGCCCTGGCGCGCTGTCGCCGACGCCTCGCGCGGAGCTTCCTCCACGACCGACCCCAGCTGGAGGCGGCCGCCGCTGTCGGCGAGCTCGATCCGGCGAGCCGCGTGGTCATCTATCCTGCTGCGTCCGCGATGGCGCCGCGGTGGCTGGTCCACACGCTGGGCGGGCGCCCCACGACCGATCCCTTCCTCCACCAGGCCGAGGTGCCCGAACTACGCTCCTACATGGGCGAGGGCGAGGACCCCTTCGCCGACCGGCCGGTCGCGCTGGGCCCGCTGGTGGCTGGGCACGCGGTGGGCGACCCGATGGTCGCGGTGGAGCGCCTGCTTCTGCCGAACCACGTCCTCCACCAGCTGCGGATGGTGATCTACCAGCGGCGCCAGGCCTCGCTGTTCGTGGGCCTGTACCGCAGCCCGGGTGAGCCGCCCTTCGACCGCGAGCTCCACGCGCGGCTCCTCGCGGCGCGGCCGGCGCTGCGCACGTGGGCGAGGGTGGCGGACGCGATCGGCGGCGAGCCGCTGGGCGGCGGCGCGCTCACCGTCATGCTCGCAGCCCTGGAGGAGCCAGCGCTGCTGGTGCGACGCCGCCGCGTCGTGTTCGCCAACGTGGCGGGCCGGGGCTGGGTGGACGCGACCCGCGAGTGGCTGGGCCAGGGATCGCCCGGCGGTTTCGGCACGGTGACGGCGCTGGCGCCGCGAGGGCTCGAGGTCGACCTCGTCCTGCCGCGCGCCCCGCCGGCCGCCGACGGCCTGGCGGCGCTGCCGCCATCCCTGCAGAAGGTGGGGACGCTCCTCTCGCGCGGCCTCGCCGACAAGGAGATCGCGCGCGCAGTGGGGATGCCCCTGGCGACGGTGCGCACCTACGTGGCGCGCGTCCTCAAGCGCCTCGACGTGCGGGGGCGGCGCGAGCTCATGCTGCGCCTCCGCGGCAGCGACCCCGCCGACGACTGAACACGGGTCGTCACAGCCGGGGCACGAACCTGACCTCACGCATGGGGCGATCGAGGTCTAGAGTGGACGTGAACTGGCCGCACGTCGGGGCTCCGCTCTTCCTTCTTCTCCCTCTTGCGAAAGGACTTCCCGATGAGAGCTTCTCTCGTCGATCGCGCGGTGCCCTGGGCCGTGCTGCCGCGCCTGGCCGCCGTGGCCGCGCTGTGCGCGAGCGGCTGCAGCTTCGTTGACGACGGCGGCACCGAAGGCGAGCTCGGCAACGGCAACTTCTTCTACGACTGCGTGGGGCCCCAGGACATCTGGTGCACCCAGTACAACCCCGACCCCAACGTGGTCGCCTTCGAGGAGCCGGAGGTGCCGGGCTCGTTCGTGGTCGGCGCGGCGTTCGCGCTCGACTTCCAGGTCGCCGAGCCCGACGACTCGGGCTCGCTCGACGTCGACGTCGAGTGCGCGGTGGACGGCTTCGAGCGGGACCGCCACTTCGTCCCCACCCGGCCGGGCTGGTACGCGTTCATCGCCGAGCGCAGCGACGGCGTGGTGGTCGACGTGATCCACGTGCTGGTCTCGGTGCCGACGCGCATCGACATCGGCGCCGGCGGGCTGCCGCTCGAGCCGGCGCTCCCGGTGGAGGCGCCGACCGACATCGCCGCCATCCCCCTGGGCACCAACGACGAGGTGCTGTTCGGCGCGTTCCCGGCGACCTGGGCCAGCTCCGACGAGGACATCGTCACCGTCGAGTCGCCGATCGCGCCGGGGACGCCCGCCTCCGGCGCGCTGGCGCGCCTGGTCCCCCAGGCCACCGGCGACGCCGTGGTCACGGTCACGGTGGCCGGCGTCTCGCGGGAGATCGAGGTCTCGGCCGTGGTCGAGGCTGAGGGGGAGGGGCCGTGAGGACCGCCGTCGCAGCACTCGCCCTAGGGCTGCTCCTCCCGCTCTCACTCGGCGCGCTGGGCTGCGGACGGGACTACACCGTCAAGCTCTACCAGCAGTCCGACCCGCCCATCGAGGCGCAGCTCGCGTCCGATCGCGTGACCCTGACCGAGGGCATCGCGGTCGGCGTCATGGCGCGCGCCTTCGACGACGGGGAGATGGAGGAAGACGAGCCGATCGAGCTCCTGTCGCAGGACTCGTCGGTGCTCGACGTCCGCCCGGGCGTCGGCGCGAACGAGTTCGTCCTCATCGCGCGCGGGGCGGGGCGGACCACCATCGACGCCTTCGTCGACGACGATGCTGCCGCTTCCATCGAGGTCGAGGTGCTGGCCCAGGCCACCGGGCCCTGACGTCTCAGCCGGCGTCGTCGGCGGGCGCCTCGGGGGCGTCGGCCTTCGGCGCCTCGGCCTTCGGCGCCTCGGGCTTCGGCGCCTCGGGCTTCGGCGCGTCAGCCTTCGGCGCGTCGGCCTTCGGCGCCTCGGCGGGGGCGCCGCCCTTCGGGGCGTCGCTCTCGGCGGCCCGCGGGGCGTCATCGCTCTTGGCCGGGGCCTTGTCGCCCTTGCCGGCGGGCGCCGCCTTGCCCTTCTCGGCGTCGGATGTCGGCGAGATGGGCTCGAGCTCGCCCTTGGTCTTGCCCTTGGGCGGTGCCGCAGAGGCGGCCTTCTCGCCCCACACCATGTCGTCGCGGATCCACCCGCCGTCGCCGTTGGCGTCGACGACCTTGAGCCACTTGCCCGAGCGCTCGTCCACCTTGAAGACCTCGCCGCGCTCGGCCTTGAACGCGATCTCGCTGGTGGTGTTCGCCTTCTCGCGGACGTTGACCCGGTCGCCCTCGACGACGACCGTCTCCTGCTTGGTGAGCAGGCGCTCGGCCACCCAGGCGACGTCGCCCTCGAAGTCCTTCACCTTGGTCCAGCCGTCCTTCTTCTCCACGACCTCGACCGGATAGAAGCGGTCGGCGGCGAAGACGACGGGGTGCTTCTCGCCTGGCCCCTCGCGGAAGTTCGCGCTCTCGTTCTTGACGCTGAGGATCTCGGCGGCCCCGGCGGACGCGGCCAGGGAGGCGCCGGCGAGGCCGACGAGCGCGGAGACGACGAGGCGGATACGGCGGGAGACTCGCATGGGGCACCTCCAGGCTCGGCGCGGGTGGGTCGAGGGGCCCGCCGGGGTCGAGCTGGGCGCACCTTGTCTTACAGTGTCCTCCCGTGCCAAGTTTGCTGCGTCGCCCCCGATTGCAACCCGCCTCCCGCCGCGGGAAGGTTTCGAGATCCCGCACCCCACCAGGTGCGCGAGTGGCTGCAAAAGCCCCAAGGAGCTCCTCATGTCAGAGCCGTTCTCTCTCGAGAAGCAAGGCATCCACGTCGCCCGCATCTTCCGGAACCCGTCTCCGGCGGCGCTCTACGAGCAGGGCCTGGTTCGCGAGAGCGGTACGGCGATCACGTCGACGGGCGCGCTGGTCGCGCTCTCCGGCGCGAAGACCGGGCGCAGCCCGAAGGACAAGCGCGTCGTCGCTCACCCCGACAGCGAGAAGGACGTCTGGTGGGGGCCCGTCAACATCAAGCTCGACGAGCACATCTTCCTCACCAACCGCGAGCGCGCGATCGACTACCTGAACACGAAGGAGCAGCTCTACTGCATCGACGGCTTCGCTGGTTGGGACCCCAAGTATCGCATCAAGGTGCGCATCATCTGCGCTCGCGCGTACCACGCGCTCTTCATGCACAACATGCTCATCCGCCCCACGGCTGAGGAGCTCCAGAGCTTCGGTGACCCCGACTACGTCGTCTACAACGCCGGTGGCTTCCCGGCGAACCGCTACACCAGCGGCATGACGTCGACGACCTCGGTGGCGCTCTCCTTCGAGCGCGGCGAGTTCGTGATCCTCGGCACCCAGTACGCGGGGGAGATGAAGAAGGGCGTCTTCACCATCATGAACTACCTGATGCCCAAGCGCGGCGTCCTCTCGATGCACTGCTCGGCGACCGAGGCGAAGACGACCGACGGCAAGCCAGGCGACGTCACCGTCCTCTTCGGCCTCTCGGGCACGGGAAAGACCACGCTCTCCGCCGACCCCAAGCGCAAGCTGATCGGCGACGACGAGCACTGCTGGAGCGACGACGGCGTCTTCAACATCGAGGGCGGCTGCTACGCCAAGGCGATCAACCTGACCGAGGAGAGCGAGCCGGACATCTTCCGCGCCATCCGCTTCGGCAGCGTTCTGGAGAACGTGAAGTACGACGCGGAGAAGCGCGTCGTCGACTACGACGACGTGTCGATCACCGACAACACGCGCTGCAGCTACCCCATCGAGTACATCGAGGGCGCGAAGATCCCCTGCGTCGGCGGGCAGCCGACGAACGTGATCTTCCTCACCGCCGATGCGTTCGGCGTCCTGCCGCCGGTCGCCAAGCTCAGCATCGAGCAGGCGATGTACCACTTCATCAGCGGGTACACGGCGAAGGTCGCCGGCACCGAGATGGGCGTCACCGAGCCCACCCCCAACTTCTCCGCCTGCTTCGGCGCGCCCTTCATGGTGTGGCACCCGACCAAGTACGCCGAGCTGCTCGCGGAGAAGCTCCACAAGCACAAGGCGCAGACCTGGCTCGTCAACACCGGCTGGAGCGGCGGCGCCTACGGCACCGGCTCGCGCATGAAGCTGAAGTTCACGCGCGCCATCATCGACGCCATCCATTCCGGCGAGCTGGCCAAGGTCAAGACCATCGAGGACCCGGTCTTCGGCATCCAGGTGCCGACCGAGTGCAGCGGCGTCCCGTCGGAGATCCTCCAGCCGCGGAACACCTGGGCCGACAAGGCCGCCTACGACACCACGGCGAAGAAGCTCGCCGGCATGTTCCAGGAGAACTTCAAGAAGTACGCCGAGCAGGCGAGCCCCGAGAGCCGGAGCGGCGGCCCGCGGGTCTGAGGTCGGTCGATGCGACACGCTGTCCAGCGCACCTCACGATCTTTCGTGGCCGCAGCCAGGCCGATGCGACGGAATCGTGCGACGAGCACGCGCCGACCTCGGGTCGGCGCGACACTTCCCGCTGGCCGCACCGCGGCTTAGCCCTTTTTTTGGGGATCCCACCGTGGACACGCAGTGCTAGTCGGTGGGCTTCTCCGGAGGATTTGACATGAAGACGAGCTTCTTGAGCTGGACCCTGGCCTTTGTCGCCGTGGGTGCGGTCGCGTGCGGTGACGACAACAGCGGTACGGGCGGCGGCGGCATCGGGACCGGCGGCAGCGACGGGTCCGGCGGCGCGCCGACGACCACCACGGCGACGACCGGCGGCCCGACCACCACGGCGACGACCACCACGGCGACGACCACCGCGGCGACGACCACGTCGACCACCAACGGGAGCGGCGGCGACACCGGCAGCGGCGGCGACACCGGCAGCGGCGGCAGCAACGGCTGTACGGACATCGAGTTCACCGACGTCGCCTACGACGCGGGCACGCACGTCGGCGGCGTCGACCCGGCGCTGGGCGGCGCAGACCCGGACTTCAGTATCCTCGCGTTCGAGAACGCCAATCACTCCATCGACCTGTCCACCACCGTCCCGGGCGACGAGGAGTTCGTCGCCGCGGGCGAGGACTTCGTGGAAGAGGTCGGTTACACGGCCGCGTACTTCGCCACCGAGGGCACGCTCACCGTGGCCGACGGCATCTGGTCGCTCCAGGGCGCGCTCCTCCGCGAGATCGACCTGGAGGACGGATCCTTCGTGCCGGGCGGCGCGTGCTTCAACGTGGCGGACGTTTCGGGCGAGGTCGGGGGCCCCCCGGCGGAGTGGCTTTGCGAGCCGAGCTACTACGAC
>JBKJLX010000733.1:0-18456 GCA_046596645.1 Polyangiaceae bacterium
GCGTCGGCCATCGCCACGGCTCGCCGGCTCGCCGGCTCGCACAGCGTCGGCTCCTCGCGCGATCGCTTCGGCTGGCCGTACCCGAGGAGGTGCGGCGACTCGAGGGGCTCCACCTCCTGCTCGAGGCGCAGCAGCACCTCCGGCGCGCAGTCGGGGCGGCGGGCCGGCTCCTGCGCCAGCATGTCGTCGAGCAGCTTCACCAGGCCGGCCGGCACGTCGGTACGCCCCGCGAGCGCCTGAGAGGCCAGCTTCGAGCCCTGGAACCGCGTCGACACGTCCGAGCTGGTGCCGCCCAGGCACTCGATGACGACCAGCGCCAGGGAGTAGAGGTCGGAGCGCGCGTCGGCGCGCGAGGCATGCTCGAGCTGCTCGGGCGACATGTAGCCGAGGCTCCCGAGGATCTCTCCGGCGAGCGTCAGGCCGTGGCCCGACAGGCCGTGGGCGGGTGTGGCCGGCGCGACGAGCCCAAAGTCGATGAGCTTGAGCGCGTCGACTCCCGGGCCGGTCTGGCTGACGAACACGTTGCCCGGCTTGATGTCGCGGTGGACGAGCCCGCGCCCGTGCACCTCGGCAAGCGCCGTCGCCATATCTCGCAGGATGCGGACGCACCCGGCGACGCCCAGGCTACCGCGCGCGGCCAGGAGCCCGTCCAGGCTGCGCCCGTGGAACTTCTCCATGACCAGGTAGGGCCCGCGCTCGGGGCAAGTTCCCGAGCCGAGGAGGGAGACGATCCCGGGGTGGCGGAGCTTGCCCAGCGCCTGGATCTCCCGCCGCAGCCGCTCGCGGACGTCGCTGCGGTCGGCGATGTCGGGCCGGGCGACCTTGAGGGCGACGATGCGTGCATCGTGTAGGTGACGCGCCTCCAGCACCTCGCCCATCCCGCCCCTGGCGATCGGGCGGAGGACCTCGTAGCGGCCGTCGATCAGATCGGCGGGGGAGAGGGGGGAGAGGGTGGAGAAGAGGGCGGTCATGGGGGGGCGCTCTTCAAGGGGCGTGCCGGTCGCCACCGGCCTGAAATCGCCATCAACGAGCCACGGCGCGTCAAGCGCGCCGACGTGCGGCGCCAATCCCTTGGCGCCCACGCGCCGCGCGAGCCCGCCGGCGTCGTGCGGTAGAAGCCGCCCCGAGCATTGGCGATCGAGGGGCGGGCGGGCCCCGTGGTAGATCTCGTCGTCACCATGGGACTGGCGACAGCGCGCCGGACCGCGGTCCGTGGGCCGACCCCCCATCGCGTCGCTGGCCGCTGGGGACTCGCCGCGATCGTGACCGGTTCCGCCGTCGCGCTGGGGACCGTCCACACCCTGACGCTCGCGGTCGTCGCCATCTCGCTGGTCGTCGTCCTCGCGCTGCTCTCTTGGGACGAGAAGCCGATGGTCGCTCGGCGGCCCGCCGGGATCGTCGTGGCGGTGGGGGTCGGGCTGGTGGTGTGGACCTTCGTCCAGCAGCTGCCGCTGCCGGCCGAGCTGGTCTCCGCTGTGGCGCCGGTCAACGCCGACATCTGGTCGCGGGCACTGACCCCTCTGCGCGAGGAGGGACCGCGCTGGGTGACGATCTCCCTGGATCCGACGGCGACGCGCGTTCAGCTGCTCCGCGGAGTGACGCTGCTGCTCGCGTACGCCGGCGCGCTCCGCGTGGCATCGCGGACCGAAGGCGTGAAGTTCCTCGAGCGCACCGTCCTCGCCAGCGCGACGATCGTCGGCGTCGCGGCGCTGGTCCATCCGCTGCTGGGAGCGGAGCGCATCTTCGGCCTTTGGAAGCCCGAGACCGCCGAGTTCGGGACGCGCGTCGCGCCGCTCCTGAACTCGAATCACCTCTCGGCCTACCTCAACATGGGCAGCTGCGCGGCGCTCGCGTGGGCTCTGTCGCGCGCATCCCGGGTCCACCGTGCGATTCCGATCGCGATCTACGTCTTCCTCGTCCTGACCCAGATCTGGGTCGCGTCACGCGCGGGGGTCGCGGCGATGGTGCTCGGCAGCGCCGCGGTGATGTGGTTCCTGCATCGAAGCAGCGCGCCGGGACGGACCATGCCCTGGCGCTACATCTTGCCGGGTGTCTTCGCGCTCGCCGGTGTCGCCATGGCGCTGCTGGCCACGCAGGACCGCGCGCTGTACGACCTGACGAACGACGACAGCGTGAAGCTGACGCTCCTCCGGCGCGCCGTCGCGACCGTGCCTGCGTTCCTCTGGGTCGGGATGGGGCGGGGAAGCTTCGAGAGCGTATTCAACGCGTTCCGGAGCGACAGCGAAGGCCACATCGTCTTCACTCACGCGGAGAACGTCGCCATCCAGTGGATGGCGGAGTGGGGCGCGCCCGCGGCGCTGGCGGCGCTCTTGGCGCTCGCCATTGCGCTGCGGCCTTCGGTCGCCCTCGCCCGATCGTCGGTCCCGGCCGGCCCGGCGGCCGGCCTGACCGCCGTCGTCGCTCACAACATGCTCGACTTCAGCGTCGAGATCCCCGCAGTCGCGATCGCGCTCGCGGTGTACGCGGCCTGCGTCACCGGGGGGCGTTCCGACGCGTCGCGCGAGGGTCTCGGATGGTGGACGCGTCGCCCGCTGCTGGGCGTCGCGCTGGCGGCGACTGCGACATTCCCCCTGGCGGCCGTGGTGCTCCTCGGCAGGCCGCACGAGCTGCACGCCGAGCAAGCGCGACTCCGCGATCTGGCGCTGTCCACGGCGACGCCACGTGAAGCTTTCGTCGCCGAGGCTCGGGCGGCGATGCTGCGACACCCGGCGGAGCCCTACCTGCCGCTCATGGGAGCTGTCCGCGCTGCGCGGACGCGTGACGAGAGCGCAATCCCGTGGATCGGGCGAGCGCTCGAGCGCGCATCGGTCTACGGCCGGGCGCACCTCCTGCTGGCGAGGCAACTCGGCCGTCGCCACCCCTCCCAGGCGCGGCTCGAGTACCGCCTCGCGATGGAGCAGGACTACAACCTCATCGGGACGGCGCTGCAGGAGGGGCTGAGCCTCGTCCGCGAGACGGAGGACGCGTTGCAGCTGGTGCCGGACGGCCGCCACGCGGAGCTCGTCCTCGAGCAGCTGGCCGTCCTGCTGCGCGACCGATCCCCGGCGGCCGCCGATGGCGTGCTGGACGCGCTGGCGGCGCGAAACCCGGCGTCGCCGCTGGTCGCGCGGGCGGCGGCGCAGCGCGCCCTGGCAGCGCTGACCAGCCATGACCCTGCGTGCGACCGCGAGCGACCCAGGTGTCTCGACGCCGCGCTGGTGGCCGTGGACCGACTGATGCAGATCGCCCCCCGAGCCTGCTCCAGCCACCAGGTCGCAGCCGCTGTCCGCGCCGAAGGTGGCGACGTGGAGCGCGCCTACGAGGAGCTCGAGCGCGCGATCGACGGCGTCGACGACCGCGCGCCGTGCCTGGATCTGCTGGTCGACCTGGCGGTGCGGGTCGGCGACGAGCGTCGCATCACGCACGCCCTTGAGCGGCTGGTGCAGGGGGCCTGCACGTCGGACGCGGAATGCGCCCGCGCCCACCTGCGCGCCGCGAGCGTAGAGGAGAACCGGAGGAACCCGCGACGCGCGCTCGCCCACGGCAAGAGGGCGCAGGAGCGCACCCCCGAACGCGCCGAGGTTCTGTCGCTGGTCGGGCGGCTTGCCGAGGCTGCCGGCGCGTATGCGGACGCGATCGACGCCTACCGCACCCTCGCGTCGCGCGAGCCGACGAACCCAGCATGGCCCGAGGGGATGGCACGGGCGCGGGCCGCCCAGGACGCCGCGCGAAGCCGGGCCCTCGGCATCGGAAACTGAGGCACGCGGCTGGACGCGCCAAGACCGGCCGCCGCCCGACAAACCGGGCTCCTCCCGGGTTCGCGGCGCCCATTTTTGATCTCGCCCGAGGTCGTCGGGCGCGGTAGACCGACGCTTCCCCCATGGACTGCCTCTACGTATCGCACACCGGCATGACCGAGCCCCTGGGGCGGTCGCAGGTGCTCGGCTACGTGCTCGGGCTGGCGCGGCGCGGCTTCTCGATGGAGATCCTCTCGCATGAGCCCGCTGGCACCTCGGCCGAGGACCTCGCGCGCACGCGTGAGCTCATCGAGGCGGCGGGTGTCCGGTGGCTTCCCCAGGTGCGCAGCGCCTCGCACCGACTCACCACGAAGATCTGGGAGTCGACGCGCGCCGTCCTCGTTGGACTGGCCGAGGCTCTCCGCCGACGGCCAGGGATCGTCCACGCCCGGAGCTATCTGCCCGCTGCGGTCGCCGACGTCGTCGCCTCGGTCGCCCCCGGCGCCAAGATGCTCTTCGACTGCCGGGGCATGCTCGGAGACGAGTACGTCGACGGGGGGCACTGGACGAAGGACCGCCTCGAGTACCGCCTCCTCAAGCGCTACGAACGACGGGCGTTCAGCCGCGCCGAGGGGATCGTCGTCCTCACCGAGGCGCTCCGCCGGTGGATGCGAGCGGAGCGCGTCGTCCCCGACGCGACGCCGATCGCGGTCGTGCCCTGCTGCGTCGAGACCGAGCGGTTCGGCGCCGATCGCGCAGCCCGCGCCCGCGCCCGCGCCGAGCTCGGCCTCGGCGAGGGGCCGGTGCTCGTCTATTCCGGATCGCTCGGGAGCTGGTACCAGGAGCGGGAGATGGCGCGGCTCGCCGGGCGGCTCCGAGCGAGGCGGCCGGATCTGGTGTGGCTCGTCTTCACGCGGGGTGATGCGACGTCGCTTCGCGACGCCGCTCGGTCCGCCGGCGTGACGAACGTGGTCGTGCGCGGCGCGTCCCCGGCCGACATGCCGCGGCTGCTTCCGGCGGGTGACATCGGCGTGTCCTTCATCCGCCCTTGCTTCTCGAAGATGGGCTCGAGCCCGACGAAGGTGGCCGAGTACCTCGCGGCAGGGATGACGGCCGTCGTCAACGCGGGGATCGGCGATCAGGGGGACCTGGCGTCCGACGCCGACGCGTGCGTCGTCGCGACCTCCTACGACGACGGCGAGCTCGACCGCGTCGCCGATCGCGCGCTCGAGCTGGCGCTCCGGCAGCACGATGAACGCGTCGCCGCCTCGCGGCGCGTCGTGCGAGAACGATTCAGTCTCACCGAGCTTGGCATCCCGCGCTATGAAGCGATGTATCGTCATCTCCTGGGCACCACCTGACACCCGGCTGCAGCGCGGACACCGAGCACACCATGGACCTTCGCACGACTCCCGCCGCCTCGCCCGACGCCGTCCGCGGCGTCGCCATCGACCACCACCACGACCTCGCCGGTGTGTTCGAGCAGCACTACCGCGACATGTCAGCGGACCGGTTCAGCACCGCCTTCACCTACGGCCGGGGCAAGGTCGACCAGCTGCTGGACGAGCAGCTCAAGGAGCTGTCCCCCGGGTCGCGCGTGCTCGACGTCGGTTGCGGGACGGGGAACTACCTGGTCCGCTTCCGTGAGCTCGGCTTCGAAGCGCAGGGCGTGGAGCCGGCGCCGGGCATGATCGAAGCGGCGCGTCGCCTGGACCCGATGCTCGCCATCGAACAGGGTGTCGCGACCGAGCTGCCGTTCCCCGACGGTTCGTTCGACATGGTCACGGCGATCGAGGTCCTGCGGTACCTCCACCGCGACGACGTGCGCCGTGCGCTCGCCGAGATGATGCGCGTCCTCCGTCCTGGCGGTCGCGTGTTCGTGACCATGGTCAACCGCTGGGCGCTCGATGGTTTCTACGTGCATCAGCGGCTTCGCCAGCGACTCAAAGGCCGCGACTTCGACCGGACGAACCCGCACTGCGAGTTCACCACGCCGGCCGAGGTGGAGGCTGATCTCCTTGCCGCCGGCGCGGCCGAGGCGCGAACCGTCGGTCGCCTGTTCGCGCCGATGCGCCTCGTCTACAAGCTCGACGAGAGCATCGGCCGCAAGCTGGCGCGTGTGGTCGAGCCCTACGACGACGCGCTCTGCTCGCTTCCCTTCACGACCTCGCTCGCTGGGCACCTGGTCGGCATCGGGATCAAGGCGAGAACGCGGGCGTGATCTCGGCTCCGCTCGTCGTCGTCTCGCTCGACTTCGAGCTGCGCTGGGGCGTGGCTGACGTCCTCGGCGGCGACTTCGGTCGCTACCGGAAGAACCTCGAGGGCGTGCGCGAGGCCGTCCCCGCACTCCTCGACCTGTTTGCGGAGATGGGCGTCCGGGCGACGTGGGCGACGGTCGGTGCGGTCGCCTGCGACGGCTGGGACGATCTGGAGGCCGAGGCTCCACCGGCGCCCAGGTACGTCGATCGCCACCTGGTGCACGACCTGGGCGCGTACCGTGCGGCAGATCCCTCGGGGCGCCTCCATTTTGCCCCCGAGCTGGTCGCACGGATCGCGGCCGCGCCGGGGCAAGAGCTCGGATCCCACACCTTCCTCCACGCGTTCCTCCGCGAGCCGGGCGTCATGCAGCGCGACGTCCACGCGGATGCGGCAGCGATCCGTTCGCTGTTCGAGCGTCGTTTCGGAGTGACCCCGACCAGCTTCGTGTTCCCGCGCAACCAGATCGCATTTCGCGACGTGCTCGCCCGGCACGGGATCCGCGTCGTCCGGGAGAACGCCGACGCGTGGTACTGGCAGCTCACCGGCAACCGGCAGGAGTCGTCGCTGATCCGCGGAATGCGGCTGCTGGAGTGCCTGGTCCCGATCGGACCCCGTACCGCCCCGGCGCGCGCCCAGCGAGCCTCCTACTTCGTGCGGGTCAACCTGCCGGAGCCAGCGTTCCACCTCCACCTCCGCCGCGTCGCCGCGGACGCGGCGAACATGCGGCCGGGGGACGCGCTCCACCTGTGGGCCCACCCCCATAACTTCGGCGCCGATCCCGCGCGGACGGTCCGCAGGCTCGGCGAGATGCTCTCGGCGGTGCGCGATCGGCGTCCGGATGCGTGCTTCGCACCGATGGCGGAGCTGCCTGGGTGAGGGATCAGGGCCCGGCAAGTGTGCGCGCTGGGCACCAGCGTAGGATCCGAGTCCTGCACGTGATCGAGACGCTCGGCCTTGGTGGCGCGGAGGTGCTGCTCGCCGGCGGCCTCCCACGGTTGGCGGCGCTGGGCTTCGACGTGCGCGTGCGCGCGCTCACCGGCCCGGATGCACTGGTCTCGCAGCTGCGTGCGTCGGGCATCGACGCCGGGGTCCTCTCGTCGTCACGGCGGCCGCGTCGCAAGCGCGCCTTGGTTGGAGCGTCGGTGGAGCTCCGCCGTGAGCTCCGCTCCACGCCCGTCGACATCATCCACTCGCACCTCTTTCACGCCACCCTCGCGAGCCGCATCGCGTCACTGTCGCTCGCGCCACGGCCGCGGCTCATCACCTCGCTCCACTCACCGAAGTTCCGCCGCTTCGGCATCGAGGCCATCCACCCCCTGCACGTCGGCGTGCACAAGCTCGTCGACTGGGCCACCGCGATAGCTGCCAACGACGCGGTGGTGGCCGTGTCGCAGGCTGTGGCCGACGATTGCCGGCGCAACCTGGGCCGCATCGGCCCGTGGGAGACGGTGGAGGTGATCCACAACGCCATCGACGTCCCGGGGCACGCCCTCGCGAGCGACGCGATCGACCGGGCGGAGGCGCGGAGGAGGTGGGGCCTGCGGCCGGACGAGATCGCCGTGTTGACCGTCGGTCGCCTGGTGATGGGAAAGAACGTCCCGCTGCTCCTCGCAGCGGCGCGCCAGGCGCGCGCGGCAGGCCTCGCAGTTCGCGCCATCATCCTCGGGGACGGCCCCGAGCGAGCGGCGATCCAGTCGGCTGCCGGAGAGGTGGCGGAAGTGCACGGCCAGGCCACCCGCGTCGAGGTGCTCTCCGCGCTGGCGGCGTGCGACGTGTACGCGCAGATGTCGCGGTTCGAGGGCTTCGGCATCGCCATCCTGGAGGCGATGGCGTCGTCGCGACCGGTCCTGGCGACGGCGGTGGACGGAGTCAAGGAGGTGGTCGTGGACCACGTGACGGGGCGCCTGGTGCCCAGCGACGACGTGGAGGCGGTCACCGAGGCACTCCTCGAGCTGGGTCGTGACGCCTCGCTGCGGCGTCGCATGGGGGCGGCAGGGCGAGCGCGCGCCTCCGCGCACTTCAGCCTCGACGCCTGGGCCGCCAGCACCGCCCGACTCTACCGTCGCCTCTGCCCGAGCCCCTGAGTCGGTGGGTGTGGGGCGGCCCGAGGGGAGGGGGCGGCTGGCGCACACGGAACGCGTGACCGCGCGCGGCGGCCGTGTCACGTCGGGTGAAAGCGTCGCCCCGCCGTCACACCCCGAGCCCCTGATGTCTGCTTGCTCATGAATCCCGACGAGCTCCGCCAGAAGATCCTCGCGCTGGTCGAGGAGTACGCCCGCGTCGCCCACGCGCCGCCGACCTTCGTGCCCGGCGAGGTGCCGGTCCCGGTGTCCGGCAAGGTCTACGGCGCGGAGGAGATGCGATCCCTGGTCGACGCGTCGCTCGATTTCTGGCTCACGACCGGTCGGTTCAACACAGCCTTCGAGAAGCGGCTGCGCGAGTACCTCGGCGTCAAGCACGCCATGACGGTGAACTCCGGGTCCTCGGCGAACCTCCTCGCCGTGGGGGCGCTCACGTCCCCCACGCTCGGCGCCGATGCGCTACGCCCCGGCGACGAGGTCATCACCGTCGCCGCCGGCTTTCCCACCACGGTGAACCCGATCCTGCTCTTCGGCATGGTTCCGGTGTTCGTCGACGTGAGCCTCACCACGTACAACGCCGTGGCCGAGCAGATCGAGGCCGCGGTGACCGACCGCACCCGCGCGATCGTGCTGGCGCACACCCTCGGCAATCCGTTCGACCTCTCGGTCGTCGCCGCGGTCGCCAAGAAGCACGACCTCTGGCTGGTGGAGGACTGCTGCGACGCCCTCGGCTCGACGTACCAGGGCCGCAAGGTCGGCACCTTCGGGGATGTCGGCACGCTGAGCTTCTACCCCGCGCACCACATCACGATGGGGGAGGGCGGGGCGGTGTTCACCAGCAACACCAAGATCAAGCGCGCCGTCGAATCGCTCCGGGACTGGGGTCGCGATTGCTGGTGCGATCCCGGCAAGGACAACACCTGCGGCAAGCGCTTCGATTGGGAGCTCGGCGAGCTACCCAAGGGATACGACCACAAGTACACGTACTCGCATCTCGGCTTCAATCTGAAGATCACCGACATGCAGGCCGCCGTCGCCCTCGCGCAGATGGATCGCGTGGATGCGTTCGTGGCCGCCCGGCGCCGCAACTTTGCCGGGCTGCGCGAGCGCCTCAAGCGTCACGAGGACAGCTTCATCCTCCCCGAGGCGACGCCAGGGAGCGACCCCTCCTGGTTCGGCTTCCCGATGACGATCCGCCCTGGCTCGGGCATCGACCGCACGCGCCTCCAGCAGCACCTCGACCGCCACAAGATCGGCAGCCGCCTGCTCTTCGCCGGCAACCTCACCCGTCAGCCTTACTTCGAGGGGCGGACGTACCGCGTCGCGGCGCCGCTCACCAACAGCGACCGCGTCACGACGGACACGCTTTGGCTCGGCGTCTTCCCGGGCATCACCGACGCGATGCTCGACTACCTGGCCGACCGCGTGGCGGCGTTCGTCGAGGAGTCGGCGTCCTCGCCACGGCGGCTCCCCACCACTTGAACCGCCGCCGGACAATGTCGTGGAACTGCTGAACGGCCTCTCGGGCTCCTCCATCCTCGTCACAGGCGCCGCCGGGATGCTCGGCCGCGCCTTCGTCGACGCCTGCGCCGAGCTCGCGCCCGGGGCACGCGTGCTGGGGCGCTCGCACGCCGAGCTCGACGTGACCGATCGCGCTGCCGTCCTGTCGATCCAGAGTGAACGCCCCGACTGGATCCTCCACTGTGCGGCGGACGTGAACGCCGATCGCTGCGAGGACGACGAGGCCGCGTGTCGTCGGGTGCAGGTCGGCGGGACCGAGAACGTCATCGCGCTGGCGCGCGAGACCGGCGCCCGGATCCTCTACCCGCAGTCGTTCCTCATCTTCGGAGAGGTGGACGGCATCCTCACCGAGGACACCCCGCCTGGCCCGCTGTCCGCCTACGGCCGGTGCAAGCTGGAGGCGGAGCAGGCCATCGCCGCCTCGGGTGTGCCGGCGGTCGTGGTCCGCATGGGTGGCTTCTTCGGCGGCGACGATGCAGACAAGAACTTCGTCGGCAAGTTCGTCCCCCACGTCGTGAAGCAGATCGCGTCGGGCGCCAGCGGGATGGATGTCGGCGATCGCGTGTGGCAGCCGACTTACACCGTCGATCTGGCGCGCAACGCGCTGATGCTGGCGGAGCGCGGAGCCGCCGGCGTCTACCACATGGCATGCCACGGCCACGCCTCGTTCCACGACCTCGCGGTGGCGTGCGTGGAGGAGCTGAACCTGCAGGATCGGTTCGAGATCCGCCGCGTCGACGCCGCGGCGCTCGCCGGTCGTGACAAGGCACGCCGCCCGCTCCGCGCGATCATGGAGAACCGCCGCCTTGCCGCCGAGGGGCTCGATCAGCAGCGACCCTGGCGCCAGGCGCTCGCCGAGTACCTGCGCCGACCCCATTTCACAGGCCTGGCGGCGACGGCCGCCGCGACCTCGAGGTAAGTCTCATGCTGCTCGACCCGTTCGTCTCCCCGATCCTCGGTTCGTTGAAGAACCGCGTCGTCATGTCGGCGATGACCCGCGGCTTTGCCGGCGACAACCACCGGGCGACCGAGGCGATGGCCTCGTACTACGGGCGTCGGGCCGAGGACGGAGTCGCGCTCATCCTGACCGAGGGGACGATCGTCGACCCCAGCGGGGACGGCTACAACCACGTCCCGCACATCGTCGACCCGGCCCAGGTGGACAGCTGGCGCCCGGTCGTCGACCGGGTGCACGCTGCCGGGTCGAAGATCTTCTGCCAGCTCTGGCACTGCGGCCGCATCTCCCACGAGGACTACACAGGGGGCCTCACACCGGTGAGCTCCTCCGCGCAGCAGCCGGCGGGCATCAACCGGCAGAACAACAAGCCCTACCCGGTGCCGCGGCCGCTGCGCTCCGACGAGATGCCGGAGATCCACGGCATGTACCGGCGCGCTGCGCGCAACGCGATCGCGGCCGGGTTCGACGGCGTCGAGATCCACCTGGGCCACGGCTATCTCGCAGACTCGTTCTTCGACGCCCGCATCAACGACCGCACCGACGCCTACGGCGGCTCGGTCGAGAACCGCTGCCGGTTCGGGCTCGAGCTCACCGCGGCGGTGCTAGAGGAGGTCGGCCCGGAGCGGACGATGGCCCGCATCTCCCCGTCGCGCGACATGGGCGGCATCTACGACTGGCCCGATCTCGACGCGATGCTCGCGCACCTGATCCCGGCCTTCGACGTCCTGGGTCTGCGACTCCTCGACGTGAGCTCGGCGCGTGCCGACTACTTCCAGACCTCGGGCCGCGTGATTCGCCAGGTGCGCCCGCTGTGGAAGCACACATTGATCGGCGGCTCGTCGCTCACGCCCGACCAGGCGGAGGTGGAGCTGCGCGAGGGTCTGCTCGACATGGTCACGTGGGCGCGGCACCTCCTTGCCAACCCGGACTTCGTGACCCGTCTGCGCCAGGAGCGAGAGCTCGTCGCCTTCGACCCCGCGATGGTCAAGACGCTGGTCTGAGCGCGAGCGCGATCAGGCCTTCGGTATACTCCCCCTCGTCGAGCGACTCGCCCTGGTCGGAGCGGTCCGCGCCCCAGGTCATCTGGAGTGCAGGCGTCGTCGCAGCGGGCGGGTGAGCCGGCCGAGCGCCGGGATGAGCGGGCCGGGCACGACCACCACCGGCGCGACCTTCGTCCAGAACCGCGGATACCGGTACAGGGTCCGCAGCGCATCGGCGTAGATGGTCAGCCGTTCCCGCAAGCCGCAGCGATACGGCTGCACGTGCTGCAGGTACTGCGCGACGTTCTTGGCGCGAACGACGTAGTTCAACGCGACGATCGTTTGCTGTCGATCCATGAAGCGGTGAAACGTCGCCGAGTCCCGACCGAAAACGTCGGCGACGGTGTCGCGGTACGCGGTCAGGGCCAGGTGAGCGCGTCGCGAAAGGCCGTTCGCCATCGCAGAGTCATTGCCGGATCGCCATGCCACGACGGCGTCGTCGAGATAGAGCCACAGACCGCGGTCGGCGATCAGGTGACAGATGAGGTGGTGGCACGAGCACCCGTTGTGCAGCAGCGCCCTGGTCTCCATGATGCGCACAGCTGCGGCGCGGTTGAAGATCTGCGTGCTGATGTTGCCGATGAGATAACCGAGCTGGCGCACCTCGAGCATCTCGCCCCCGCCGGAGATGCGCTCGACGCGCCCGGTCGTGGGCGGCGCTTCCACCAGGTTCCCGGCGACATCATAGGTATTGCACGCGACCGTGACGCCCGGTGCATCCGGGTGGAGGTCCAGCGCGGCGAGCACGCGCTCGATCGCGCGCGGTTCGAGCCAGTCGTCGTCGCCCAGGACCCACACCCACTCGCCGCGCGCGAGCTCGATCACCTTCAGATAGTTCGGGTCGAACCCGCGGTTCTCCGGCTGGCGAAAGTAGGTGATGCGTGGATGACGACTGGCGAGGCCGCGGACGACCTGCTCGGTGTCGTCGCGCGACGCGTTGTCGGACACCACGATATCGACGTCGTCCCGCCCCTCCGCGATCACGCTCTCCACTGCCTTCGCCACGAACCGGGCGCGGTTGGCGGTGGGGATGCACACCGAGAGACGGATGGGGGGCCGGTCGCTCATCGCGGCACCGCCCCGCCGAACACGGCGCCCTCCTCGTGCCACTCCCGCCGCTTTGTCACGAAGATCCAGGTCCCGATGCCCAGGCCGACCAGGGTGTTTATCAGAAAGCTGGCGACGGTCATTCCCGCGGCACCGAAGCGCGGCGCGAGCACGAACGAGGAGCCTGTGACCAGCACCGCGATCGCGACGGAGATACCGATGAACGGCTCGCGCTTGTGGGCGCGGAGGTAGAGCGCTTCGGCGGCGAGGATGTGATTGACGATCGCGGTGAGGACGAGGAACGCCAGGGGCACCGGGGGGAGGATACGATCGGCGAAGGGGATGCCCAGGAGTCGTAGCGCGTAGGCGCCGAGCCAGAACGATGCGCCGCCGACGCCGACGGCGGCCAGGGAGCGCCAGAGGCTGGCGAAGAAGAGGTGATCGAGCGTCACGAAGTCCCGGCGGGCGACCAGCGCGCCGAAGGGCGCGGACTTGGTGCTGACCCACGCCAGGGCTGTTCCCTGCATTGCGCTCATGATCGTGATGCTCATGCCCATGCGGCCGGCCTCGACGGCGCCGCGGTAGCTGAACAAGATTGGATTGAAGAGCTGGAAGATGAGGTAGCCGCTGAGCGTGCTGACCGCAATCCGCCACTGGAATGGCCAGATCTCCTCGCGCCACGAGAGCGACCCGCCGCGTGTGACCATCAGATCGCGCAGGAACCGCCGCTTGCGGCCCAGGAGCCACGCCACCCCGCAGGCGAGGACGACGGTGGTGAGCACTGGTGCCGCGAACAGGCGGAAGCCAGCAAGAAGCGCGATCCAGAGCATGACATTTCCCAGCATGCTCTGTGCGGTGCGCTGCAGCGCGATCTCGGCGACCAGCCCGCAGCCCTCCAGGAGCGCGAACAGCGGGCTCAAGAACAGCGTCGCGGCCGAGGCGACGACCACCCAGACCCACGGCCCGTGCCAGTCCACGTCCGGGGCGTCACGGCGACCGAAGAACAGGAGCCCGGCGGGCAGCACGGCGACGACGACGAGCGCGGCCACCACGCCGTACCAGAAGAGGACCACACGCAGCATCGCTCCGAGCTTCGCCTTGGCGTCGGGGTTCCCGACGACCGTGCCATCCGGCGCCCAGCCCAGCCGAGCCATCTCGTGGCTGGTGAACTGGAGCAGCACGAAGGCGAAACCCAGCTCGAAGACTGCCTGCAGGCCGAGAACACTGGCGAACGTGTAGTAGAAGCCCTGCTCCTCGGGGGTGAGGAACCGACTGATCAGCAGCAGGGTGATCGGCGCGGCGAGCATCGACCAAGCGCGCTGGCCGATGGTGTAGGCGATCGCGCGGTCGATCCCCAGATACTGCGCGAGTCGGCGACCGAGCGACGATGCCGGAGAGCCCACCGGCGCCGCCCCGGGCGGGGCGCCGTCGCCGTTGCTCAACGGGTTCAGGTTCCTTCCATGCCCAGGGGCGTGGCGAACGGCTCCATCTCCGTGATGGGGCGGCCAAAGGCGATCTTCGGGTACGCGTTCGCCTCGGTGGCGACCATGACCTGGAGGAGCGCCGGCTCGTCGGGCTGCGCCCACAGCATGTCCAATCCCCCCTCGACCTCCTCCGGCTGGCGGACGACCGCCGCTCGGATCCCATAGGCCTCGGCGATCCTGACGAAGTCGGGCGCGCTGTAGCCGATCACGGTCGACTGGTAGCGCTTGCCGAAGTGGCTCTCCTGGAACTGCCGCACCATTCCGTGGCAGCCGTTGTCGACGATCACCATCTTGATGGGCAGGCGGTTCCTCACCACCGTCTGCAGTTCCTGGATGTTGGACTGGAAGCCCCCGTCGCCGGCGACGACGACCACCGGTCGGGGCGCGGTAGCGATCGCGACGCCGATCGCCGCCGGCAGGGCGAATCCCATCGAGCCCATCCCACCCGAGGTCATGAAGCGCTGGTCGGCCCCGACCTCGATCGACTGCGCGGCCCACATCTGGTGCTGGCCGACGTCGGCGATGAAGGCGCCGGCGGCGGTGCTCCGCCGCGACAGCTGGTGCATCAGCGTGTTGGGGTTGATGCCCGGCACCGCGGCGAGCTCGCGCACGTCGGGCCACTCGTGGCGCAGCGCCGCGATCTCCCCCAGCCAGGCGGTGCGCGGGGTGGCGGCCCCCGGCCCCAGCGCTGCGATCGCGGCGTCCAGGAACGGCTTGAGGTCGGACACCACGGCGTCGCAGCCGGTCACGCGGTTGTTGATCTCGCCGGGCTCGCAGTCCACGTGGACGATGGCACGCTCACCCCTGAACTCGCGCGTCTCCGACCCGGTCTGACGGACGTCGAGGCGGCTGCCGAGGACGATCAGGAGGTCACTCGCTCCGATCGCCAGGTTCGCCCATCGGTTGCCGTAGCTCCCGATCAGGCCGACCCGCAGCGGGTGCGCGTAGGGCAGCGCGTCCACCGCCATGAGGGAGGTGACCACGGGGATGCCCGCGCGCTCCGCGAAGGTGCGCAGCTCGCTCTCGGCGCGCGCCGCCCGTACGCCGCCGCCGACCAGGAGGAGCGGGCGCTTTGCGCCCCGCAGCCGCTGCGCAAGCGCAGCCCCGGCTGCGGCGTCGGTCGGCCGCGGCGCGGGCGCCGTCGCCGCGCCCTGCAGCGTCACCTCGGCGCGCTGCACGTCCATGGGGATGTCGATGAGCACCGGGCCCGGACGGCCGCTGGTCGAGAGCTCGAAAGCCTCCGCCAGCATCCGCGGCAGGTCCTCCGGGTCCTGCACCTGCCAGGCCGCCTTCGTGATGGGCTTGGCCATGGAGACGACGTCGGTCTCCTGGAAGCCCAGCTGACGGATCGCGCGCGTACCGCGCTGCTCGTGGCGGTTCACCTGGCCGGTGATGAAGAGCGTGGGCGAGGAGTCGAAGTAGGCACTGCCGATGCCGGTGAGCAAGTTGGTGGCGCCGGGCCCGCTGGTCGCGAGGGCGACGCCGGGCAGGCCGGTCACACGGCCCACGGCGTCGGCCGCGAATGCCGCTGACTGCTCGTGGTGCATGCTGACGATGCGGATCGAGGTGCTGGCGAGGGAGTCGAGGAGGTGTGCGATCATGCCCCCCGACATCTCGAATACGCACCTGATCCCACGCTCCTCCAGGAAGCGGGCGACGACGTCGGAGGCTTTCATGGCTCGTTCCTCGGCGCCTCGGCGGCGCGTGCGCGGTACCAGTCGACGGTTCGACGCAGGCCCTCGTCGAGTTCTACACGCGGCGTCCAGCCGGTCGCCTCGCGCAGCCGCGACACATCGGCCCGGAGCGAGCCGGCGGCTGAAGTCACTCCCATGGCGAGGGGCAACGACGGATCGACGAGGTCACGCAGCTTCTCCGCGATGGTGCGGACCGAGTGCGCGGTACCGGACGCGAGGTTGAAGACTCCCGACGCTTCCGCGGTGCGCGCGACCGCCAGCAGGGCCGCCGCGGCGTCGTCGACGAACAGATAGTCCCACTCCTGAGCTCCGGCGGAGAGCGCGGGCGTATGGCCCGCCAGGAGAGCCTTCGTCACCGAGGGAATGAGGAACCCTTCGGTGTCCATGGGCCCGTAGGTCGCGAGCAAGCGCAGCCAGGACCAGCGGATGCCGCCCCGCGCCGCCACCTCGCGGGTCAGCGTCGCGACCGCGTGCTTCGCGACCCCGTAGGCTGTCGTCGGCCGCGCCGGCACTTCCTCGGAGAGCACCCCCTCCACCGGCCCGTATTCGGCCTGAGATCCCACGCCGACGAAGACGCGGCACCCTGCGCTCTGCGCCGCGTCCACGACCGCCAGCGCGGCCGGCACGTTGATCGTGATCTGCGCAGCGTCGTCGCGACGCGCACGATCGATCCCCCACCACGCGACGTGGAAGACGACCTCGGGTGCCGCCTCACGCACCGCTGCCGCGAGCGCGCGCGGCTCGCCGAGGTCGGCCAGCCCGACCGTGACGTGATCGAGGCTGCCCTCGAGCCGCCACGGGGCGCCTCCGGGGCGCAAGATCACCGTCACGTCGGCGCCGACAGCGATCAGCTGCCGCGTCAAGGACGAGCCGAGGTGGCCCGAGGCACCGGTGACGAGAGCGCGCATCAGGGGGCCAGAAGGGCGGGTTTAGTCGACTTCCACCGCGGTGGCCACCCTGGGGCGGTCCTGGCGGCCCTGGATCGTTGCGGCGCGAGAGCGGCGCGTTCATCGGGCGGCCCCTCACCCGTCAGGAGGGCTGCTGCACGTCCCGGCGAACCGCGAGGAAGTTCGCGCATGCGAAGATCTCGTCGACGGTCCGGTACGAGCCCACCCGGCGGAGCGCGTGAGGCAGGACGCGGTAGATGAGGTAGCCGGGCGAGAGCAGGTCGTAGAAGTCCTTGAAGAAGGTGCGCGACACGATGTTGCACTCCCCCACCTCGAACTGGACGAAGCGAACAGCGCCGCGCTCCAGCAGCGGACGCGCGCCCACGAGGGCCTTGTGCTCGTGGCCCTCGATGTCGAGCTTGAGAAAATCGATCCTGTCGATGCCCTCGTCCGCGCAGAACGTCGCCAGCGTGCCGAGAGTGACCTCCTCGCGGCTGGCAAAGGCGGTGAGCGGGTTGTCTCCGTAGATGGAGCTGAGCGCGTTCGACGCATCGGTGGTGTACAGCGTCAACGTCTCCACCTTGTCGCTCATGCCGAGGTTGAATGTCCGCACGTTGGCGAGGCCCGCCACGCGTTCGCGGAGCTCGTCGTAGGTGGCCTTCGACGGCTCGAAGCAGAAGATCGACGCCCGTGGCCCGAGTCGGCGCGCGAGCTCGGAGGCGTACTCGCCACGGTTCGCGCCGACATCGAACACCACCAGAGGACCGGGGACGGTCGACATCGCCCAGTCGAGCGCGCGCAGCTCGCCGCTGTCGCGGAAGTTGGCGCCGCCCCAGTAGTTCATCGCCGTGATGCTGAAGCTGTGCAGCTTCTCCCAGAGGGGCTGGAGCGGCGCCCGGCGCAGCGCCGAGTTCAGGATGAACCTCTTCACGTCGTACCTCCCTTCGAGGGGCGCAGCCCGCTCATCGCGTCGCGAAGCATCGCCCGGACGCGGCGCGCCCGCTGGGCGTTGTGCAGGAATGCATCCGGCCCCTGGGCCGCCACCGCCAGCAGTCGTGCTGCCTCCTTCGCGGCGCGCGACGGCGTCCAGACCGTGCGAGTCAGGGCGAGCCACAGGTCGAGCGCGGCCGTTACGTCCCGGCGGTACACCGCGTCGAGGAAGTCGTACTCGCGGACCTTCAGCTCCTGCAGGGCGATGCGATCGGGACGGTCGACGGCGTGGGCGCGGAGGAGCTCGAGCGTGGCTTGCCGCGTGGCGCGCCCCTTGTTGACGATCGCCTGGGCGCGCGTGGCGTCACGCGCGGCGCCGCTGTAGTTGGCGTCGTGCACCCGGTACGAGAGCAGCGGCTGATCGACGTAGGAGAGTGCCCCGCGCGACGTGAGAAGCAGGAGCGTGGCGAGAGGGTGATCCTGGTACATCCCCTCGGGGGATGGCAGCGAGGCCACCCACTGCGCGAGCTGCGCAGGGGCGATCGCCGATCGGCGAATCGACCACGCGCTCCCGAGCCACACGTGGCCACGGTACTCGAGGATCGAGGCCGCCATCGCCTGTGATAGCCCCGCATGATCTCCCGCGGCCAGCAGGCGCCGCGGCACTTCCTGGGTGCTGTCACGCTCGAGCACCACGCGCCCCGCGCCGTCGATGAACTTGTAGTCGTGCGACACCAGCACCACGTCGGGCCGGGCATCGAACACCTCGACCACCCGCTCGACCTTGTGCGGGTGCCAGAGGTCGTCGCCGTCGAGAA
>JBKJLX010000819.1:0-4960 GCA_046596645.1 Polyangiaceae bacterium
ACCGGTTCCGCCAGGCGGACGGGTCCACGACCCGGACCCAGGGCGGCCTCGGGCTGGGGCTCGCCATCGTGCGCCATCTGGCGGAGCTCCATGGGGGCCGCGTCGACGTCTCCAGCGACGGTCACGGCGCGGGCTCGACCTTCGTCATCGAGCTCCCCCGGGACGCGCCGGTGACCACCCATCCACCGCCCGCGGCCTTCGGCTCCAGCGCCGCCCGGTCCGAGGACCAGCTCAGGGACATGCGCATCCTGCTCGTCGACGACGAGGCGGACTCGCGCGAGTTTCTCGGTCTCGTGCTCGCGCGGCACGGTGCCATCGTCTCCGAGGTGGGCACCGCAGCCGATGCCATCGAGCACCTGGACCGCGAGGTCCCCGACGTCCTCGTCAGCGACATCGGCATGCCCGGCGAGGACGGCTACTCGCTCATCCGCCGGATCCGTCAGCGGCCGAGCGAGCGTGGCGGGACCGTGCCGGCGGTGGCGCTCACCGCCTACGCGCGCGCGGAGGACATCGCCCGAGCGACCCAGTCCGGTTTCCAGCGACACTTCGCGAAGCCCGTCGATGCCGCCCGCTTGATCGGCATCCTCGCGTCGTTCCGCAATCAGCCCTGAACGGCCGGCTCGAGGAGGATCACAACCAGGCCTCGAGCGTCGGGCCGAGGCGATCGAGCATCGCCTCCCCGTCCGACAGCCCGGCTTCGCGCACGACGCGGGGCATGCCGTCGACGATGCAGGAGTCGGTGTGCTCGGTGAGGATGCGACCACCGGCGGCGCGTATGGCGCGGGCGCCGACGAGGCCGTCGTCGCCCATCCCCGTCATGATGAGCCCGAGCGTCTCGGCGCCGAACGCAGCGGCGGCGCTCGTGAACAGCACGTCCACCGAGGGGCGATGCAGGGACGATGCGGGCTCGGGGTCGAGCTCGCACCGCGCGGTCCGATCCCCGACCCGGACCAGCCGCAGGTGGACGCCGGCGCGCGCGATCACGGCGGTGCCGGGCTCGATGACGCGCCCGTGCGACGCCTCGACCACGTGGAGGGCGCTCCGCTTGTCGATGCGCTCCGCCAGCGCCTCGGTGTATCCGGGGGGGATGTGGACCACCGCGGCGAGCGGCGTCGAGAGGTCCCCCGGGAGCGCCGCAAAGAGCTGCGTCAACGCCTGGGGGCCCCCGGTCGAGGTGCCGACGACCACCAGCCCCGTCCGGCACGTGCTCGGCGCGCGCGCGGGAGCGACGGCGTCGCTGCTCCGCCCGCCCGTGCTCCGCCGGGCGCTGCGCGGCGCCGCGCGGGCCGCGAAGCGCAGCTTGGTGAGCAGCTCGTTGTCGATGGCGTAGAGCCGGTCGGTGGCGAGCGCCGTGGGCTTGTGGACGAGGTCGAAGGCGCCGAGCTGCAGGGCCTCGATCGCGAGATCGCTGTCGGCGGCGGAGGCGCTCACCACGACCACGCGCGGCCCGTCGGGTCTGGCGGTCAGCGCGGTGAGGACACCGATCCCGTCGAGCTCGGGCATGGCGAGGTCCAGCGTCACCACGTCGGGGCGGAGGCGCTCGATCTGCTCCAGCGCTTCGATGCCGTCCCGCGCATGACCGACGACCTCGAAATCGGCGGACGCGCCGACGATCTCCCGGACCACCTTGCGGGCGAAGGCCGAGTCGTCGACCACGAGGACACGGAACGCGGTCATGACGCAGGTCTCCGGTAGAGGAATGCGCCGCTGCGCTCCTCGCATTCGAGGGGAACGTCGATGCGCATGAGCGACTCCGACACGCCGACCAGGAGAACACCACCCGGGCGCAGCGCGTTTGCGAGCGACGTCACGACACGAGCAATGGTCGCCTCGCTGAAGTAGATGAGCACGTTCCGGCAGAGAATCAGGTCGAGAGGGTAGAGCCGTCGGATCGCGGCGTCGTCCAGCAGGTTCTGCTGGAACCAGCGCACGCGAGCGGCGATGGCCGGATCGACGACCGCCGCGCCTCCGACCTCGCGCAGCCAGCGGCCGCTCTCCTCCGCGGGCGGGATCGCGCGCATCGCACGGCCGTGGAACCTCCCCGCGCGAGCGTATTCAAGGCTCCGCTCGCTGACATCGCTCGCCATGAGGTCGACCCGCTCCAGCACGCCGCGGCGCGCGAGCATCATCGCCAGCGTCAACGGCTCCTCCTCGGTGGAGCAGGCGGCGGACCACACGCGCGCGCGCTCGCGCTTGGCCACCGCCGCCAGGATGACCTCATCGCAGACGACGCGAAGCGGGTCGTACTCGCGGAAGAAGTAGGTCTCGCGCACCACCAGCGCGTCGGTCAGTGCGCGCAGCTCGTCGTCGCCGGCGGGGTCGTAGCGAAGGAAATAATAGTAGTCGAGGATCGACTCGAAGCCCGCGTCCTCGGCGCGCGCGGCGAGCTTGTCCCAGGCGATGGCCCCGTCGGCGTGGCCGTAGTGGAGGCCGGTCTTCTCCTCCACCAGCGCCGAGAGGATCGCGAAGACCTGCGGCTGGAACGGGCGTGACGTCACCCCTCGTGCGCCGCCAGCGCGCAGATCCGGCGGACCTCGTCGTCCGCGTCGGACTCCGCAGCGCGGCGGAGGGCGGCGCGAGCCGCCGCGCCCTGGATCGCGCCGAGCGCGGTGGCGGCCGCCTTGCGCGCGGCGACGGTCCCGCTCTCGAGGGCGGCGACGAGCGCGCCCGCGGCCTGGCCGGTGTGCATGCGCGCCAGCGCCGAGGTCAGCTGCGGCGCCAGCTCGTCGTCCGCCGTGGCGAGCGAGCGCGCGAGGCCCTCCACGCGCCCGCGCGAGGGGGCCGAGAGCGCCAGCCGCACGCGGCCCCGCTCCGGCGAATCGGGCAGGAGCGACACCAGCGCGAGCGTCGCGTCCAGCGAATCGTCGCCCGCCAGCATGCTGATGGCGATGAGCTGGACGTTGTCGTCGGCGTCGCGGGCGGCTCGCGCCAGCGCCGTCGCCACCGCCGCGCCGCGGGCATGGGCGAGCGCCGAGACGGCGACGAGGCGCGTCGCCGCGTCGGTTGACGCGAGCGCCAGCAGGATGGTCGTGACCGCCTCGGGGCGGCGCGTCAGGCCGAGGCCCAGCACCGCGGCCCTGCGGATGTCGGCGTCCTCCGACACCGCCGCCGCCGCCAGGGCGCGGTACGCGTCGTCGTGTGCCGAGTGAGCGAGCGCCTCCACCGCGGCCACGCGGACCTGGCCGGCCGGGTCCTGCAGCGCCCTCTGCAGCGCCGGTGCAGCGTCGATGACGCGAAGCTTGCCGAGCGCCTGCACCGCGTAGTAGCGAACCCACGCGTCCTCGTCGGCGGTGGCCGCCAGGAGTGCCTCCCGCGCTGCCTGCGCCCCTGGTCCCTGGCCCATCGCGCGCATCGCGCTGGCGCGCGTCCTCGCGTCGGGGCCCCGCGCGTGCTCGAGGAGCGCCGCGTCCGCCTCCGGCAGCTCCAGCGTGGGAAGCGCCATCATCGCGGCCTCGCGGAGCCGCTCGTCAGCGTCGCCCAGGGCCGCCAGCACCGGATGGAGCGCGCTCGGCCAACCGAAGACACGAACCAGTCGGAGCGCCTCGCGGCGGACTCGCGGGTTGCTCGAGCCCAGCGCGGCGAGGGTCAGCGGCTCGGTGACGCTCGAGCCCAGCGCCTGGATCGCGCCCACGACGGCCTGGGCGACGCGCGCGTTGGGATCGGCCAGCAAGGGGAAGAGCGCCGGGACGCGCTCCACCGCTGCGGTGCGCGCGAGCGCCTCCGCCGCCATCGCCCGTACCGTGCCGTCCGGATCGTCGAGGCACGCCGCGATGTCGGCCGCCGCGTCCATGCGTCGAGCGACGAGCGGGAGCACCACCACGCGCCGCGCGCTGTCGCCGTGGCGCACCATCTCGACGATGTGCTCGTCGGCAGCTGGCCCGAGGCGCTGGAAGGCCCGCGCCGCCGCGCGCGCGACCGGCGAGGGCCCGTCGACGAGCGATGTGACGACCGCGGCCGCGTCGGGCCCTTTCAGCATGCCGAGGGTCTCTGCGATCGCCTCCTGCTCGGCCTCCGACGCTCCGCGCAGCGCAGCAGCGAGGGCCCGCACCGCGGGGGGCGGCGACGCCTGCGCCACCGCCTCCTCGATGAGGCCTTGCGCCGCCCAGCGATCCGCGTAGCGCCTTGCGAGGTCACAGAGGCATAGCGCCGCCACCCGGATGGTGGTCGGGCTCGCGTGCGCGAGCATGCCGGCGAGCGGCGCGGCGGCGGCACGGTCGCCCGTCCGGCTGAGGGCGCGCATCGCCTCCAGGGCGTACCGGGCGTCGCCGAGGAGCTCGGCCAGCGGGGCGACGGCGCGCGGATCACCGCTGCGCCCCAGCACGTCGATGGCGGGGAAGGTCCGGAAGAAGCTCCCGCTCCGGACCAGCGAGATGAGGCTGTCGACGGCGCTCCGGCCGCCCAGCTGCCCGAGCGCCTCGATGGCAGCGAGGGCGACGTTGTCATCCTCCGCCGCGGCGAGCCGGGCGAGGGCGTCGGACGCACGACGGGATCGGCGACGGCCCAGGACGCGCACCGCGTCCGCCACCACCGCCGGGTCGGGATGACGCGTGAGCTCGAGGAGCCCGTCCTCCGGCTCACCGATCGAGGCGGCGAGCGCGTCCACCGCGGCGGCGTTGCGCGCCTCGTCCTCGCGCTCGTCGCGGAGCACCGCGCACAGCGGGGCGATCGCCGGCTCGCCCATGGCTGCCAGCACCGCGATGACGCGTCGGCGGACCGACCACGAGGGGTCGGACAGCATCCGCAGCAGCGTCGGCAGACCCGGCGCGCCGAGGGCCGCCGCGTGCGCCACGCGGTCGAGGCGCGTCGCCGCGTCGGCGCCGAGAGACCGCGAGCTCACCGAGCACCTGGTGCGTGGGGCTCCGTCACCGGGGCCCCTCCGCGCCGTCTCCGCTGAGGGGCGCGCTCTCGCCTCCGCCGCCGCGCAGCCGCGTTGCGAGCTCCGCGACGGCACTGGCCTCGC
>JBKJLX010000882.1:0-2910 GCA_046596645.1 Polyangiaceae bacterium
ACGCGGGGGCGGAGGGGGCGGCTGGGGGGCGGGGTGCCCACGAGGTCCCTTCGGGAGGAAGCGAGGCCGGCGCCGCCGAAGGCGGCGGGCGGCTCGGACGCTGCGAGGAGGGGGACCGCCCTTCGGCCTCGAACAGGATGCGATCGACGACTGGCCGCGAAAAGAAGGCATCCTGGTGCTCGGGGAGGCGGATCCAGGAGGCGACCTTGCGCACGTGGGCGGCGGCGCGCTGGTAGGCGTCCTCCGCGGCGATGGGCGACGCGCGGCGGAGCGCCTCGCAGCCGAGGGCCCGCACCTCGATGCCGTACTCGCTGGTGGTCGCCTCCACCGCGCCCAGGGCGGTGCGCGCCAGGAGCACGCCGGTGTGCAGCTCGCCGGCGTCCACCCGGGCCGCCGCCTCGATCGCCGTGGCGTAGAGGTGAAAGCTCATCATCGCCTGGCTTTCCGCCAGCTGACGGGCCTGTGACGCGTGGTCGATGGCGCGCTGGGCGTCGCCGGTGTGCCGCGCCAGCAGGGCGCGCACGATGTGCTCGTGGATGACGTCGTAGATGCTCCCGGTGACCGCGGTGAGCGCGCCGGCGTCGAGGCAGAGGGTGTGCGCGGCGTCGACGTCGCCCGCCTCGAGCAGGATGGACGCGGTGACCAGCAGGGTGTCGGTGCGCGAGTCCTGATCGGCGTAGCGCTCGTGCGCCTCGCGCGCGCGGCGGAGGAACGCCAGCCCGCGCGCCAGATCGCCGAGGCGCGCATAGGCCTGGCCGACGTTGGAGAACGTCTTGGCGATCTGGAACCTGCCGCCCATCGATTGGTCGATCGCCACCGCGTCGAGGCCGAGGGCGATGGTGTCCTCGTACTTTTCCATGACGTACATGGCGAAGGCGAGGGAGACCTTGGCCCGCGCCTCGCTGCGCCGCGCGCCGATCATGCGAAAGACCGCGATCGACTCGGCGTAGCACTCGACGGCCTCCTCGACGCGGCCGGTGTAGCGGAGGAGGACACCCTTGGCGCGCACCACCTCGGCGCGCGCGCGGGCACCAAGGGCGCCCTTGTCGGCGACGCGCAGCGCGCGCTCGCAGGCGTCGATCGCGCCCTGGATGTCGCCCAGATCGCGCAGGATCTCGGAGAGCGTGGTGAGCGCGTCCACCTCCAGCGAGCCCTGGCGGCCGGCGCGCGCCATCTCCGCCGCCTTCTGGGCGACGGGCAGGGCCCGAGCGAGGAAGCCCTCGTCCAGCTCGAAGCGCGCGGTGCGCGCCATCGCGAGGGAGGCCCAGCGCGCGAGGCCGCTCTCGCGCGACAGCTTGCGGAGCTGCACCAGGTGGGCGCGACGCTCGCGCCGCCGCCCCAGGTGGCGGTAGATCGTCTCCAGCGCCTCGTGGGCGGCGATGCGGCGCGCGTCCCCCTGGGGAAGGAGCGAGAGCGCGCGCTGGAAGTAGCGCTGCGCCAGCTGCACCTGGTTGGTGGAGCGCGCCGCGTTGGCGGCCTCCAGGTAGAGCTCGGCGGCGGGGACGGGGGCCTCGCCGCGGGCGAGGTGGCGCGCGACCAGCGCCGCGGAGAGCCCGCGCGAGAGCGGGGTCGTTGCCAGGTGCTCGCCGAGCAGCCGGTGCATGCGCGCCCGCGACGATCGGTCGATCGCCTGGTATGCGACGTCGCGCGCCAGCGGGTGGCGGAAGTCGACGCTGCCGGTCTTGCGATCGCAGAGGCCGCGCGCGCAGAGCCGCGTGACCGCCTCGTCGTCGGGGAGGCGGGTCAACGTCAGCAGATCGCTCTCGTTCAGCGGGCCGCCCGCCACGGCGAGCCAGTCGACGATGTCGTGCTCCTCGGCGGGCAGCTCGCGCAGGCGATCGCCGATGAGCTGCTCCAGGGTCGAGGGCAGGGCCTCGGTGCGCCCTCCCTGACCCTCCAGCCGGCGCAGCTCGTGGCTGCCGTCTGCGCGCTCCACGATCTCGAGCGCGCCACGCTCGAGCATGGCGTCGATCATCTCGAGCAGGAAGAACGGGTTGCCGGCGACGCGCGGGACCAGCTCGCCGCAGACGCTGCCCACGCCCTCGCGCACGCCGAGCCGCGCCTGGACCAGGCGGATCTGCTGCTCGGCGGAGAGCCCGCGCAGATCGATGCGGACCAGACCGTCGAGGTAGGAGGCGACGTGCTCGTCGGGCCGCGACACCAGGAGCACCAGGATGGGGAGCCGATCGCTGCGGCGCAGGAGCTCGGCCACCAGCTCCAGGCTCTGCCGGTCGCACCACTGCAGGCCGTCGATGACGACCACCAGCGGCTGCTCCGCCGCCAGCGCGCCGAGCAGGTAGCGCACGCCGCTCACCAGGAGCGCGCGGCGGTAGGCGGCGTTCTCCTCCTCCGCCCCATCCGCCTGCTTGCCGGTGGTCAGCTCGGCGAGGCGGAGCGCGATGCGGTGGCCCTGCGGCCCGCGGGCGACCGGGCCGAGCACGCCGCGGAAGACGGCGGCAGCCTCCTCCAGCGAGTGATCGATGCCGACACCGGTCGCGTCGCGCAGCAGGTAGCAGAGCGTCGCGAACGGCAGCTCGCCCCGTGCCGGAGAGCACTCGACGGCGAGGGCGCGCACCTCGCCCGGCAGCTCGCCGAGGAAGGTGCCGACCAGGGCGGTCTTGCCGATGCCCATCTCGCCGACGATGGCGCGGGCGATGAGGTGGCCGCGGGCCGCGTCGGCGCGCGGATCGTGGCTGCGCGGCGGTGCCGAGGAGGACGCGGCCGCCGGCGGGATCGACGGCGGGCGGGAGACGCTCGGTCGCCCGCTGGGCGGCGCGCTGTCGGTGACCGACGGCTCCTCGCCGAACGACACGTTGCGGAGGCGCAGGTCGACCAGGCGCTCCTCGATCGAGCGCGGCTCCGACGATCGCTCGACCGAGGGCTGGGCAGGCGGCGGTGGCAGGGCCGGGG
>JBKJLX010000158.1:0-32479 GCA_046596645.1 Polyangiaceae bacterium
CGTGTCGTCCGCCGATCGAGCGCGCGGGGCGAGGCCGACCTCGGGGCTCCCCGCGACGCCGCCGGCCGCCTGGCGATCGCGCTCACCGGGGGGGTGAGCCGGCTCGACTCGGCGGCGCCCGGTGTGGCGCTGGCGCGCGTGGCGCGGCTCGCGCGGACCGATCCCGAGGCGGCGGAGGCCATCACCTCCGGTCGCGCCCGGCGCCTGGAGGACCTGCCGCGCGGCACGACGCGGGCGGCGCTGCTCGAGTTCCTGGAGAGCTGGGGGGAACGCGCGGTGCGCGAGGCCGAGCTGGCGGTCCCCCGCTGGAACGAGGACGCCGGCACGCTCCTGGAGATGCTCGCAGCCTCGCTGCGCGGCGCGGACGCGATCGACGCCGACGCCGCGGTGGCGCGCGCACGCGCCATCAGCGATCGCGAGATGGCGCGGCTGGAGACGTCGAGCTCCCGCCTCGAGGTCATGCTGGTCAAGACGCTGGTGGCCCGAGTCCAGCACTTCACACGCCTCCGCGAGCGGATGCGGTTCTGGGTGACGCGGGTCCTGGGTATGGTGCGTCGCGTCGCGCTGGAGGCAGACCGCCGCTTGGTCCGCATCGATCCCAAGCTCACGGCGGGCGCCGTCTTCTTCTGCACCTTCGACGAGCTGTGCGCTGCGCTCGCCAGCGGCCGCGCCGAGATCGGCCACGTGGTGCGCCTCCGCCGCGCCGAGCACGCGCGCGACGCTGCCCGCCCCGATCCGCCGCCGACCTTCGTCGGTCGCCCGCCCCGCCTCGCGCGGAGGCCCGGCTCCTCGACGCGGCTGTCCGGCCTGCCGGCGAGCGGCGGGGTCGTCGAGGGCGCGGTCCGCATCATCTCCTCCTCCGAGGGCGCGCTCGACGCGCTGCGGCCCGGGGAGATCCTGGTGGCGAGGACGACCGACGTCGGGCTCACGCCCCTGTTCCTGATCGCGGCCGGCGTGGTCACCGAGCTCGGCGGTCCGCTGTCGCACGCGGCGATCGTGGCGCGGGAGTACGGCGTGCCGGCGGTGGTCGACGTCGAGGGCGCGACGGTGGCCCTACGCAACGGGGATCGGGTCCGCGTCGACGGCGATCGTGGCGTGGTCGAGCTGCTCGATGAGCGCCCGACCGTGACGCCGCCGGCCCGCTGAGCGACGCGATGGCCAGCACGCGGTGGATCGTCGGCGCCGAGGATGATGGCGCACCCGTCGCGGCGATCCTCTCGCGCCTGACCGCGACGCGCGGGGAGCTGGGCGACGCGCTCGCCGAAGGCCGCGTGTTCGTCGCCGGCAAGCGCGCGGCGGAGGGCCTCGCCGTGCATGCCGGCCAGCTGGTCGAGGTGTGGGAGCGACGACGGCTGCCGAAGGGCGCGGCGGCGGTGAGCGAAGCGCCGGCGGACGCCGTGCAGGCCCTGGTGCTGGCACGGGACGGTGAGGTGGTCCTCGCGGCGAAGCCGCCCGGCCTCGCGACAGAGCCCGAACGCCGCGGCGACGACTCGCTGGTGGCCCGCCTCGCTGCGGCGCTGCGGGTGCGGGCGGTCCATGCCGCCTCGCGCCTCGACGTCGACGTCAGCGGCGTCGTCGCCTGCTCGCTGGGCCCGCGGGGCGCCGCTCGGCTCGCGCGCGCCAAGGAGCGGGGCGAGCTGCGGCGCGTCTACCTCGCGATCGCATCCGGCGACGTCGAGGGCGCAGGGGTCTGGGAGGCCCCGGTGGGGGGCAAGCCCGCCACCACCCGCTGGTCGGGGGGCGTCAAGGCGCGCGACGCCACGTGGCTGGAGCTCGAGCTGGTCACCGGGCGAACGCACCAGATCCGGGAGCACGCCGCCGGCGCCGGCTCGCCGCTGGTGGGTGACGTGTCGCACGACGGGCCGCGGCGGTTCGCGGGCCGCGACGGTGCGGTGCACGAGGTGGGGCGCCCCATGCTGCACGCGACCGCGGCCGCGCTCCTCGATCGCGGCCCGCGTCCGACGCTGGAGGCGACTTGGCCAGCGCCCGCGGACATGCGCGCGACGTGGCTCGCGCTCGACGGCGCCCCGACGGCGTGGGAAGGGTGGGTCCCTCCATGGCGACGTCCCGCGTGATCCTGCGCCCGCTGCTGCGCGCGATGCTCGCTGCCGGGCTCGGCCTCGGCGCGGCCGCCACCGTGGTGACGATCGTGGGCGCGCTGGCCGAGGACTCGATCGCCTCGGCGGAGCCGCCCAAGGGGGGCTACCCGCCGGACCCGCCGGGCGTCCCCTCGACCACGCAGCGGCTCTTCGACATCCGCGTCGATCAAGGCAAGGTCGCGATCGAGAAGGTGCGTACCGTCTCGGTGAAGAACCCCGAGGCTTCTGCGCGGGTCATGGGTCGGTACGCCCTGGAGCTCTGGGTCGGCAACGAGATCCTCGATCGCGTCCGCTTCAACGTTCCACTCGGCGCCGACCTCCCGCGCGAGGACGACGGGCGCCCCTTCCGCAGGCCGTCCTTCGACAAGGTGACCACCCGCTTTACCGTGAAGGTGGCGGACCACCCGCGCGCCGTCTTCGCCAAGCTCGTGGATCGCGCCTCGGGGGATGAGTCCAAGTACCTGTGGCCCCCGCGGGGCGAGGCGCTCGAGCCGTTCTCCCCCGCGGCCGACGCCGGTCCGGCGCGCGACGGGGGCGCGGCCGATGGCGGCCCGGCAGATGCCGGCCGTCCTGGCGACGCCGGGCCTCCGCGAGACGCCGGATCGCCTCCCGGCCGATGAGCTTCGCCTCGCTCGGGCTGCACCCCGACCTGGTCCGCGCGGTGGCCCACTTCGAGGCGCCGACCCCGGTCCAGACCCATGCGATCCCGGCGATCCTCGAAGGCCGCGACGTGTGTGCGTCGTCCCCGACGGGCTCCGGCAAGACGGCGGCGTTCGTGCTCCCGATCCTCCACGCGCTCGCCGCCGAGGGGCGGACGCGCCCGCGCCGGGTGCGCGCGGTGATCCTGGTGCCGACGCGCGAGCTGGCCCAGCAGATCGCGGCGGTGGCGCAGCACCTCGCCCGGTTCCAGCGCGAGCCGCCGGAGACGCGCGTCGCCGTCGGTGGCGTGTCGATCAACCCGCAGATGATGGCCCTGCGCGGCGGCGCGGACATCGTGATGGCCACGCCGGGCCGGCTGCTCGATCTGGTGGAGAAGAACGCGCTCCGCCTGGGCGACGTGCGCACGCTGGTGCTCGACGAGGCGGACAGGATGCTCTCGCTGGGCTTCACCGACGAACTCGCACGTGTCCTGTCGTGCCTGCCGGCGTCGCGCCAGAATCTGCTCTTCTCCGCCACTTTCCCGCCGGCGGTTCGCGAGCTCGCCGCCGGGCTCCTGCGCGACCCGGTGCGACTGGTCGAGGGCGCCGACGAGGTGGGTCCGGGGGCCCTCGAGCACCGCGCCATCGACGTCGACACCGATCGGCGGACGCGCCTGCTCCTCCACCTGCTCGAGGCCCACGGCTGGTCTCACGTGCTGGTCTTCGTCGCCAGCCGCAAGGCGGCGGAGCACGTCGCGACCAAGCTGCGCAAGGCCGGGGCCCTGGCGGCGCCGCTGCATGGCGACCTGGCGCAGGGCACGCGCACCCGGGTGCTCGCCGATCTGGCCGCGCAGCGCGTGCGCGTCCTGGTCGCGACCGACGTCGCGGCGCGCGGGCTCGACCTGGTCGAGCTCCCGGCTGTCGTGAACTACGATCTGCCGCGCTCGGCCGCCGACTACGTGCACCGGGTGGGTCGCACCGCGCGCGCCGGCGCCTCGGGCGTCGCGGTGAGCTTCGTCACCGCTGCTGACCAGGCGCACTTCCGGCTGATCGAGAAGCGCAACGACCTCCGGGTGGAGCACGAGCGGCTGGTCGGCTTCGAGCCGACCGAGGCGTTGCCGGCGGGCAACCCCCACGGCGGCGTGAAGGGCACGCGCAAGAGCAAGAAAGACAGGCTGCGCGAGGCGGGCGCGCGCTCGGGCGAGCCCCCGGACTCGCGCTGACGCCTACCCGGAGATCTCGATGAAGTACCCGTGCGGCGGCGCGGGCTCGACGTGCAGCACCGCCGGGGTCCCCGGCTGGAACAGGGTCCTCGTCCGGTCCGCCGTGATGCGCATCACGTGCCCGGTCTGCGGGTGGCGGACCTCGACGATGGGGACATACTGCGTGCTCGACTTCCGGCGCTCGCTCGTCGCCCCGACGACGACCGCCGGAAGGTGGTGGCCAGCGAGCGCGCGCTGCCGAGCCCGCTTGCGACGAGAGCCCACCACCCAGAAGCCCACGCCCAGCGCGGCCATCCCGAGGCCGACCGGGACGCAGATCGTGGGCAGGATCCACATCTCGCCGAAGCTCGCGATGCTGGCGACCTCGGGGTCAGCAGGGAGGTAGTAGACCTCCACCGTCTCGCCGACCCGATACGCAGGGGGCTTGCTGCTGACGATCCCGTCGATCTGGAGTCGGCGCCCCTTGCGGGTCGTGAACTCCACCACCGGGCAGCCGGCGCCCTTGCTGGTGAGATCGACTTTCACCACCGTGCCGTCCGTGAGCCGGCCCTCGCTCACCAGGTAGACGCTCTTGCCTCCGAAGTAGAGGCCGATCGCCAGCGCGACCAGTGACTGCAGGATCGTGAACGGCCCGATCCAGTGCATCGATTGCGGGTGCCCGATGGCATCACCGACGACCATGGGCTAGCGGACCGTCGTCGCGATCGGGCCGTCGTCCGTCCAGCGGTAGAAGCCGAGGCCGACCTTCTTTCCCAGGCGACCGGCGCGCACCATCTGCCGCAGCAGCGGGGGCGCTCGGAACTGCTCGCCCAGCTCGCGGTGGAGGTGGTCGAGGATGGACAGCCGCACGTCGAGCCCGACCAGATCGGTGAGCTTGAGCGGCCCCATCGGGTGGCGATAGCCGAGCTCCATCGCGCGATCGATGTCCTCGATGGTTGCCACGCCGGACTCCAGCATGCGGATGGCCTCGGCGCCCAGGCAGACGCCGAGGCGGCTGGTGGCGAAGCCGGGCGCGTCGTGCACGACGATCGGCGTCTTCCCCAGGCGGCGCGCCAGCGCCACCGAGGTGTCGATGGTCTCCGGCGAGGTGCCGAGGCCGCGCACGACCTCGAGCAGCTCCATGACCGGCGGCGGGTTGAAGAAGTGGAGCCCGACCGTCCTCTCCGGAGCGGCGATGCGCGAGCCGAGCTCGGTGATGGAGAGGCTGGAGGTGTTGGATGCGACGATGGCGGTGCGCGGCGCCGCGGCGACCACCCGGCCCAGGAGCAATACTTTGAGCTCCATCGACTCCGGGACCGCCTCGATCACCAGGTCGACGCCCGTGGAGGCGTGCTCCACGTCCTCGGCGGCGATCAGGCGCGACAGCGTCGCCGCGCGCGCGTCCTCCTCCAGCTTGCCCTTCTCGACCAGCCGCTTCAGCGCCTTGTCGATGCCGGCCAGCGCCGCGGCGACGCGCGCCGGATCGGAGTCCAGCAGGCGGACCTCGAGCCCGGCCGCCGCGCACACCTGCGCGATGCCCTGGCCCATGGTCCCCGTGCCGAGGACCAGCGCTTGGGTGAGGTGGCTGGCGCTCACGGACGCGGCTGCGGCCTGGGGGGCGGCGGGGCCTTCTTCTTGTCGCCCGCCTTCACGTCGACCATCCGCCGCGTGATGGGGGAGCCGCTCCCCGTCGGCTTGGGGACGGCTGCCTTGCGGGCGGCGCCGGTGGCGCGCGCCGCGGGTGCCGCGGCGCTCACCGCGGGCGGAAGCGTCGCCTCGACCGAGGCGGGCCTGGCGGCGCCGGCGCCGGGGTAGAAGAACCACGTCGCCGCGATGAGCAGGGCGCCCCCACCGACCACCGGCAGCCACCCCGGGCTCGGGGTCTCGTCGGCCGCGAGCTCCTGGACGGGCTCGGGGTCGAAGGCGTCGTGAGGGTCGTCGTGGTGGGCGGCCGACGCGTGGCCGGGCCCGTGGTCGCTGCTGCTCATGGCGGCCCGAGGGATACGGTCGCCAGCGCGCGCTGTCGAGCCCTCACCCCCCGGGGTTGTTTGCTGCCGGTGCCGCTCGCGCCGTGCTGCCGTGCCGTGCCGCCGGTCCTACCAGGAGGAGGCGTTGCGGCCGCCGTTCCAGCCGGAGTCGACCGGGACCAGGCGCGAGGTGAAGAAGACGCGGACCGTGCCCACCTCGGCCCGCGGGCCGGTCAGGGTGAAGGGCACCCGGCGCACCTCGCCACCGGGCAGGGTGAACACGACCTCGCCGCCGACCGGTGTGTTGGCTCCGTCCCGGGCGCGGGCGATCTCCACCACGTACTGGCCAGACGCCAGGTTGGAGATGGCGATCGTCTCCGCGCGGGCGCTCGCCGCGTCCTGCACCGACACGCGGACGATCTTCGAGGGCGACCCCGCCCAGGAGAACCGCTTGCCCCCGGCGTCGACGAGGGAGATGTCGAGGTCCTCGCCGCCGTTCCAGGTGGCCGCGACGCGGACATCGCCGACCAGCGGGGTGGCGGCTGGCGTCGCCGCGACCACAAGGCGGTCGATCTCCGATCGGATGCGCTCGGGGGCGGCGGCGCGGAGCAGCCCGGAAAGCTCGCTCAGGCCCTGCTCCCTCGCGCAGCGGGTCGCCTCGGCGACCGGCTTCGCCTCGCCGGGGACGAGGTCGGCCAGCGCCAGCTTGTGTCGGCAGGCGAGGCGGTGCTCGCCGGCCGCGTCGTGGAACGCCGCGAGGCGCTCCTGGGCGGTGCGGTCGCCGGGGCGAACATCGGCCAGGCCGGACAGGATGCGGGCGCTGCGATCCCGGTCGCCGTTGCGCGCCGCGAGATCGGCCCGGGCGAGGAGGGCGTCGGGGTCGAGCGCGTCGCGGCTGGACCAGCGCGCCGCGAGCTCCTGCGCCTCGCCCACACGACCGGCCGCCGAGTAGAGCGAGTACAGCGTCGCCGTCTTGTCACGGCTGTCGGGCGCGGCCTTGGAGGCCGACTCGGCGAGCGCGATCTCGGCGGTCTTCTCCGAAGCGAGGACGTTGGTGGGGCTGAAGCTCGCCTTGCGATCGAAGACGCGGCGCATCGGGACCAGCGGCCTGCCCGCGGGGCGGCTCGGCGGCGGAGGCGGGCGTCGGTCGCGTGACGCGCGCGAGTCCTCCTTCTTGTCCTTGCCGGCGAAAGGATCCCAGTCGTCGGCGGGGGGTGACTTCGGCGCCTCGGCCTGCGCCGGGGCCGGGGCGCTGGTGGGCGCGGGCTGGGCGCCGCCGCCGGGGCCGCGGCGGCCGCTGCCGCTGCCGCTCACGCCGAGGCCGCCCGCTTCGGCCGATCCGTCCCACTCCTCGCCGCGGTCCATCGCCCTGGCCGCCGACTTCGCCGGCGCGCCCTTCGCCTCGGAGAGGGCGTCGAGCGACTCCGCCGCGGCGGCCACCTCCTGCTCCTCCCCGTCGACGTCGCCGCTGTGGCTGTCGGCAAGGACCTCGCCGGTGAAGGACGGCGCGACGCGCGATCGATCGAGCCCGAACGCGGTGAACATCGCCTCGCTCTCGAGCACGAGGAGCGAGGTGTGACGGCTCGCGACCGCGAACTTGCGGGAGAGCGCGACGATGGTCGGCTTCACCTCGGCGCCGCCGAGCCGCTCCAGCTCGTCGATCTTCGCCGCGGCGAAGAGGCGCGGAACAAAGGCGTTTCCGGCGCTGGTCGAGGCCACCACCGTCGCCGGGTAGCTCTGCTCGAAGGCCTCGTCGCCGACCCGACCGCGGAGGCGCACAGTGCCCTCCACCCTGTCGCCGGTCATGCGCGCGAACACGTAGGTCTCGTCGCCGCCGAGCACGGGATCCATCCGCGCCGGGGTGACCTGCTGCAGGCCGGCCGGCAGCTCCACCACCGGGTCGCGGAGCACCACGCCGTAGGCCGCCTGCAGGACGTCGAGCGCGGCGGAGGCCACGCGCTGGCCGGGCACGTAGGGAACGACCACGCCGCCGCCGCCGCGGGCGAGCGCCGCGAGCGACGTCGTGTCGGCATCGGCGCCGAGCGCCACCGCGACCACCGAGCCGTCGCCCGCGGGCAGCGCGTGCCGCACCGCGGCCTCGACGTGGGCGGGCTTGGTGGGCCCGACGCTGGGGGTGCCGTCGCCGAGGTAGATGACGCGCATCTCCTTGCCGGAGAGGTTGCCGACGGCGCTGCGCGCCGCCTCCACCGCGCCCGCGAGATCGCTGCCGCCGTCCGGCTCGATGGTGCCGAGGAAGCGCTCTACGTCGTCTGCCGCGGCCGCGCTGGGCTCCACCGGCCCGCTGCCCATGGGGCGGCCCGGCTCGGCGCCGAGCGCCTGGCAGGTGACGTCGCAGGCGAGCAGGATGAACGCGTCGCGGCGATCCATCTCGCGGACGATCGACGAGGCGAGGCGGGTGGCGCGGCCGAAGCGCTCGCCGACCATGGAACGGCTGGCGTCGACCACGATGGCGTGGACCCGGTCCTTGCCCTCACCCCACCGGGGCAGCTTCGGGCGGAGAGCGATGGCGACGTACGGCGACCGGTCGTCGGTGATCACGCGCGCCTCGTCCTCGGCGCGCTTCTCGTCCTCCGTCACCGCCCGCGAGCCGGGCGCGACGTTCGCGGCGGAGGCCGTCGGCTTGCCGGTCTTCGGGTCGAGCCCGGCGATCGGCGCGTCCATCTTGTAGGCCCAGGTCGTGATCTCGCTGGTCCGGTTGGGCAGCGCGTACTCGACGGTCAGGTCGCCGGCGGGGACGAAGCCGGTCTCGGCGAGCGTGAGCTTGGCCGCGTCCCCGCCGCCCGCGTCCTTCAGGTCGTAGCCGCGCGTCTGCACGCCGAACTCGCGGTCGTGCCCCAGCACCTGCACGTCGACCGAGAAGTCGTCGACGCGCGTCGAGCCGCTCGGATCGTGCGCCAGCGGGTAGGAGAAGCGGCGGACGCCGCCCGACTGCGGGACCACCTGGGTGTAGGCGATCACCACGCGGCGCGAGCCCTTCTTCGGGATGGGGAAGATCTTGAGCTCGAAGCGCCCGCCACGCTGCCACTCCAGGAGCGCGGGATCGCGCCACGGCCCGGGGACCCACACGATCTCCTCGCGCGGGCGCGGCGCCTTGGGCGCTGCGTTCTGGATGACGCCGCGCCAGATGGCGGCGCCGCGATCGCGATCGACGAAGGCGCCTTCCATCAGCTGGCCGTCGACCTCCAGCGCCAGGCGCTCGATCTGGGCGCCGGGCGGCAGCGGGAAGCGGAAGATGCCCTCGAGCTCCTCGTCGGTCTGGTTGGTGAAGACCTCCTCGATCTCGGTGCGGGCGATGGTGTCGACGATGCGCGTCTTCACCGAGTGCTTGGCAAGGCGGACCGCGCCGTCGCGCTCCTTCTGCTCGCCGGGCTTCTTGGCGCGCAGCTCGCCGAGGCCGCGCAGCGCGGGCGCGTCCGCCTCCTCCACGCTGTCGGACGACCACTCCAGCGAGTCGGAGAGCGAGGTCGCGTTGGCGACCGTGACCTCGCCGTTGGTGCTCATGATCGCCTCCTCGCCCGCGCGCACGTCGGCCGACTTGCCCGTGCTGGAGGTGATCTTCACCTCGCCGCGCGCGACCTCGACCGAGGAGCGGCGCTCGGATGCGGTCACCACGATCTTGGTGCCGATGACCTCGATCCGGCCCTGCGGGACCTCGAAGCTGGCAGCCTTGGCGCCCTCGACCTTCGCCACGTCGGCGGTGACGACGCCGCGCGTCAGCTTCGCGATGCGCGAGGCCCCTGCGGGCAGCTGGATCTCGGAGCTGCGATCCATCGCGACCACGGTGCCGTCGGCGAGCTCGACGCGCACGCGCGTCTTGGCATCGGTGCGCAGCGTGGCGCCCGGCGCGAACGCCGTCTCCGCGGTGGCCGCGGTGCAGGCGGCCTTCTCGCCCGAGGGGCACACCTCTAGGCCCGACGCGCCGTCGGTGGAGGCGCGCGCGATCTTGGCAATCTTGCCCGACCACGGGCCCTCGACCGCGACCGGTCGAACGTCGCCCTTGCTGGCGAACAGCATCCACCCGGCGGCCGCTGCCGCGACGAGGCCGGCGGAGAGGCCGGCGAGCGCGCCCGGCCGGCGGTGGAACGGGATCACCTGGGCTCCGGCGGTGCGGTTGTCGCTGCCGCCGGCGGCGGGGCGCGCCGGGCCGGCGGCCGCGGGGCGAAGGTCGGGGATGACCGAGTCGCCGTCGCGATGCGCCGCGAGCGACGCGCTGCCCACCGGGTCGGTGTTGGAAGCGCCCTTGCCCGTGACCGCCTGCGCGACCGTCGGGCCGCTGTCCTGGCGCGACAGCGGCACCGGGGTGACCGCCTGCAGGGGCACGGTCTTGTGGACGGGGACGAAGCGCTCGACGGGCGCGCTCGAGCGCGCCGCGCTGGCGGCCGCGCGCTCCTCGCGCAACGACGCCGGGATGCCCTCGAACACCGTGTCGTTGGGCCCGGCGCGCGGAGGCTCCGCGCGGGGCGCCTCGGCGCCGGCGGCGCCGGGGAGGTCGCCGCTCGACAGCTCCGTCCTCGCGGTGCCCATCGCCTCGGCGATGCGATCGCGCTGCGGGGTCGCGGCCGCGGAGGCGCGCGCCATGTCGTCTGCGACGCCCCGCGTCGAGCCGCGCTCGGGCGAGGCCTCGCTCACGCCGCTGTGGGCGCGCTCCGGCCCGTCTGGCCGCGCCTCGAGGACTGCGGCCACCAGCGCGTCGACGTAGCCCTCGGGCGCGCGGAAGTCCGCGCCCGACGCGGCCACGGTCGCGATCGCGCGCTCCGCCTCGAACCGCAGATCGCGGCAGGCGTCGCAGGAGGCGATGTGCTCGAACACGCTCGCGGGCGCGGTGCCCTCGAGGATCTCGGGGATCTGCTCGTTCGCCTCGCGGCACCGGTCGTTCTGGACGCTCATCGCTCTACTCCTCCGCCAGCTGCTCGCGCATGCGAGACAGCGCTCGGCTCACACGCTTTCGCGCCGCCGCCTCGTCGACCCCGCACGCCACCGCCACCTCGCGAAAGCTGAGACCGGCCTCATAGCGGAGGGCGATCGCCTCCCGCTCGCTGGGCTTCAGGGTCGCCAGCGCCGCCCGCGCGCGCTCGGCGCGCTCGCGCTCCAGGGACAGCTCCTGGGCATCGGGCCCCCGATCGGTGTCGTGGACGAGGCGGAGCCGCGCCTGACGGCGGTTCCGCATCTCGGTGTGGCGGCCGCTCATGCGGCGCGCGATCCCGAACAGCCACGACTTGACGGTCCCCTCCCCGCGCCACGTCGAGAATCCGTCGAATGCGGCGATCAACGTCTCCTGCACGATCTCCTCCGCCTCGGCCTGCGAGCCGGTGAAGGCCATGCAGAGCCGCCCGAGGGGGACGCCGTACAGGCGCGCGCACTCCGCGATCGCCCGCCGGTGGTCGCCGGCGGCCACCAGAGCTGCGATCGGGTCGACGTCTGCTCCCTTTCCAGAAAATTTTTCGGCGTCCATGCGGGCGAGCCCAGGTGCCATCTCAGCCTCTTCGCGCTTCATGTGCCCCTTCGGCTCGTTTCGTGACCGCCCCGCCGTCGCTCGGGCCAGGGGAACGTGTCCCCGCCCCTGGCGCTTGCACCCCCGGGGCGGCGACCGCACGCTTGCAGCCAAGACGCGCGAGGTCCCGATGTCGGTCTGCAAGCTATCCCAGTGCGCTCTCGGCCCGGCCCTGCTCGCATGGGCGGTGGTCTCCACGTTCCCGGGCCAGGCCGTGGCCCAGCCGGCCCCTCCGCGCCCGGCCGCAGCGCCGGCGCCGCCACGCCCGGCCGCCCCGCCGCCCGCCGTGCCCCCTCCCGCGGTGGCCCCCCCTGCTGCGCGCCCGGCCGTCGTCGCCGCCGCGGCGATCGCGCAGCCGGTCGACGGCGCGCGCGCAGGCGTCGCCATCGTCCTTCGCGGCGCGCAAGGCGTCGCGCTCGGCCTGGTGCTCGCGTCCGACGGGCGCGTCGTCACGTCGCTCGCGTCGCTCGGCGGCAACAAGAAGAACCTGTCGCTGCGGTTCGCCGACGGCTCCACGGTCACGGCCACCGTCGGCCACGAGGACGCGAGGAGCGACCTCGCGCTGATCGTCCCCGCGCGCGCCGGGTGGACGCGCGGCCTCGCGCCGAGCGCCGTCGAGCCGACGACCTCCTCGCGCCTGACCTACTACGAGCTCAAGGCGAACAAGCCGGAGCCGCGCGAGGCGCCGGCCTCGCGCGCCGCGCCGCTGGCGATCCCGGTGGTCGGCGCGCTCTTCCTGGGCAGCCCGGTGGTCGACGAGTCGGGGGCGGCGGTCGGCATCGTGGTCCACAGCTGCGACGTGCCCGAGGGGAAGAAGACGTGCCTGGCGGCCGCCCGGGTGGTCCCGGTGACGACCCTGCGCGGCTTCCTCCGTGCGCTGCCAGCGACCGCGGTGGTCGCCGCGCCCTACCTCGGCGTGCGCAGCGAGCGCGCGGTGGGGAGCTTCGCGCGCGGCGTCCGCATCACCGAGATCGGCGCGGGGAGCCCGGCGGCCCAGGCCAAGCTGGCCGCGGGGCCCGACGGCGACCTGATCCTCGGGGTCGCCGGCCAGCCGGTCACCACCCACGACGAGCTCTCGCGGGCGATCGGCCGCCACGCCCCGGGAGAGAAGGTCGCGCTGACCCTCTTCTCCAGGGGCGCCTACCGGCAGGTGGACGTGGTGCTCACCCGCGCTCCCAGCCTCACCGGGAGCGCTGGCCCGGCCTCGACCCCCGGCGGCCCTCCTGGGCAGCCTCCCCCGGCCCCGGCCCCGCGGGGCCCCGCCCCCGGGTCGGCGACCGACGGCGCGCCGAAGGACTTCGGGCAGCGACGCTGAGCGAGGCTCGCAGGTTCGGGGCCCGGCGGCTCGTCTTGACGGCCGATGGCGCGACCCCTCACGATGGCGCCGTGTCGATGTCGAGAGCCGCGCGCGGGCCGAGCCACGGCCGTGCCGTCACGGAGAGAGCGCGAGTGACCGGTGCCTGAGCAGTTCCGCATCGAGGTGGCGGGCGAGACCAACGTCGGTCGCAAGCGCAACCACAACGAGGACAACTTCGCGATCCTCGCGGACTACGGCCTGTTCGTCGTCGCCGACGGCATGGGCGGCCACGCCTCGGGCGAGGTCGCCTCGAAGATGGCGATCGACGCCATGCAGGAGTTCTTCGCGGCCACGCAGGACGACCCGGAGCGCACCTGGCCGTACAAGATGGATCGTACCAAGGGGTACGAGGAGAACCGGCTCATCACCGGGATCAAGCTCGCGAACCTCCGCATCTACGAGACCGCCCAGCGCGAGGCGAAGAAGCGCGGCATGGGGACGACCTTCGTCAGCCTCTTCACCGCCAACGAGGGGATCTACGTCGCGCACGTCGGTGACAGCCGCGCCTACCGCTTCCGCAACGGCAAGCTGGAGATGCTGACCGACGACCACTCCCTCCTCAACGACTACATCAAGATGAAGCGCCTCACCGAGGAGGAGATCGCGAACTTTCCCCACAAGAACGTCATCGTTCGCGCGCTGGGAATGAAGGACACGGTCAAGGTCGACACGCGCTTCGAGGCGCCGCAACTGAACGACACCTATCTCCTCTGCTCCGACGGCCTCTCCGGCCCGGTGAGCGACCCGGAGATGCAGACGATCCTCGGGACCCACAAGGACCTGAAGACGGTGTGCTCGAAGCTCATCGAGCAGGCGAACGCCGCGGGCGGCCCCGACAACATCACCTGCGTCCTGGTCCGCTGGACGGTTTAGCCTCGAGGGGGCTTTGCTGCGCAGCCCCCTCCCCCGAAGGCTCGCCTTCGCGCTGCGTCTCCGATGCGGCGGGGGCGGGGAGCCGAGACGGGTGACCTTGCATTGATCCGCATCGGAGCCGGAGCGCTGCGCGGGCTCCGCTTCGCTGCGCAATCTGGCGGGGGAGAGGGTGCGCGGACGCATCGAGGGGGTGGCTCGCTGCTCGCGACGCTCGTGATCGCGTTGGCGGTCTCGGGGTGCAGCGCGGAGCCGGGCGCGGTGGTGGACGGCGGGGGGAAGGGGCGGGCCGCGGCGTCGGGGAGCGCGGCGCCGCGCTCGAGCGCGGAGGTGGAGGCGCGGCAGAAGCGGAAGGACAAGCGGCGGGAGAAGAAGCGGGAGAAGAAGCGCGCCGCGGCACGCGCATCCGCCTCGGCGGCGGCTGCGGACCCGACCTCCGCGCCCCGCATGAACGCGGCGCCGATCACCACCCGGGACGGTGCTTCCGCCTGGCGCGAGGCGCTGGGCGCACGCGCCGTGGTGGATGCGCCAGCCGGGGCACCGATCACCTGGAAGGCGAGCGCGGACTGCCCGCTGGAGTGGGCGGTGCGGTCCTCCATCCTCGAGACCAAGGGGCGGACGCCGCGCGTCGCCCCCGAGGGCCCGGCGCTGGAGGCCATCCTCCGCGCGACGGTCGACGACCCCGAGGGGCCGACACTGGTCGTGAAGGACCTGGCGATGCGCACCGCGACCGGCCTGCCGTTGCCCGGGCGTCAGGACGCGGCGGCCCGGGTGGCGCTGGGGCTGCGCGACGGAGGGCGCGTGCTCGCACCGCGGCAGGAGTCGCCCTCCTGGCACCGCATCGAGGGCTTCGCCGGGTGGGGCGCGCTCTTTCCCACGCTGCCGATCGGCGGCCAGATCGGCGCGGGCGCCACCTGGCCGCTCCGGTCCTCGTTCGCCCAGGGCGCCGCGGCAGACGCGCCCCCCGTCGACGTGCACGTCGAGGTCGAGCGCTGGGTCACGCTCGAGGGCTCGCCGGTCGCGCTCCTCACCGCGACCTGGACCGAGAGCATCGAGGAGCAGGCGACGACGCCCGGACCGCGCGACGCGGGAACCTCGACCACCACCCTGCGCGGCAGCAGCACCTCGCAGGCGCGCTGGGCCGTCACCGGTGCCGGCCGCCTCCTCTTCGCGTGGACGAGCCGCGTCGACGAGGGCGAGCTCGCGGTGTCTCGCAAGGGATCGACCTCCGACGCGCGACGCAGCGCACTCGACGTGGAGGCGCGCCTGGTCTCCGCATGTGACGGTCCCACCCTCGCCCGCTTCGCGACGCGCTGACCGCGACCCGCCGCAGCACGCTGCGCCTCAGAGCCCCACGGCCTCCCAGGGGATCAGGAGCACGGCGACCACGAAGATCAGCACCAGCATGATCGCGCTCGTCACCAGGTAGGTGGACCGCGGCGCGCTCGCGGTGCTCCAGCCGTCGCCGTAGAACTTCCCGCGCGAGCGCGTGCGCAGCTTTCTCTGTACGCCACCGAGCAGCTCGGGCGCGACCGCGCCGGGGGGCGGTCGCAGCGCGCCGCGGAGCAGGTCGCGCACGTCGACGTCGTCGAGGCCGGCCCCGCCGGTCTCGTCCAGGTCCGCGGGGCTCCTCGGCTCACCGGGCTGAAGGCTCTCGTCGGCAGGATCCATCGCGTCGTCCTCGGGGGCGCCTGTGTCCCCGCGCTCGCCGTCGCTCATCCGCGCCTCCCCTTCTCGGAGGGCTTGTCGAGGGCACGCCCGCCGAGCGCGCGCTCGACCATCGTCTTCAGCTGGGCGCGCGCGCGGTGGATCCGGCTCTTCACGGTGCCATCAGGCAGGCCGGTGATGGCCGCGATCTCCTCGTAAGACATGTCCTCGACGTCGCGGAGCACCAGCACCTCGCGGAAGTCGGGATCGATCCGCGCGATCGATCGGCGGACGATGTCCTCCAGCTGCATCCCCTCCACCAGCTCGTCGGGCCGCGCGATGTCGCCGACGCTCGCGCCCTTGGCCGCGGTGAGGGGGAGCCGCCCGTCCATGGCGTCGAGATCGTCCTGCTCGTTGGAGTGGCGCCGCGCGAGGTACTTCGTGCGGTTCTTGCAGAGATTGACCGCGATTCGATAGATCCACGTCGAGAGCTTCGACTCGCCGCGGAACTGGTCGATCGCCTTGAAGACCTGGACGAAGACCTCCTGCGAGAGGTCCTCCGCTTCGTCGCGGCGCCCGAGCATGCGGTAGACGAGCGCGAACACGCGCCGCTCGTACGTGACGACGAGGTGATTGAAGGCCGTCTCGTCGCGCGCGACGAGACGCGCGACGAACGCGGCCTCGGACTCGTCGGCACCGACCACGTCGTCCTCGCCCTCCGGCGCGTACGCTACGCGAATTGTGCCCTCGGGGGGATCGGGGTTGCTCACCGGGCGCCCTGCCTTCGACCACCGCCCCGCCCGCTCGTTCCCGCCGCCGACGCCCAGGGCATGGGGATCTCGCCGGGCGCCGGTCCGCTTGCGGCGCAGCGTGGTCCGGACCTAGAACGGCCGCGCCATGTCCGCCAAGACGAGCACCGCAAGCGACGCTCCGCCAGGATCGCGCCTCGGTCACGACCCGCACGGCGCCAAGTGGGCGCTCATGCTCGGCGCGATCGGGGTCGTCTACGGGGACATCGGGACCAGCCCGCTCTACGCCCTCAAGGAGTGCTTCAGCCCCGCCGCGCACCATCCGCTCGCCGTCAATCAGACGAACGTCTACGGGATCCTTTCCCTGGTGGTCTGGTCGTTCATCGGCGTGGTCATGGTGAAGTACCTCGGCTTCATCCTGCGCGCCGACAACGACGGCGCCGGCGGGATGATGGCGCTCCTCGCGCTCGCGGGGCGCAAGGTCGCCCCGGGGAAGATCGCGCTGGTCGCGCTCTTCGGGACGGCACTTCTCTACGGCGAGGGCATCATCACCCCGGCCATCAGCGTGCTCTCCGCGGTGGAGGGCCTGGCGCTCCCCGCGAAGCCGGGCGACCCCCCGGGCCCGCTCGGCGACTACGTCATCCCGATCACCATCGCCATCCTCTGCGGCCTCTTCGCCATCCAGCGGCGCGGCACCGGTGGCATCGGCAAGGTCTTCGGACCGGTCACCGCGCTGTGGTTCGTCACCGCTGCCGGGCTGGCGGTTCCCCAGATCATCAAGCACCCGGAGATCCTGGGGTCGGTCGACCCGCGCTGGGCGGCGCGCTTCTTCGCCGACAATGGCCTGACCGGCTACCTCCTCCTCGGCTCGGTGGTCCTGGTGATCACCGGGTGCGAGGCGCTCTACGCCGACATGGGTCATTTCGGCAGAGGCCCCATCCGGACGACGTGGTTCTTCTTCGTCTTCCCCTGCCTCCTCCTCAACTACTTCGGCCAGGGCGCCGCGCTGCTCGCGGATCCATCGGTCGCCTCGAACCCGTTCTACGCGCTGGCACCGGGGATCCTGCGCTGGCCGACGATCATCATCGCGACGTGCGCGACCATCGTCGCCTCGCAGGCGCTCATCTCGGGAGCATTCGCCCTCACCCAGCAGGCGGTGCAGCTCGGCTACTTCCCCCGCGTCGCCATCGTCCACACCTCGAAGAGCACGGAGGGTCAGATCTATATCCCCGAGATCAACGCGATGCTCTTCATCGGGTGCATCCTGTGCGTCCTGATCTTCCAGTCGTCGACCGCGCTGGCCGCTGCCTACGGCATCGCGGTCACCGGCACCATGACCATCACCTCGATCGTCTACTTCGTCGTCGCGACCCGGACCTGGGGCTGGCCGGTGTGGAAGGCTGCGCCGCTGGTCGGGTTCTTCCTGGTGTTCGATCTCGGCTTCTTCGGCGCCAACCTGACCAAGTTCACCAGCGGCGGCTGGCTCCCGGTGGCCATCGGGCTGATGGCGTTCACCGTGATGACGACCTGGAAGCGGGGCCGCGATCTCCTGGCGGCACGCATCGCGGAGAAGATCATCCCGCTCGACGACTTCCTGACGACGGTCGAGAGCAGCGCCCCTCCGCGCGTACCTGGCACCGCGGTGTTCATGGCGTCCAGCCCCCAAGGCACGCCCCCCATCCTCCGCCACCACTTCGACCACAACAAGGCGCTGCACCAGCGGGTGATCCTGCTCAGCGTGAAGAGCGAGCACGTGCCCTACCTGGGCCTCGAGAAGCGGGTGGAGGTGCAGGCGCTGCCCCACGGCTTCTGGCGCGTGACCCTGCGCTACGGCTTCATGCAGACGCCCAATGTCCCCGCCGCCCTCAAGCTCTGCGGCGAGAGCGGCCTCGCCGTCGACCTCGCCGACACCAGCTACTTCCTCGGCCGGGAGACGCTGCTGTCCGAGGGTCGCGGCCCGATGATGCGCTGGCGGAAGACGCTCTTCTCCTTCGTGTCCCGCAACGCGCGGCCGGCGACCATGTACTTCGGGCTGCCCCCCGATCGCGTGGTCGAGATGGGCATGCAGATCGCGCTGTGATCGCTCAGCCGGGGTCGCGATCGCGGAAGCGGTAGCCGACGCCCGGCTCGGTGACGAGCCAGCGGGGGCGGGCAGGATCGTCCTCGATCTTCTTGCGTAGCTCGGCCACCTGCACGCGCACGTAGTGGGGGTGGTTGGTGGCGTTGGGGCCCCAGACGTGCTGGAGAATGTGGCGGTGGGTGAGGACGCGCCCCGCGTTGTCGACCAGGAGCGTGAGGAGGCGGTACTCGGTGGGCGTCAGGTGGACCTCCTCTCCTTTCACCTTCACCTCGCGCCGCGAGCGGTCGAGCGACAGCGGCCCGATCTCGACGAGCGGCGTCTCCACTCCGGTGGCGGCGCGCGCCGCCGCATGACGCAGCGCCACGCGGAGCCGCGCCAGCAATTCGCCGATCCCGAAGGGCTTGGTGAGGTAATCGTCGGCGCCCGCGTCGAGAGCCTCGATCTTGTCGTCCTCCCGACCGCGCGCCGACAGCACGATGATCGGCACGCGCGTCCAGCCACGGAGCGTCCTGCAGAAGTCGATGCCGTCGCCATCGGGGAGCCCGAGATCGAGGAGGATGACCTCGGGGTTGTGGGTGGAGGCCACGGCGGTCGCCTGCTGGACCGAGTCCGCCTCGACGATGCGGTAGCCATGCGAGGTCAGCGCAGCGCGGAGGAACCGACGCATGGGAGGCTCGTCCTCCACGACCAGCACCAGGGCGCCGGTGCCGCTCACGAGTCGCTCCTGCCGCTGGAGGGCGGCTCGGCGATCGGGCTCGATGAAGGGGGCGGTCCGCCGCTGGCGAGGCGGAGGCGGAACATCGCCCCGCTCCCCTCCCGCTGGTGGGCGGTGAGCTCGGCGCCGTGCGCCTGCGCGATCGCCCGGCAGATCGGCAGCCCGAGGCCGACGCCATCGGCGCGTGTGCCGGCTGCGCGGTAGAACCGCTCGAACACCCGCTCCTCGTCCCCGAGTGTGATGCCGGGCCCGCGGTCAGCGAGCTCCAAGACCACCCGACCCTCCTCGATGCGCCCGACGATCTCGAGCGGAGTACCGGGCGGCGAGTGTTTGAGTGCGTTGTCGATCAGGTTCCCCACCAGCCGCTCGGCGAGCACCGGATCCAGCTCGACCAGAGGTAGCCCGTCGGGGAGGTCGATGTGCACCGCGCGGCCGGTCAGGCGGCGCTCCAGCCGCGTGAGTGCAGCGCCGATCACCTCGACGGGCGGCATCCACTCCTTGCGCAACGCCACGCCCGACTCGAGCCGGGTCATGTCGAGCAGGTTCGTCACCAGCTGCTCCAGTCGCTCGGCCTCCTCGCAGATCGTCTCCACGAGGTCGTCGCTGGTCGCCGGCGGGAGCGCCGGCTCGTCGCGGAGGGCGGTCGCGGCGCCGGTGATGACGGCCAGCGGCGTGCGCAGATCGTGGGAGACCAGCGACAGCAGCGAGCTGCGCAGCTCCTCCGCCTTGACCCGCAGGGCGGCGCGGCGCGCCTCCCCCGCAAGCCGGGCGCGCGCCAGCGCCAGCGCTGCCTGCCGGGCAATGGCCTCCAGGAAATCGCGCTGGCCGCGGGTCAGCGCGACGCCGCCGGCGGGCGCGATGGCGATCGCGCCCAGGGTGTCGCCCCCCAGGCGTATGGGTGCGCAGACACGCGTGCTTACTGGCATGGTGTCAGTGCCCAGGCCGGCCATCGCACCGTGGCGGGTGACCCAGCGCGGCAGCCCATCGTCGCCCGCGGTCGCGTCGTCTCCGCCCGCGGCAGCGAGCAGCTGCGGCGCGCCCGTGTCGTCGACGATGAAGATCGCCGCCGAGGCCAGGAAGACGTCCGCCGCGTGGCGCGCGGTGGCGATCGCGACCTCCGGCTCGTCTGCTGCCGAGGACAGGTCGCGGCTCAGCGCGAGCAGCGCCGCGGTGCGGGCCTCGCGATCCAGGGCCTGCCGCTCCTGGCTGCGCAGCCGACCGGCGAGCGTGCCAAGCGTGATCCCGACCAGGAACATCATCACGAAGGTGAGGATGTAGCTCGCGTCGGCGACCTGAAATGTCAGCCGCGGGTGGACGAAGAAGAAGTCGAAGGCCAGCACCGCCGCACCGGCCGCCAGGAGCGACGGTCCACGCCCCAGGAGGACCGCCACCACCATGATCACGAGGAGGTAGAGCATCTCGACGTCGGGGACGCCGAGCACCCGATCCCCGGCCAGCGCGAGCAGCGAAGTCGCCGCGACCAGTCCCAGCGCGCCCAGGTAGGCGCGGAGCCCTGCGTGCCAGCGCCGCGGCACGACGGCTGGACTGGGGCCCGTGGGTTCGACCTCCTCGTCACCGGAGATGACGTGGACATCGATGTCGCCGCTGCCGCGGACGATCTCGTCGAGCATGGACCCGCGAAGCAGGTCGCGCAGCCGCGAGTGGGTAGGCTTTCCCAGGATGATCCGGGTGACGTTGTGCTTGCGCGCGTGGAGCAGCACCGCGTCGCTGGCACGCACCGCGGAGAGCCGTACCAGCGAGCCCCCGAGCGACTCGGCGAGGCGAAGGTGACCCTCCAGCCGCTCGCGATCGCGCGCCAGGAGGGGTGCGTGCCCGGGCGCGTCGACGTAGGCGGCAACCCAGGAGGCGCGCAGCCCGGCCGCCATGCGGCGAGCCGCGCGGACCAGGCGCGCGCTCGCCGGCGACGGCCCGACGCACACCATGATGCGCTCGCTTGCGGCCCAGGTCCCCTCGACGCCGTGCTCGCTGCGGTACGCGGTGACGTCGGCGTCAACCCGCTCCGCCGTCCGCCGCAGCGCCAGCTCGCGCAGCGCGAGGAGGTTGCCGCGCTGGAAGAAGTGCGGAGCCGCGCCCGACGCCTGCTCGCCGACCTTGCCCTCGCGCAGCCGCGCCAGGAGCTCCTCTGGCGCGAGATCGATGAGCTCGACCGCGTCGGCGCGATCCAGGAGCGAGTCGGGCACAGTCTCCCTCACCTGCACGTGCGTGATCTGGGCGACGACGTCGTTCAGGCTCTCCACGTGCTGCACGTTGAGCGTGGACAAGACGTCGATCCCCGCGTCGAGGACCTCGAGGACGTCCAGCCACCGCTTGGCGTGTCGGCTGCCCGGGACGTTGGTGTGCGCGAGCTCGTCGATGAGGACCACCGCCGGTCGTCGCGTCACGATCGCGTCGACGTCCAGCTCCAGATGCTCGTGCCCGCGAGATGCGACCTGCCGCCGCGGCACGACCTCCACTCCGCGCAGGAGGGCCGCTGTCTCCTTTCGGCCGTGGGTCTCGATGACGCCGATCACGACGTCGACCCCCTGCTCGCGCAGTCCACGCGCCACCTCGAGCATGCGGAAGGTCTTCCCGACACCGGGGGCGAAGCCGAAGAAGACCTTCAGCCTGGCGCGCCTGGGGCGCGCCTCGTCCGCGGCAACGCGCAGGGGGAGCACGTCAGGGTCGGGGAGCATGGTGGCGGCGGGGCGGAGCTGCCCGGATGGTGGACATGGCTCGGCTCCCGGTCAACCGACGCCGACAGCGACGCGGAGCAGGTCGATGGCCTCGGCGATCTTGAGCGGCAGGAGCAGACCGATGAGCCCGTGGACGAGTCAGGCATGGATCAACGCCGCACGTCGAGCAGCGCGGCCAGCGAGCCCAGCACGGCGATGACGCCGAGACCCAGCTCCCATCGCGTGACCCCGCGGTGCAGGACGAAGCCGAGGAAGGGCGAGAGCCCCACCGTCATCGCCGCGACCAGGATGGCGACGTCGCCCGTCGGCCGCCGCGGAGGCCGCGGAACGTCGCTCTCCGGGCGCGAACGGTAGGGAGTACCGGCGTCCTCGCTGCGACGATCTCGATCTGCGTGATGCATGCCCCACGTCGATGTTTATGCGGGACGGGATCATCACGCCGTCAAATTTTCAGGCGCGGCACGCGACGCCGAGCTCCGCATCAAGCGCCCATCATCGTGTCCGTCGCGCGCATCAACGAAGCATCAAGATCGGCCATCGCGAGCTTCTCGCGAGGCCGGTCGAGGACGACCCTTTCCGCATCATGTCGACATCACATGCGACCTCGGCTTCCCGCGAGGTCGACGTGGCTCCCCCATCGCGCCACCGGCACGGTTCCTCCAGCAGCTGGGCGCTGACCATCGGCGCCATCGGCGTCGTGTTCGGCGACATCGGCACGTCGCCCCTCTACGCGGTCAAGGAGTGCTTCAGCCCGGCGAGCCATCACCACGTCGCGGTGACCGAGGCCAATGTCTTCGGCGTTCTGTCGCTGGTCACGTGGTCGCTCATCGCGGTCATCGTCGTGAAGTACCTGACGTTCATCCTGCGCGCCGACAACGAGGGCGCCGGCGGCATCATGTCGCTGCTCGCGCTGATCCCGCCCAAGGCCAAGCAAGGCGGCTTTGCCTTCCTCGTCCCGGTGGCGCTCTTCGGCACCGCCCTCCTCTACGGCGACGGCGTCATCACGCCCGCCATCAGCGTGCTCTCGGCAGTGGAGGGGCTCAGCGTCGCCACCCACGCGCTGGACGACGCGGTCATCCCCATCACCCTCGCGGTCCTGACCGCGCTCTTCTGGGTACAGAAGCGAGGGACCGCGGGCATCGGTCGCGTCTTCGGACCCCTCACCGTCGTGTGGTTCATCACCATCGCCGCCCTCGGCATCCCGTACTTGATCGAGAACCCTGGGATCTTGTGGGCCCTCGACCCCCGCTACGGCGCGGCATTCCTCATCGGCAACGGCAAGCTCGGCTTCCTCTTGCTCGGCAGCGTCTTCCTCGTGGTGACCGGTGGCGAGGCGCTCTACGCCGACATGGGTCACTTCGGGCGCGCCCCCATCCGCCGCGGCTGGTTCCTCCTCGTCTTTCCCGCCCTGCTCATCAACTACTTCGGTCAGTGCGCGAGCCTGCTCGCGCACCCGGAGACCGCGACCAACCCGTTCTACGGCCTGGTTCCGACGTGGGGCCTCTACCCGGTCGTCGCGATCTCGACCGCGGCCACCGTCGTCGCCTCGCAGGCGCTCATCTCCGGGGCATTCTCGCTGACCCAGCAGGCCATGCAGCTCGGCTACTTCCCTCGCGTCCGCATCATCCACACGTCGCGCTCGACGGAAGGGCAGATTTACATCCCCGAGATCAACTGGGGACTCTGGGTGGGCTGCGTCATCTGCGTGCTGCTCTTCCAGAGCTCCACCGCGCTGGCGGCCGCCTACGGCATCGCCGTCACGGGAACCATGGCCATCACCACGGTGCTCTTCTTCTTCGTGACCCATGAGCGGTGGGGGTGGCCGCTCTGGAAATCCCTCCCGCTGGTCGCCCTGTTCCTGGTGTTCGACCTCGCGTTCCTGGGCGCCAACGCCGCCAAATTCATGGACGGCGGCTGGTTTCCCCTGGCGGGTGGCCTCGCTCTCTTCGTGGTCATGAGCACGTGGAAGCGCGGCCGCGAGGTGCTGGCAGCGAGCATCGGCGCCAAGGTCATGCCGCTTCGGGCGTTCCTCGACGACGTGGTGCGCGACCAGCCGCCGCGTGTCCGCGGCACGGCGGTGTTCATGGCGTCGAGCCCTACCGGAACACCGCCAATCCTCCGTCATCACTACACTCACAACCAGGCGCTCCACGAGCAGGTGCTGCTGGTCAGCGTTCACACCGAGCGCGTTCCCTACATCGGCCTCGAGGACCGGGCGACGGTCGAGGAAATCGGGGAAGGCTTCCGTCGGGTGGTGCTCCGCTACGGCTTCATGCAGACACCGCGCGTGCCGGCGGCCCTCAAGCTCGCGGCGGGACGCGGCAACCTCGAGGTCGACCTCTCGACGACCAGCTACTATCTCGGCCGGGAGACGCTACTCGCGAGCGGCGCCGCGACCATGATGCGCTGGCGGAAGTGGCTCTTCGCGGTGGTGTCGCGCAACGCGATGCCTGCTACCGCGCACTTCGGCCTCCCTCCGGACCGTGTGGTCGAGCTGGGGATGCAGATCGACCTGTAGTTTCCGGGGACGCCCTGATCGCTCAGGGAACGGCCTCGGCGCCCAGCGAGGCGTGCTGCGCGAACGAGCCAGAAGCCGCGTCGAGGTCCTCCGCCACCAGGGTGCGCCATGTCGGTGAGGGAGGCGGCAGCTCGCCGGTTCGGCGCTCTGGGTTGTCGAGCACCGCGCGCACTCCACCGCCCCAGACCAGGTGGCCACCGAGGATGGCAAAGAGACGGAAGGCGATGGTCGTGCGGCGTGTCGCCGCCCTGCCGCGGTGCTTCCGGACACGCCGACCGGGCGGCCCGCCGGCACGCACGTGCATGTACAGCCACGCCCGTTCCGCGGGGCGGCGTCCCGGTGCCACCGGGATGCAGCAGCATGCCAGGCCCCCCCCGGGCAGCTCGAACGGCGCCACGGTGCCGGATGAGAGCGCCCCGCGGCGGTCCCAGAGCCCTGCGACGTCCTGGAGCTCGACGCGGACGGTGCGGGCCGCCCCCACGTTGGACTGCACGAAGATCGTGACCATCCCCAGCAGCTCGCCGCCGGTGATCTGGGTCGTCGCGCCCCAGACCACGCCCTCGGTCTCGAAGAGCGCGCCCGGGCCGAGGCGGCGCAGCAGGTGGTCCGGGACCTCGTCGCTCCTCCCACGCTCGCGGACGATGACGACGATGCAAGCGAGGAGGAGCGCCAGGGCGATCATGGCGACCAGCCCTCCGTGCACGTTCACCCGGGGGTCGTCGTCGAGGACGGTCAGCGAACCGGCGACGAACGCCACCAGGAACGTGAACACCGTCCCGAACATCGCGACAGGGTAGGGGTCGCGGCGCCACTCGACCGTGAGGCAGGCGACCACGATGGCCCAGGAGATCGCGAACGTCGCGAGCAGCCCCTGCCCCACGCGGAGCGTGGGTGACGCGATGGGGATGAGGGTGACCAGCGCGGGGAACATCGCGAGCGTCGCGACGACGTACAGCGGGCGGACCCCGACGTTCACCGCGTCACCAGTGGCGCTCGACCTTGAGGTACGCGAGGGCCGCCGCGCCGACGAGGCCGAACAGCAGGCACAAGGCGATGTAGGTCGCGACCCAGCGCGGCGCCGGCGCGCGCGCGGCGCGCGCGCGATCGACGTCGGGCGTGCGGTCCGACGTCGAGGCCGCCTCCGCCGCCGCAGGGGTCGAGACCGGCACCGGCTCGAGCGCCAGGCCCAGCGTCGGCGTCGGCATCGAGGAGAGGCTCGGCGCGGGCATCGGCACCGCGCGCGCCAGGCTGGGCGGCACCGCGGGAGAGGTCGGCGGCGTCAGCGGGATCCCGGGATCGGTCGGGTTGTCGAGGAGGTCGCGCGGGATGTCGTCGGGGATCGACATCTGCACCGTGGCCTCGGCGCCGCTGCCCGTCGGCTCGTCGAGGATCGACGGGTCGACGTCGTCGGGCACGGCGAAGCGCGCGGTGGTCGCGTCGAGCTCGGCGTCGATGAGCTCGATCAGCGTCATATCGGAGGCGCTGATCGGGTCCTCCACCATCGACGGCACGGTCGGGCGCTCGGCGGCCGGCCGGCCGGCCGCCGGCCGCGGAGACGACCCGCGCGGGGGCGGCACGAAGCGAGACGCGCCGTAGCCCGAGGGCATGGCGCGCGTCGTCTCCAGCCGCGGTGCCTGGAATGCGCGGGTCGGACCCTCGATCGGGGCCCTGGCCCCTGCGCCGCTACCGGCCTGGGCGGCACGCGCGCCCTCGGCGCGGCCGATGACGGTCGCGGGCTCGTCGTCCTCGCCGCCCGGATCGGCCATCGCGGCGACGATAGCAGGCCGGACGGTCAGGGCACCGCGTGCGCGGGCACCGTCGCTGGGTTGAGGCGCGGGCTGGTGAGGACGACGAACGCAACCATGCCCCACACCGCGAGCACCACCGACGTCGCGACGAACATCGCCCCGATGTGGCGCAGGCGGAGCTGGGGCGACGGCGGCCCCACCGCCATGCCGGCGGACGAGGCGCTCGTCTGCTCGCCGGCCGCGGCGACCAGCTCGTCCGCCCGGTCGGGCCGCATGGGGACCGCCTCCGGCGGCAGCGCCGCGAGCGGACTCGCCGACGAGGCCGGCGACTCGCCGGCGGCCGGGTTCATCGCGCCGTGGCGGGCCAGCGCCTCGGCCAGGTGACGTCGACGCACCTCGATGCGCGCCGCCAGCAGCTCGTTCGCCCACGCGGCGACCTCGGCGGCGCCCGCCTTCTCGGGCAGCGCGGCCTCCAGCGCGCGGGCCATGTCGGAGGCGGTCGCGTAGCGCCGGGACAGGTCGTGCTCGAGCGCGCGCATGACCGCCTCGGCGACTGCGGGCGGCACGTCCCCCGGCAGCGGCGGCGGCGGCTTGCCCGCGGTGATCGCTTGGAGGAGCGCGTAGTCGCTCTCCGCCTCGTAGGGGAAGCGGCCGGAGAGCTCGCGGTAGAGGATGCAGCCGATGGCCCACACGTCGCCGCGACGCTCGACGATCCGCTTCTGCAGGTACTCCGGCGCGGCGTACTCCAGCTTGCCCTTCACCAGCCCGGTGCGCGTGTCCTCCACCAGGCGGTCGAGCGCCTTGGCGACGCCGAAGTCGATGACCTTGGTGACGCCCTCGGTCGTCACCAGCAGGTTCTGGTGCGAGACGTCGCGGTGGACCACGCCCAGGAGCTGCCCGGTGGCGTCGCGCAGCTCGTGCGCGGCGTGGAGGCCCAGGCAGGCGTCGATGCAGACGCGGAGCAGGACGGGGATGGGGATGGCAACCCCCTCGCGCGCTGCCTGGTCGGAGATGCGCGACAGCGGGTCGCCCTCGATCCACTCCAGGACCATGAAGGGCACGCCGTCGGCCTCGCCGACGTCGTCGAGGTGGGCCACGTTCGGGTGACGGATGCGCGAGGCGATGCGCGCCTCGTCGAGGAACATCGCGCGGAACCGCTCCTCGGTCGCCAGGTGGGGGAGGATGGTCTTGACGGCGACGATGCGCTCGAAGCCGTAGCGACCGCGGACCCGCGCGACCCAGACCGTCGCCATGCCGCCGGCGGCGTGACGGACGAGGAGCTCGTACCTGCCGTCGAGGACGTCGCCCGGTTGAAGCGCCTTGCGCATGCGGCCGAGGGCGAGGATACACCGCCGATCGTTTGGCAGTGCGGTGGCACCCGGGAATAGCATCCCGCCTCGAGGGCGAAGATGGGCAAGCAGACACGGTTGATGGAGCTCCCGACGCGCATGCTCGAGGTCGCCCTCGGGAGCGAGCGGCGCTGGAAGCGGGTGGCGATCGTCTCGGTCGCACTCATCGGGGTGCTGGGAACGGCGGGCTATTTCGGCCTCCAGCGCCTGGAGTCGAAGGGGAGCGAGGCCCTTGCCACCGACGTCGGCTCGCTGGAGACGTGCCTGCTCGGAGCCCCGCTCGCGGCCGGCGAGGCGCCGGACGCGCGCGTCCGCGGGGTGGAGCTGGCGGTGCTCGGCACCCCCAGCTCGCAGCGGGCGAAGCCGGGCGAGTCCCCCTGGCCTCAGCGCTGCGGCACCTTCGCCGCCGCCATCCACGACAAGCTCGGCGACCAGGACGCGCTCGGCGCCGCCTCCGGATCCCTGGCCAAGGTCCTGAAGGAGGGCACCGCCTCGCTGGAGGAGCCGGTCGCGAAGACCTGGGAGGCGATCAAGGCCAAGGGCGTGACGGCGAAGCGGGACCCCGCCGTCAGCGCGGCGCCCGCCCCGCTCGCCGCGCGCTGGTCGCGCACCGAGTTCGCCAAGGTCCCCACCTTCCTCGGCGGCGACTTCGCGCTCACCTCGCTCCGCGTGGAGCCGAACCCCTCCGGCAAGCTGCGCTTCCTCGTCGACGAGAGCGCCGGCGGCGGCCCCAAGCTCTGCACCCTGGGCCCTGCCGACGTCGAGGCGATCTGCGTCGCCGTGGGCGAGGCCGCGGCGAAGAAGGTGGGCAAGCTCGCCCTGGTGGGCACCACCGCCGACGCGGCGACGCCGGTGCTGGTCGCCGACGGCGGGCTGCTGGGCGTCTTCCGCGTCGGCAGCGCCGAGCCGCTGACCACGAGCAAGGTGCACGACGTCGCCGTCGACGCGAAGGGTGGCGTCGCCCTGCTGGTCGGCGCCGCGGCGAAGGACGTCGAGATCGACCTTCGCGGCGCGCCCACGGCGGACGGCAAGCCGGGCGCGGCGAACAGGTCGGTCGCGGTCCCCGATCCCGAGATCGCGGGGCCCGGTCAGGCAGCGCTCCTCTGGGATCGCCTCGCCTACCAGGGCGTGAAGCCGGCGCAGGCTCCGCACCTCTTCATCCGACCGCTCGGCGACACGCTCGGTCTTCCGCAGGACCTCGGCGAGATCGCCGACCCTGCCCCCGATGCGCGCTCCAACGAGGAGCGCCTGGTGGACGGCTGCCGCAGCCCGGGCAGCGAGCTGGCCGCCATCCGCGTCCGCGGCGCAAAGAGCGATCAGGTGAGCGTGCTGGTCGGCGGTCGCTGGTCGGCGCTCTTCGCCGCCGGCACGACCGGCGGCGAGCTGGTCTGCCACGCCACCGACGTGACGTTGACCCAGGTGCTCCACCAGGTGGACAGCGGTCGCGACGTGGCGACGGTGAAGGTGGCGCGCTGCGCCGCTGGCTGCACGATGACCGAGGTGAAGCTCTCGGCGGTCCTCGCCGAGACCGACGTCTTCCCGGTCGACGTGTCGAGCTTCGCCGCCGCCGACGTCGGGGGGAAGATGGCCCTGGTGTGGAGCGCGGGGCGAGCCGGCGTGCGGCTGCGCGTGGGCGCCGCCGACGATCTCCGCGCCGCCGCCGAGGTGCTGATCTTCGACGGCTTCGAGCACGGCGACACCAAGGACCTGCCCTCCTTCAACGGCCTGCGCGTCGTCCCGTTCGGCGATCGGGCGATGGTCTTCCTCGCCACGCGGAGCGGCGTGCGCGCCTTCCGCCTCGATCCCGACGGCAAGCTGACACCGATCGCCGCCAGGGGCTGAACCAGCACGCGCCTGCAGGCGGGAGGCTGACGAGAGGCGCGCGGGGCGCTATAGCTCCCGCTCCTTCCGGCGTCGTTCAAGGGCAGGACAGGAGACTTTGAATCTCCGAATCGTGGTTCGAATCCACGCGCCGGAACCATCGAGCATCGCAGCGGTTTCCGCCTCCACCGCCCCCGGAGCGCTTCCCAATACGCTGCCCAATCCGGCCACCACGTCGGCCTCGACCTGGTCGTCGGTGGTGACGTCATCCACCACCGGTGCGGCGTCGGTCGCCGGCTCGGCGGGGAGCCCCAGCAGCACGTCGAGTGGCCCGCTCTCGGGCAGCCCGACCTCCCGGAACGCGGCGTCCGCGCGGTCGTAGCCGACGAGCTGCGAGCTCGTCGTGTGTTCTTCCCGCCGCCGTGGATCTCGGCGCGGTCGACGCCGGCGGCGAGTTAGGGCGTCGCGCACGCCCAGTGGCGGGCTGGCGCCGGTCAAGTCGCGGCTCCGGTGGTACCCTTCGTGGATGTCCCCCGAACGCCTCCCGGTCGTGCTCCGCCCCGGCGAGGACGGCTGGATCGTCGCCGAGTGCCCCATGCTCCCGGGGTGCGTCTCCCAGGGCCGCACGCGCGATGAGGCGCTCGCGAACATCCGCGAGGCGATCGAGCTCTGCATCGAGTCCGGCGATCGTCCGGTCGGCGAGATCGTCGACCTGGCCCTCTCGGCCTGATGGTCGCGCCGCCGCTCGTCTCCGGCGCCACCTGCATCGCGGCTTTCGGCCGCCTCGGATACCGCGTCGTGCGCCAGCGCGGCTCGCACGTTCGCCTGGAGTGCGTCGGGCGCGCGCCGCTCACGGTGCCGATGCACGGCGAGCTGGATCGAGGGACGCTCCGCAGCATCCTCCGCAGCGCCGGGCTGACGGTCGACGACTTCGTCGCGCTGCTCGAGGAGTGAGCCGGTCACGACGCACGCTCCAGCGCGTCGAGGTCGGCCTCGAGGAGGTCGAAGGCGGCGAGCCCCACCACGCAGCACGCCAGCTTCGCGAGCTCGCGGCGTTCGGGAAGCACGGGCCCCAGATTGGGAAGCGCCCCCTCCGATGGCGGCTCAGCGTCCGCCGCAACCATCGAGGATGATGCGGATCGCCACTCGTCGCCGGCAGGTCCAGCCTTTGAGTCTCCGAATCGTGGTTCGAATCCACGCGCCGGAACCGCTTGCGCTCACGACCCAGCGGCGGTCGAATCAGCGAATGCGCGCGAGCTTGATCTTCATCGCGGTCGCCGTGGCGGCCGTCGGTTGTGGCGAGGACACGGTCACCGGCAGCGGGGGCACCGGCGGCGGCAGCACCACCGGCGCCACGACCGGCGGGTCGCCCACGACAACCACCGCCGGCTCCGGCGAGGGCGGTGACACCGGCAGCACGACGACCTCGTCGACCGGCGGCAGCACCGGCGAGGGCGGCTCGAACGAGGGTGGCAGCAGCGGCATCCCCGAGTGGGTCCCGGGGGAGACGGTGACCGAGGGGTGCGAGCACCTGAACGCGCACTACGACGCGATCGGCGACGAGCTGGGCTGCGAGGTCGCCACGCCCGGCAACTGCGCCGAGCCCGACGAGTGTCCGGACGAGATCCTCGGATTCATTAACTGCCTCGGCGCCACAACGACGCCCGATCACTGCGCCTGCGTCGGTGGCGAGGGCGGCGGCTCGGCGGCCGAGCTTATCTGCGACAACGATCCCGAGTGCACCGAGCAGAACGACGCGCTCGTCTCCTGCCTCGACGGGTGATCTCTCCGCAAGCGCTGGCCGCGAGCGCAGGCCCCAGGGCGGATCGTCAGCCGGTCTGCGCGAGCTCGATGGCGTCCATCAGCTCGTCGTCGGCGTCGGTCTCGCCGCCCACCGCAAGCACAGGGTCCGCGTCGGGCCCTGCGGCGTCCTCGATGGCGTAGCGCAGCTCGGGCACCTGGTTGGCGGGCGTCCACGCCTCACGCCCGCAGCGCCAGACCCTGACGCTGGGAGAAATGGAGCCGGTAGCGAGGCGCGTGTAGAGCTCGACCGCATGCAGCGCGATCATCTCGTCGCCGAGGTCGATGCACCACTCCGGCACGCGGCTGGAGAGGGGCGCCGGCGGCTCCGACGCGGCGAAGTCCCACGCCTTGTCGGCGTTCATGCCCGAGGCGGTCTCGGCCTCGCGCACCGAGGTCAGGGTCTCGATGCGCGACTCGCGATCGGAAGCGCCCTCGAAGGGCGCGTCGAGCGACATGGTCGATGCGAACGAAGTCGGACAGGCGACGGCCATGGCTCGTGCGTCTCCTCTTGCGAGAGAGTGCTGTGACGCGGGCGCCGCACCCCATGAAGCCCCCGGCGGCGGCCCGCGCGCTCAGGTGTCTCGGCGAGTACCCCCGGACGACGCGTTGGGCCAAGCGAAGGGCCGCACTTTGGTGCGACACCGCAGCACAAATGCGCTGCGCGAGGAGCCGTTTTGACCGCGATCTCGTGAGCTTACGGGCTCGTCAGCAACGCCCGCGCCTCGTGCACCAGGCGCTGCATGACCTCGCGGGTCCGCCGCTCCAGCTCCTCCAGCTCGAGGCCCTCGGAGGGGATGGGGTCGCCCACCACGGCGGCGCAGCGGGTCGTGCCGGCACGGCTGATGCGCATCATGTGCTGGGTGAAGGTCTCGTCGCCGAAGGCGGCAGCGGCGCCCTCGTAAGCGAGGCCGATGGGGACCACCTCGGCGCCGGTGCGCCGGGCGGCGGTGAAGGCGCCATGGCGGAACATCCGGACCTCGTCGCCGGCGAAGGTGGTGCCCTCGGGGAAGATGATGACGGCCTCGCCCATCTCCACCTGGGAGATCATCGCCTGCACCACCGCGGCGCCGCTCTTCTTGCTGGCACGGTCGACGAACAGCGTGCCCGCGCGCCGGGCCAGGAGCCCGATGACCGGCCACTTCGACAGGTCTGCGCGGCTCACGTGGCGTCCCCGGCAAAGATCGATGGTGACCGCGACGTCGAGCATCGAGCGGTGGTTGGACACGAAGACGCGCCCTTTGCCGTTCCTGCCCAGGTTGGGGACCTGATCGCCGGCGCCCACGTGGGGGCCGCGGGCGATCAGCTGCACGTTCCAGAGCCTGAGGATGGTGCGGCCCCACGCGCGGATGTAGTCGAGCTGGCGCGGGCTGGTCTCGCCGATGGTCCGGCTCTCCGCCTCGTACTGTGCCATGCGCGCGACGCAGTAGGCGGCGAACGTCGCCACGCGGAACGGGATGCGCGCCTGGGCCACCAGCCCCTGGTCTTCGGTCATCAGGTCGAGCCCCCGCTGGAACCCTCGGGAGGGGGCTCACCCAGGGCGCGCCGCGCGAGATCGCTGGCGAGCTTGGGATCGGCGCTGCCCCCGGTCCTCTTCATGATCTGCCCGACGAAGTAGCCGAGCAGGTTCTCCTTGCCCGCGCGGTACTGCGCCGCCTGGCGCGCGTTCACCGCCACCAGCTCCCGGGCGATGGCGAGGAGTGCTCCCTCGTCG
>JBKJLX010000281.1:0-7082 GCA_046596645.1 Polyangiaceae bacterium
CGGACTCTTACCGCACGCGTCGCCGCGGGCCCAGCATCCGCTAAGATCCTCGCCTCATGAAGTACCGCCGCTCGAACGCCCCGCTCCTGGCGCTGATTGCGCCGATGCTCCTCGCTCTCTCCGCCTGCGGCGACGACTCCGGCGAGGGCAGCGGAGGCAGCGCGGGCCAGGGCGGCGAGGGGGGCGTGAGCGCGCCCACGCCGCTGCCCGCGCTCACCGAAGCGCCGCTGACGACCGAGCGCACGCTGACCTACCCGGGAGAGGCGCCGGGCGGGTCGGCGAGCTACGACGTCAGGCTCCCCGAGGACATCGCCGAGCTGCTGGCCGGCGGCTACGGCGTGGTGTCGGAGGCAGGGGGCGAGCCGATCCAGACGAGGACCCTCGACGACGCGGCGCCCCCCGCACCCGGCGCCGGTGCGCACATGGTGGCGCGCTTCGTTCACCTGGCCGACACGCAGCTGGCCGACGACGAGTCGCCGGCGCGGGTCGTCCTCCTCGACGCTGCGCGCGCCGCGACCAGCGGCGCCTTCCGCCCGCAGGAGGGCCACGAGTGCCGCATCCTCAACGCTGCCGTCCGCACCATCAACAAGGTGCACGAGGCGATGCCGCTCGACGTGGTCATCCTCGGCGGGGACAACTCGGACAACGCACAGACCAACGAGATCGACTGGTTCCAGGCGGTGCTCGACGGCGCTCCGAGCGTGGAGTGCGACAGCGGCATCGACGACGATCCGGTGTCCGGGCCCGACAACGATCCCAAGGACCCGTTCTTTGCCGAGGGCCTCGACGTCCCCTGGCGCTGGGTGACCGGCAACCACGACGTGCTCAACCAGGGGAACTTCAAGGTCGAGTTCAAGAAGGACGACTACCTCCTCGACTACGGCGGCGCCGGCACCCGGGACTGGTCGCAGCCCGGCGGGCCCATCACCCAGGACCTCATCCCCCCCGATGAGCGGCGCGCGCCGCTGCTGCGCGACGAGCTCCTGAAGAAGGTCGCCGCCGCCGGCGACGGCCACGGCATCGACGACGCAGTGATCGACTACGGCGCCGCCTTCTACGCCTTCGACATCGGCGCCGACCTGCGCGTCCTGGTGCTCGACACCGCAGCCGCCTACGTCGGCGGGGCCGACGGCCTGCTCCTGCGTGGAGACGTCGAGGCCTTCCTGGTGCCAGCCCTGGCGCAGGCGAGGGACGACGGGAAGAAGGTGGTCCTCACATCGCATCACGCCTCGACGTCGCTGCAGGACGGTGACGTGTTCGGGGGGAGCTTCCAGGAGGACGCCGTCCTCGGCGAGGAGCTGCGCTCGGTGGTGGGCCAGTTCGACAACGTGCTGCTCCACCTCGCGGGGCACACCCACATCCACCGGGTGCGCCCGGTCGCCCCGGTCGACGGTCACGCCTACTGGGAGGCGGAGAGCGCCGCGCTGGCGGATTTTCCCCATCAGATGCGGCTGATCGAGGTCCACGACATGGACAACGGTTCCTGGATGATCCGGATGATCGCGCTCGACTTCTCCACCGAGGGGGATCCGATCGCCGCCGAGGGCAAGGCCCTGGGCGTCATCGACTACACCGCGGGGTGGGAGTCGGACGCGCGGGGCGAGGCCGAGAGCCGCAACGTCGAGCTGTGGGTGCCGGTCGCCTCGCCCTGAGCCCGCCGGTCGGCTCGCACTGAGCCCAGCGCGCAGCGGTCTTCTCGTCGGCCGGCCGCGCGAGTAGAGCCTGCGGCCGGAGGCTCCCATCCCCGTGCTCGACCCCAAGGATTTCTACGAGGCGCTCGCGCGCGCCGACGTCCGCTTCTACGCCGGCGTTCCCGACTCGCTGCTCAAGGACTTCTGCGCCTACGTGACCGACACGACGCCGCCGGAGCGTCACGTCATCACAGCGAACGAGGGTGGCGCCGTCGCGCTGGCGATGGGGCACTGGCTGGCGACGGCGCAGCTGGGTCTCGTCTACATGCAGAACTCGGGGCTGGGGAACACGGTCAACCCGCTCACGTCGCTCGCCGACCCCGCGGTGTACGGCGTGCCGATGCTGCTCATGGTGGGCTGGCGAGGCAGCCCGGGGGAGAAGGACGAGCCGCAGCACGCGCGCATGGGCCTCGTCACCCTGGAGACGCTGTCGGCCATCGGCGTCGCGCACACCGTGCTGCCGACGGAGCTCAAGGAGGCCGAGGCCGCCGTCGCCGCGGCGGTCTCCGACGCGAAGAGCCGCGAGGCCCCGCACGCCCTGGTGGTGAAGAAGGAGACGTTCGGCGCCTACGGCCTCAAGACCAGGGCGGCCGATCCCTACGCGATGACGCGCGAGGGCGCGATCCAGCGCATCGTGGAGAAGCTCCCGAACGACGCGCTGGTGGTGTCGACCACCGGCATGCCGTCACGCGAGCTGTTCGAGACGCGTGACCGCCGCAAGGAGTCGCACGAGACCGATCTCCTCACCGTGGGCGGCATGGGCCACGCCTCGCAGATCGCGCTCGGCGTGGCGTTGCAGAAGCCCGCCCGCCCGGTGTGGTGCCTCGACGGCGACGGCGCCGTGATCATGCACATGGGCGGCCTCTCCACGATCGGCCAGCTCCGACCGAGGAACTACAAGCACGTCGTCCTCAACAACGGCGCCCACGACAGCGTCGGCGGCCAGCCGACGGTCGCGTTCGCCATCGACATCTGCGCCATCGCCCGGGCGTGCGGCTATCTGAAGGCGTTCTGTGCGACCACCGAGGCCGAGCTCGACGCGGGGCTCGCCGAGCTCGCGGCCGCCGACGGCCCCGTCATGCTGGAGGTGCGTGTGAAGAAGGGTGCGCGCAAGGACCTCGGCCGCCCCACGATGAGCCCGCAGCAGCTGAAGCGAGCGTTCAGCGCCGCCGCGCGGCGGTGACCGACCGACTATCCTGAGGAGATGTCGAAGCACGCGCTGCGCGGGGCCGGTCGTCGGGCGCTCGCCCTGAGGGCGCTGGTGCCGCTCGCCCTCGCAGCGTGCTCGCTCGACTCGAGCGGCGCCATCTCCGGCGCGGGCGGCGCCGGCACCGGCCCGGCCGCGTCCACGACGACAGCGGCGGTGAGCAGCAGCGACGCGGCGTCGTCCGGCGGCGACGGCGGCGGCGCCTCCACCGCGAGCACGACGAGCGGTCAGGGCGCCGGTGGCAACGGCGTCGGCGGCCATGGCGGCCATGGCGGCCATGGCGTCGGCGGCAGCGGCGCGGGCGGCGCGGGGACCGGCGGCCGCGGAGGAGCGGGGGCCGGGGGCGGCGGGGCCAGCGCGGCGTCGACCGGGGGCGGCGGCGGCAGCGCGACATCGACCGCGAGCACCGGTGGCGGTGGCGGTGGTGGCGGCGGCCCTCCCGAAGAGGAGAGGTTCTATCAGGTGGGCGGCAGCGACACCCAGGTCGTCCTCGACGTCGCCATCGATCCGACAGGCGAGTTCATCTACGCGGTCGGCTACATCAAGGGGACCGCGAGCATCGTCGGGACCGCCGCCTCCGCGGTCGCGTCGGGCGAGGACGCCTTCGTGGCCAAGCTGCGTGCCGACGGCAGCGGCGTCTCGTGGATGGTGGGGTTCGGCGGCGCCGGCAACGAGCGCGCGAACGCGGTCGCCGTCAGCGCTGCCGGCCGCGTCTTCGTCGCCGGCAACGCGAACGGAAGGGCGGTCGACAGCGCGGACCTCTTCGCCCCCGGGCTCGAGAACGCGCCCGACGACGCGTTCGGATGGCTGGTCGAGATCGACCCTGCGAGCGGCTCGCGCATCGTCGGCGTGCCGTGGGGACCGGTCGACGCCATCGCTGGGATCGACGTCACCGTCACCGACGCCCGCGCCGTCGCGGTGGGCACCTGCGACGATTGCTCCGGCGGCGCGGGGCGCGACGTGGTGCTGGTCGGCATCGATCTCGCCAGCGCGGGGTCGCGGGTCGCGCTGATCTCCGCCGAGGGAGACCAGGCCGGCCAGGGCATCGACGCCATCCCCGGCGACGACGCCTTCATCCTCGGCGGGCAGATCGCGGCCAGCGCCTACGACCCCGCGTTCGACGGCGAGGCCGGCTGCGCTCTCGGGGCGGGGTCGGGTGCGGACGTCCTCGTGGCGCGCTACAACTTCGACTCCGGCGCCGGCAACTATTCGTGCGCATGGTCCGACCGCTTGACCAGCAGCGGCAACGACCTGATGCACTCGCTGGTCGTCGACGCTGCCGGCACCGCCTACGTCGGCGCGCGGTTCCCGGAGATCCCCAGCTTCGGCACGCAGACGGGCGTCCACGTGGTGGCGGTCGACGACATGGGCGTCGTGTGGGAAGAGGCGCTCGATCCCGACGGCACGGCGTCCACGGTGCGCGGGCTGGCGAGCGACGGCGTCGATCTGGTCGCCGGCGGCTTCCTCGACGCGTCGAACGACGGCTACCTGAAGCGCCTCTCGATGGCGAACGGTGCCGTGGTAGCGACGCGCACCCTCATCGGCTCAGGCTCGGCGACGAACACCAGCTCGGTCGCCACGCGCAACGGTCTGTGGGTCGCCGGCGGCGACTACAATGGGACCGTCGATTTCGGCGGCGGCATCGGCAGTCAGGCCTTCACCACCATCGACGGGTTCGTCCTGAAGTTCCTCGAGCCGTGAGTCGCTCGGGGTCGCCCCCACCGCCCTACGCTTCTCTGGGGCTCACGTCTCCGGGGGAGAGGGCGTCGTCCACCAGCTCGATGCGATCCTGACCCCAGTAGAGGTCGCCGCCGACGTCGAAGGTCGGCACGCCGAACACACCGGCCCGCGCCGCTGCCTCGGTCGCGCTGCGCAGCGCCGCGCGCATCGCGTCGCCGTTAGCCGCTGCGATCGCGTCCTCGCCACGCCAGCCGACGCGCTCGGCGGTCGCGGCCAGAAGCCCCTCCTCGGTCAGGTCGCCGCCCTCCGCCCACATGGCGACGAAGAGGGCGAGCATGAGGTCGTGCCGCAGCGGCTCCGGGCAGGCCAGCATCATGCGCAGCGGCTTGACCGTGACCTGGGGGAACGGCGTGGCGAAGCGGAACGGTACGCCGAGCACGTCGGCCCAGCGCCACAGCTCGAGCCCCATCATGCGGCGGCGCGGCTCGGGCATCGCGAACAGCGGCACGTCGGGCGTCCCCACCGCGCGGAACAGCGCACCGAGGAGCAGCGGCCGCAGCTCGAGGCGCGCGCCGGTGCGCGCGCAGAGGCCGCGCAGCTGCACCGCAGCCAGATACGCATAGGGGCTCGCGAAGTCGAACCAGAAGCCCAGCGTCGGCGTCGCTCGAGTCGCGTCGGTCACGGCGCCGCCGTGGGCGCCAAGGGGACGCCGCCCGGCACCTCCACCCACCACCCGCCGATCGCCCGTTCCACGAAGCCCAGCCGGTCCTGGCCCCAGAAGAGCTGCGCGCCGCGCTCGGTGTGGACGGCGAAGCTCGGCACGCCGAAGACGCCCGCCGCCACGGCCTCGTCGGTCGCCGCACGCAGGCGGTCCTTGATCCGCGCCGTCGCCGCCGCGGCGACCAGCGACCCGCCGTCGAGCCCTGCGCCGTCGAGCGCCTGCGTCACCACCTCGGGGTCCTCGATGTCCATGCCATCTCGCCAGTAAGCGGCGTAGAGCGCGCGCGCCGCGACCGGCACCGCTTCGCCCGCGGCCAGGGTCGCCCGCAGCGCCAGCACCGTCCTGCGCGGGTGGCCTTCGGGGCGGGCCAGCGGCATCCCGTGCTTGCGGGACCAGCGCGCCATGTCGAGATCGTTCAGGCGCCGCTTCGCCTCCGGCATCGCGGTCATGGGCACGTCCGGCGTGCCGATGGCGCGGAACACCCCACCGAGGAGGATGGGTCGGTGCACGAGCGCGGCGCCCGTTCTTGCGCAGACGTCCTCCACCCGCAGGTGCGCGAGGTACGCGTAGGGGCAGACGTAGTCGAAGTAGAAGTCGACTGCGGCCGTCACTGCTGGGTGCAGCCGTTGGACGGGGCGCAGTCGCACGAGTCGTTGCAGCGCACGACGACCGTGGCGTCACCGCCGCAGTCCACGTCGCACACGTTCTGGCCGCACTCCACGATCACGTCCTCGCAGGGGTCGAGGAGCTGGTCGAGCCGCCACCGCTGCCGGGCACGACCTCGAGGTCCGAGATCCCGGCGATCGCCTGGCAGGCGCCCGCTCCCGCCAGGAGGGCGAGGGTCACTGCGTGAGCAGCAGGGAGGCGTTGCACCATCGGCAAGCTGACTTTACCACGGCATGTCGCGCCGAAAGCGAGCGCCCGCGCCGTGATTGGCGCGGGCGGCCACGAGCCGTCACCGGCTCGGCCATGGGCCCGTCGTGAAACCCGGGACGACGAGGCTACTCGGCGTCCATCAGCGCCGGCTCGGCCAGCACCGACGGCCCCTCCGTGACGGTCCCGGCGGGGCCCTTGCGCTTTGCGAGGAGCAGCGGCGACTTCTCTCCGACGTTCACGATCAGGTTCCGCGTCATCACGTGGTCGGGCACGCCGCGGACGTCCCAAACCAGGCCGACCTTCTCCATCGCCTTGATGACGTAGAAGGAGAAGTCGACCTCCCACCAGGTGAAGCCCTGGCGAGCGCTGGACTGGTAGTGGTGGTGGTTGTTGTGCCAGCCCTCGCCCATCGTGATCAGCGCAAGGACGAGGTTGTTGCGGCTGGTGTCGGTGGTCGCGAAGCGGCGCGAGCCCCAGATGTGCGCCAGCGAGTTGATGGTGAACGTGCCGTGGGCGACGAGGCAGGTCGGCACCACGTAGCCCCACAGGAGGCCGTCGACGCCGCCGACCGCGTAGCAGAGCGCCATCAGCGCGAACGGGCCGACGTAGTGGTGGCGGTCGAGCCAGCGAAGCTCGGGGAACGCGTAGAAATCCTGGATGGACTTCTCGTCGTAGTGCTCGTGCTCGCGGCCGAGCCACCAGCCCATGTGGGAGTACCAGAAGCCGCGCCGCTCGGGGCTGTGCACGTCCTCCTCGGTGTCGCTGAACTTGTGGTGGTGGCGGTGCGTGCCTGCCCACCACAGCGGACCCTTCTGGGTCGCCGTCGTGCCCAGGAAAGCCAGCACCAGCTGGAAGCCGCGGCTGGTGCGGTACGCGCGGTGCGCGAAGTAGCGGTGATAGACCGCGG
>JBKJLX010000238.1:0-3710 GCA_046596645.1 Polyangiaceae bacterium
GATCGCGGCCGCGATCGGGGCCGCGGCGCTCGCCGCGGGTCCGGTCGCCCTCCTCTCCAGCTTCACCGTCGACGACGCGCTGATCCCGGCGCGCTACGCGCTGAGCCTCGCCGAGGGAGCGGGGTACCGCGCGAGCGTCGGGGCGCCGGTCACCGACGGCGTGACGCCACTCGGCTTCGCTCACCTCCTGGTGCCCTTCGCGGGCGGGGGCGTGCTCGCGGCGCACGATGCGGCGCGGGTGATGGGCGTGATCGCGTGGCTTCTCGGCGCCGCGGCCCTGGGCGACGCCATCGCGCGCCTCGGCGGGTCGCGCCTCCGCTATGCGGCCCTGGTGGTGATCGCCACGTCCGCCCCCCTCGGCGGCTGGGCGAACGCGGGACTGGAGACGGGGATCGTCGTCGCGCTCGTCGCCTGCGCGCTGGCGCTACGCGAGGCGGGGCGAGATCGCGCGGGCGCGCTGCTGCTGGGGCTGGCCGCGGCGTGGCGACCGGAGCTCTCGCCGTTCGCAGTGATCGTGGCGTTCGCGGCCGGTTCCGGTTCCGGTTCCGGTTCCGGCTCCGGTTCCGGTGCGGTGTCGCGGGCGGTGCGGACCGCGCTCGTCCTCGCGCCGCTGGCGATCGTCGCCACGACGCGGTTCGTCGTCTTCGGGAGAGCGGCGCCCCTGTCGGCCATGGCCAAGGCGCCGGTGTTCGCGCTGGGCGTGAGCTATGCCGGCGCCGCCGCGCTCCTGGCAGGCCTCATCGTGGTGATCGCGCCGCTCGGGCTCCTGCGCGCTTCGCCGTGGACGCGGGCGCTCGCCCTCGCAGTGGCGGTGCACGTCGCGGCGATGGCGGTGGCCGGGGGCGACTGGATGCCGCTGGCGCGGCTCGCGGTGCCGGTGGTGCCAGCGGCGGTGCTGGTCGCGGCTCACCTCCTCGGCTCGTATCGCCCCGGGGTGCACCGCGTGGTGCCGGCGGGCGCGGTGGGGCTGCTCGCGGCGGTGGTGTTCCAGGTGTTCGGCGCCTTCCGCGCGCTGCCTGTGGTGCGCGATCTGAGCGCCGATCGCCGCGCGCTCATCGAGGAGATGCGTCCGGTCCTCGAGGGCTCCGAGGTGATCGCCGCGATCGATGTCGGATGGGTCGGCGCCGCCGCGCCGCACGCGCGCATCGTCGATCTGGCGGGAGTCACAGATCCGTCGGTCGCCGCGCTGGGCGGTGGCCACACCGCGCGCCGCATCCCGGATTCCCTGCTGCGCGACCGCCGGGTCGACACGGTGGTGCTGCTCCTCGCCCGGGGCGCCGCGCCCGCGCCGGGAGCTGACTGGACGACGGTTCCCTACGCACGTGGCACCGAGATCTGGCTAGCGACCAGCCCGGGCGGTGCCGACGCGTTCGCCCTCGTGCACGTCGGCGATCGACGGCCGCGCTATGCCGTGGTGAAGCTGCGCGACGACGTCGCTGCGCGCTGATCCGGGGCATGGCCGCCGCCGGTTGCGGGCCCGCGCCCCCTGTGGCCGAATGCGCCCGTGTCCCAGCTCGTCGAGGCGCTCGGTCACTTCTTCGGCCGCGTCGAGATCCTCGCGCGCGGGGCCGAGAATGACCGGCGCGCCGCGGAGACGGCGCTGGCGCGCGACCGCCCGCTCGAGGCGCGCGAGCACGCGCGCGAGATGCTGGCCAAGGTCCCCGGCTCGCCGGTGGCGCTGGCGCTGTGGGCCGACGCCGCGGAGCGAGCCTGGCTCGACCACGAGGTGGTGGAGTCGCTGGGGCAGCTCGCGAAGAGCGTGCCCTGGCGCGCCGACGTGTGGCTGCGCCTCGGCCGCGCGGGGCTGCGCGCGGGCGACGTCGGCGCGCGCGAGGCGCTCGAGCGCGCCGCCTCGGCGCCGGAAGAGCGCGACGCCGCGCGCCTGGCGCTCCTCGATCTGTGCGACCTCGACCTGCTCGCCGGTGATGGCGCGCGGGCCCAGCGCTGGCTCGACTCGGTGCCGCGCCCGATGGCAGCGGTGGGCGCCGACGTGGGCGTGGCGCTGAGGCGGGCCGAGTGCGCTTCGCTGCGCGGCGACGTCGAGGGCGCCGCGAGCAGCCTGGAGGCGGTGGGCGAGGCGGAGGAGGACCTCGCCATCAGCGGGCGCGTCTCGCTGGTGCGCGCGCGGGTCGCCGCGCTGCGCGGGCAGACCGCGACCCCGGGGCCGGCGCGCGCGGCCGCCATGGCGTCCGCGGTCCGCGCGTTTCTCCTCGATGCGCCGGGCGCCTCCGATCTGCTCGCCTGGCTGGTCGCAGCCTCGCGGGACGCGGTGGAGGTCGCCGAGCTCCGCGACATCGTCGAGGGCATGGGTGTCCTGCAGGCGCCGGCGTGGGCGGCTGCCTTCGCCTTTGCCGAGGGGCGTCGCGGCGACGCGCGGCAGGCGCTGGTCCGCGCGCTCGGCGCGGGCGACACGCGCGCCGCGGCCACCCTGGCGCAGCTCGCGGTGGAGGGGCGGGACGCGACGGCCATCGACGCGCTCGCCGCGCACGACCCGGCGCTGGTACCGCCGGACCTGCGCGCCATCGCCGACGCCGCGCGCGCGTTCGACGCCGGGGCGACCGACCCCGCCGCGCTCGGGGCGGCGCTCGACCGCCTGGACGCCATCGGCGCCCTGGAGCTTTCGGGCTGGGTCGACGCGCTGCGCGGCCGCGCTGCGGCGACCTGGACCGCGGGGGACGCCGCGGCCTGGCCGGCGGTGCTCGGCGAGCTGGGGCGCGCGGCCCGCGAGCTCGACCGGCTCGACCGGCTCCCGGCGATCGAGGCGCTGGCCCTCGAGCGCGAGCGCCCGCTGCGCGCGGCGGTGGTCGGCGAGTTCAACGCCGGCAAGAGCACGTTCCTCAACGCATTTCTGGGCGTCGACGTCGCCCCCACCGGGATCCTTCCGACCACGGCGACGCTGCACTGGGTGTCGTGGGCGCCCGACCCCTTCGCACGCGTCGCGGTGCGCGGGGCGCCCGATCGCGTGGTGCCTCACGAGGGCCTGAAGGACGCGCTGGCGGAGCTGCAGGCAGCGTCGCTGGGCATCGATCGGGTCTACATCTACGCGCCGATCGAGCGGCTCCGCTTCGTCGAGGTGATCGACACCCCCGGCTTCAACGCGCCCGATCCGGAGCACACCAGGGCCGCGCGCTCGGCGTTCGAGGAGGCGCACCTCGTCCTCTGGCTGCTCGACGCGACGCAGCCGCTGAAGGACAGCGAGCGGCGCATCATGGATGAGGCGCGGGATCTGGGATTGCCCATCGTCGCGCTGCTCAACAAGGGCGATCGCCTGCGCGAGGGCGACGCGCCGCGCGTGCTGGAGCACGTGCGGGAGGGTCTGCGCGAGGCGAACATTCCCATCGTGGCCGACCCGGTGGTCTTCAGCGCTCGGCTGTCCCTGAAGGGGCGCCTCGGCGACGCGGAGGCGCTGGAGGCGAGCGGCTGGGCGGCGGTCGAGGCGCTCATCGCACGCGAGGTCGTCGATCAGAGCGCCGAGCTGAAGGAGCGCGCTCTGCGCCGGCGGGCGGCGCGGCTGGCGGTGGAGCTGCAGGCGGTGGCGGCGGCGCGCGCAGGGGAGGACACGCAGCGGGCGGAGGAGGCGACGCGCGGCGCCGAGACGCGGCGCGCCGCCGCGGGCGCGCTGGGCGCGCGCGCGGCGGCGCGCCGCGTCTCGGCGCCGCGCGTCGCCTCCTCCGCCCGCTGCGTGTCCTCCCCTGCGCGCGCCGCCGCCA
>JBKJLX010000352.1:0-6206 GCA_046596645.1 Polyangiaceae bacterium
GCCGCCGGGCGGCTTCGGGCGCGGTGTCGGGGTCGCTCCCGGAACCTTCGGCTTCGGCCGCTTGCGCCGCCCCGAGGGGTCGAAGTCCTGGGCGTTCGCGACCTCGGGCGGGGCGCCAAGGGCGACCGCACCCAGACCGAGGAGCGCGCAGAGGAGCCAGGAACGCACGGCTCTCCGAGGGTAGCTCAACGGGCGAGGACGAGCGCGCCGACCACGCCGAACGCGAGGGCGACGAGGGCGGCGAGCAAGGTCGCCGTCCCGGATCCGGCCCGGGCGGCGCCGCGCCCCATGGCCGCGATCCCCTCGCGCGTCTCCTCGGTGGCGCCCTCGCCGGCGCGACGGAGGTGCGCCTCCAGCGCGCGCTGCGCGCGTCGACCCTCCAGGAGGAGCGAGGCGATCGACGCCGCGCCGCACAGCGCGGCCACCAGGACCGCGAGGCGCCGCGCTCGCATGGCGCGCGCGCGCTCGGCCGCCTCCGCCGGCGCGACGCCGTCGATGATGCGCGCCAGCCGTGGCGCCGATGCGGCACCTCGTCCCGGCGGCGCCGGCCAGCTCACCGTCGCGGGGCCGCTCTCCTCGGCGTCGCCGGAGGCGACGACGACTCCGCCCGGCGGCACCTCCGGCAGCGGCACCGCGCCCCGGTGGAAGCCGTGCCCGTCGTCGGCGAGCGGGACGACGAACCCGCGGACCCGTCCCTCCGCCGTGTGGAGAGAGAGGTACGCCGCGGGACGGGGCGCAGGGGAGGCGACGCGCAGCTCACCCGTCGCGACGGGGTCGATCCAGATGGCGCCGGCGACGGTGACGAAGCTGCCGACGAAGCTGCCCGCTCCCCCGGTGGCGGCGGTGGCGCGCGCCTCGACGTCGACGCGGAGGGCCTCGGGCCGCACCTCGAACGCCGTCGCTCGTCCCTGAGGAAGGACCGTGGCGGCGGCCGGCGCCCCGCCGGACAGCGACAGCTCCACCTTGCCGTCGATCGGCTGTCGCGCGGCGTCGGCCTGCAGCGACAGCGAGACGATCACACGTTCGGGGAAGGGCGGCGACATCTGCCCGCGCTCGGGAACGACATGGACGTGGAGGGCTCCCTCGTGGTGACCGCTGGCGTCGGGCGCGCGCAGCGTCGCCGCCTCCCCCAGGGGGATCTCGAGCGCCGCGTCTGCGAGCGTGCGATCGCCGGCGCGGATGAGGATCCGCGTGCCGGCGGGCGCCGGCGGGTCGAGGACGACCTCGGCGACGCCGTCGTCCCCGGTGGTCGCCGTGACCTCGCCGCCGGCAAAGGACACGACGATGCGCTCTCCGGCGGCGGCCTCCTCCGCGCCGTCGAGGCGACGGACGGCGATGATGCGCGCGGAAGGGACACGCGCTTCGACCGCGGGTGCCGCGTAGACGCGCGCTCCCGCCGTGGTCCGGGGGTTCCCCGGACCGAGGATGATCGCACCGGCGAAGCCGATGGCGACGCCGGGCAGCACCAGCGCGAGCCGCACCCCTCGAAGGTAGCGGCTTTGCGTCGCGCGGCCGTTCCGATAAGCCAGGTCCGGCATGGCGGAGAAGAAGAAGCGAAGGGCGACCCCGGAGGACAAGGCGCCGCGCGGTCCTCGCTCGGCGCGGGGCGAGGGGGACGCGTCGACCTTCCTCCGCACGCGCAGCGACACGCAGAGCGAGTCGCGCTACCTGCCCCGCAACGGCCCCGCTGCGGCGGTCAGCGTGCTCGCCATGAGCCTCGGCGCGCTCGCCGTCGGCGCTGGCGTGTACGGCAAGTTCCTCCGCGACGCCGCCGTCGGCTCCCACCCCTGGGCCACCTGGCTCCTCGTCGGCGGCGCGGCTCTCTTCGCGGCAGCCGCGCTGCTAGGCGCGATGCCAGCATCCCCGGTACGCGTGGGCGATGCCGGCGTCGGCCTGGAGAAGGCCGCGGGGGACGCCATCGATCGCCTCGCCTGGTACGAGGTCGACTCGGTAGCGCTTGCCGGCCATGCGCTGGTCGTGCGCGGCGATGGCAAGACCCTGAGCGTCCCCGTGAAGGCGCACCCCGACGCGGTGGCGCGCATCGCCATCGAGGCGGCGACCCGCCTGCCCGGCAAGGTCTCCGTGATATCCGGCCTGCCGCGCGCCTCCGAGGCGTCGGCGGAGAAGGTCGCCCTCGAGCCCCTCCAGCTCGCCGGCGCGCGCTGCGCCGCGAGCGACCGCATCATCGCCCTCGACAAGGACGGCCGCATCTGCGGCCGCTGCGGCCAGCGCTACCACAAGGAGACGGTGCCGAAGGCCTGCGTCTCTTGCGACGCGCGTCTCGGCTGAGCGGGTCGACCGCGCGGCCTTCACTTCTTCTTGAGCGTGTAGGTGTCGTCGGCCTGACCGGGGCGGCCGCGCACGCGGACCTTGAGCTCGTCGCCCGCCCGCTCGTAGCGGATGCGCGTCGGCCAGTCGTGCGCCTCGTTGACGAACTGCGCATGCGTCGCGCCGGAGGTGCGCGCGTCGAGCAGGAACTCGGTGGGCGGCGCCGTGCCGGGCTGCGCGGCGTAGACGATCGCGCCGCCGTCGCGCGCCTCGATGCGGAGCGTCTCCGTCACTTCCTTGTCGCCCTTCTTCGTGCGGCCGGTCCCGCTCATGACCTGGCCCGCCGGCGCGGACCACGTCTCGTCGACGTCGGCGCCTTCGCCGTTCTTGCCGACCCAGATGCCGACCATCCACGCGACCGCCGCCAGGGGCCCGGCGGCCTTGGGCGCAGTCGCACCCCCCGGCACCGGCGTCGCCGCCGGAGGCGGAGTCGACGGCGCCCGGGTGGTGGTGGGATCGCCGGCACGTTCACCGCCGCCGCCGCAACCCCCGCTCCAGGCCACGATCAGCATCACCAGGACGCCGTGCACCATCGCCCGACCACGCCGCGTCGCGGAGCGAAGCTCCGCCCGAGCCACCGATGCGTCCTGCATCCTGCGGAGCGTAGCGGAGCGCGCGAGGGCGACAGGAGCGGATGCGTTCCAGCGCAGGGTCACCCGTCTCGGCATCGCGCCTCTGCCGCGCCCGGGACTCTCGCCGCAGCGCGCCCTCGGAGGGGGGACCCTGCGGAGCGGGGGAGGGGCCACGCCATGGACGCCATGGAGGCCCTCAGTAGCTGAAGGTATCCAGTTTCACCTTTCCGCGGAACACCCAGTAGACGATGGCGGTGTAAGCGAGGACGAACGGCATGCCCAGGAACGCGACGACGCGCATGATGCGCAGCGTCTTGTCCGAGGAGGCGGCGCTCCACACCGTGAGCGAGTACGCCGGGTCGATGCTGGAGACGGCCAGGTTCGGGAAGATGGCCATGCCGAGGAGGAACGTCAGCGCCGCGATCGTCGCCGCCGAGGAGACGAAGGCGTAGCGCGGCATGTTGCGGTGGATGGCACGCGGCACGTTGGCGATCGCCAGCACGTTCAGCGCGACCACCACCCACGCCAGCGGCCAGCGGGCGAAGTTGAGGGTGGCGTGCGGCACCATCACCAGCGTGGCGGCGGTGGTCGCCACGTAGAAGGAGAGGAAGATCCCGAACGCGATCCACATCCATCCGTGGACCCGCTCCTGCAGCGGCCCCTCGGTCTTCAGGTACAGGTAGATCGCGCCGTGCATGGCGGCCGCCGACACGGCGAGGCACCCGACCAGCACCGGGTACGGGCGGAGGAGGTCGAGCACCGGCGCCCGCATCTCGCCGTCGGCCCCGATGGGTACCCCGACGACGACGTTGCCCACGGTCAGCCCCATCACGAAGAGCGCCAGGGTGCTGGAGAGGGAGAAGGAGAAGTCCCACCACGCGCGCCAGGCGCGGGAGTCCCGCTTGCTGCGGAACTCGATGGAGATGGCGCGCCCGATGAGGCACGCCAGCAGCAGCATGAAGGGCAGGTAGAACCCGGAGAGCAGCGTCGCGTAGGCCCTGGGGAAGGCCGCGAAGAGCGCGCCGCCGAAGGTGACCAGCCACACCTCGTTGCCGTCCCACAGCGGCCCGATCGAGTTCAGCACCAGCCGGCGCTCGCGGTCGCCGCGCACGAACGGGTGGAGGACGCCCACCCCCAGATCGAACCCGTCGAGCACGGCGTAGCCGGCGAGGAGCACGCCCAGGAGGAAGAACCAGAAGACGTGGAGATCGGTGAGGTCCATCAGGCCTTCCCGTCGCGGTCGTCGGCCGGGGTCGGGGCTTGGGCGGTCGGCTCGGTGGGCTCGCCGGTGGGGGCGCGAGGCGGCTCGGTCAGCGACCACTTCGAGGCCGGGTCGCCGCGCCGCGCTGCGACGTCGAGGAGCGACGGCGGCGGCGCCTCGTTTGCCGCCTCCGTCGCCGCCGGGGCGGTACCCGCCGGGCCGGCAAGGGCCGGCGCCGCCTCGGGCCCGTGCTGGATCTTGTCGTTGAGGACGATCAGCCAGAGCGCGAAGAGCGCCAGGTAGAGGATGGTGAAGACGATGATCGACCCCAGCACCTGGTCGCCGCTCACGTTCTTCGAGACCGCGTCCTTCGTGCGGAGCAGGCCGTAGACCACCCACGGCTGCCGCCCGACCTCGGCGGCCACCCAGCCGGCCTGGTTGGCGAGGTAAGGCGCGGGGACGGTGACGACGATCGCCCACAGGAGGCGCCTATCGGTCAGCAGGCGGCCCCGCCACATCCACAGGAGAGCCACAGCGGGGAGCAGCACGAACCAGCCGCCGAGCCCGATCATCAGGTGGTAGGCGGCGAACGGCACCGCGACGGGCGGCCGATCCTCGGGTGGAAAGGCGTCGAGGCCGGTGACCACGGCATCGAGGTCGCCGTGGATCATGAAGCTGAGCCCGCCGGGGATGCCGACCGCCCAGCGGACGCGTTCACCCTCCACGTCGGGCACGCCAAAGGCGAGGAGCGGCACCCGCGGCCCGGTGTGGAAGTGCCCCTCGAAGGCGGCGAGCTTCGCCGGCTGGTGCTCGGCCACCATCTGCGCCTGACCGTGGCCGCTGATGCCGATGGCGACCGAGCTCACCAGCGCGAAGACGAGCGCGAGGGGCAGCGTGCGGCGCGACACCTCGTGGTGCTTGCCGCGAAGCAGGTGCCACGCCGAGACGCTGGCGACGAAGAAAGCCCCCAGGATGAAGCAGCCCAGCACCACGTGGGTCAGGCGGTGGACGCTCGAGGGATTGAAGATCATCGCCCAGAAATCGACGATCTCGGCGCGCGCGCTGGCGCCCTCGCCCACGATGCGGTGGCCGGCCGGGGTCTGCTGCCATGAGTTGGCGATGACGATCCACGTCGCGGAGAAGACCGACCCCAGGAACACCATCACCGTGGAGAAGAAGTGGACCCGCGGCCCGACGCGGTTCCACCCGAAGACGAGCACTGCGAGGAAGCCCGACTCCAGGAAGAACGCGAAGATGCCCTCGGCCGCCAGCACCGAGCCGAAGACGTCGCCGACGAAGCGCGAGTAGGTCGCCCAGTTCGTGCCGAACTGGAACTCCATGACGATGCCGGTCGCGACGCCGACGGCGAAGTTGACGGCGAACACGCGTGACCAGAAGCGCGTCGCGCGCTCCCACGCCTTCTCGCCGGTGACGAGGTAAGCGCCCTCCATCATCACCATCAGCGCGCCCAGCCCGATGGAGAGGGGCGGGAACAGGTAATGGAACATGATCGTGAGCGCGAACTGCGCCCGCGACAGCATGACGACGTCGAGGTCCATGGCGGTTGGGGGACGCCTCGTGGAGGACCCCCGCGGCGGGGAGGCTACAGCGAGAAGCGCGCGGCGTTGGCGCGCAGGAACTCCACGTAGGCGTCACAGGACAGATGGGGCTCGACGTCGCCGGCGGCCACCGCGTCCTCCAGCTGCTTCTTGAGCTCGCCGATCCGCCGCGATGGCGGGATGGAGAAGGCGACCATGATCGCGTCGCCCACGCCCCCGGGGAGGGGCGGCACCTGGGCGTCCTCCTCCTCCACCAGGCGGACGCGCTCGCCGAGGTCACTGATGTTGCGGAGGCCCTTCTTCTTCTTCTCCGGCCTCTTGGTGGTGATGTCGGCCCGCGAGAGGTCGAGGAGATCGCGGAGGCACGGCCCCATCTCCCGAGCGAAGCGGCGGACGGCGCTGTCCGTCCACGAGGCGTCGTACTGGCTCGCGCGGAGGTGGTGCAGGATGAGGAAGCGCACCGTCGTCTCCAGCGCCGGCTCGGCCCCGAAGATCGGCAGGCGCCGGTGCATCTTGTCGAACATGCGGGCGCCGACCTCGGCGTGG
>JBKJLX010000360.1:0-31609 GCA_046596645.1 Polyangiaceae bacterium
GGTTGCGCGGGCCCCACGGGGCGGGCTCGCTCATCCTTGTCCTCGCCCGCCGCGAGGTCGAACGTCGCGCTGGCGTCCCGGTCGAAGGTCACCATGCGCCGCTCGGTCTTGAAGCCCTTCGCCTCGACGACGATGCGGTGGGTCATTCCGTCGGCGGGGAAGCGGCCCTCGAAGGGGTTGGTGGGGACCGGCGTGTCGTCGATGGTGATGCGCGCGTCAGCCGGCCGAGCCTCGACGCGGACCGACACCGTCTTCGCGGCGGCGAGCCTGGTGCCGCCGCCATCGTCCTCGGAGGCGGTCGGCGGCGTCGGCGTGACGACCCCGCCCGGGGTGGCGGCTGCGCGCTCCGGTGACGCCTCGTCGTTGCCCCGCCGGACCGCGAAGAGCCCGATCGCGACGGCGCCCACGACGGCGGCAGCGATCCACGCCCTGCGGCTCCTCGCCGCGCCTTCGCTCACCTCACCCCGATCGGGGCTGGTGCTGCGCGGAGCGATCCCCGACGGGGTGCCCCGGCTGGACTGCGTCGCGCTGTGCGGACCGGTGCTGTCCCCCTCGGCGGGAGCCACGCTGGTCGGCGTCCCCGACCGAGGCGCGCTGGTCGAGCCGGTGCCGAGCACCTGGAGGCCGTCGGTGGAGGAGGTGACGTTCGATGGATCGTGGATGTCGACCAGTTCGGCGCCCGTGTGCGCGCGCGCCAGCTGGCGCTCGACGATGACGCGGATCTGCTCGCGCTTGTCGGCGAAGAGACCCTGGACGAAGGACGCCACGTCGCGCGAGCTGCAGCGAGCGTGCTCGCGGATGAAGGCGTCGAGGTCCTCACGGAGCTCGGCGGCGGTCGGGTAGCGGTCGTCTCGGTCCCGCGAGAGCGCCCTCATGCAGATGCGCTCGACCTCCTCCGGGACCTCGGGGGCCACCGTGCGCGGGCTGGCCGGGGTCGTGCTGGCCAGCTTCTCCAGGACCTGCACGTCGGTGAGCCCCGCCCACAGACGCTGGCCGGTCAGGAGCTCCCACAGCACCGAGCCCAGGGAGAAGATGTCGGCGCGGCGGTCGACGTCCTCGCATCGCGCCTGCTCGGGCGCCATGTAGTGCAGCTTGCCCTTGAGGACCCCGGTCCGCGTCTCGTAGGAGCGCGTCGCCGCCTTGGCGATGCCGAAGTCGACCAGCTTCGTGATCCCCTCGTAGGTCACGAAGATGTTGTGCGGGGTGGCGTCACGGTGGACGACGTGGAGGGGCGAGCCGTCGAAGTCCTTCAGCTCGTGCGCGTGGTGCAGCCCCGCCAGCGCCTCGCTGATCATGTGCAGGTAGATCGGCATGGGCACCGGCGCCTTGCGCCGGTGCGACCGGCTGAGGATCCGGTTGAGCGGCTGGCCCTCCAGGTACTCCATGGCGATGAAGAACTCGCCGTCGACCTCGCCGACCTCGTTCGTCTGGACCACGTTGGGGTGGTTGAGGCGGGCCGCCAGGCGCGCCTCGTCCAGGAACATCGGCAAGAACTCAGGCTCTTCGGCCAGGCTGGCGCGAAGACGCTTGATGACCACGAGCTTGTTGAAGCCGACCAGCCCCCGGGCGACTGCCAGAAATACATCTGCCATACCGCCTTGCCCCAGGGAGGCGAGGAGCTGGTACTTGCCGAAGACGGCCGAGGGAGCTGCCGGGGGGCGCTCGGAACTGCGGGCTTCTCCCATGGCAGGCCCCTCGATCCTAGTCCTACTTGGTCTCGAAGAGCATCGGCTGGCGGCCGTTCAGGAACTGCACCACCAGCGGCGCCGCCTGCGCGGGGAGGATCTCGAAGCGAGCGCCGAAGCCGGGCTGGACCCAGGGTGGGCCCTGCTCGCCCTGGGGGCGCGTCCACTCCACCACCGCCGTGGCCTCGAAGTCGACGCCGCCGGGGAGCGTGACCCTGAGCGCGACCTTGGTGCCGAGGTCGGGCGCGCGGCGGTAGGTCGCGATGAAGATTCCACCCTCACGCACCACGTCTGCCCCCTGCTTCCAGCGGTAGAAATTGCTGGCGCTCACCTGGTCGATCACGGCGTCGAAACGCGGCATGCCGTCGGTGCGGCTCCCGCTCCCAGCCCCGCTCCCTTGCTGTACGCGCGACCCCAGGTCGCGGATCAGCTTCGACAGCTCGTCGAGCCGCGCCTCGACCCGATAGACGGCCGACCCCACCTCCGCGATCGCGGCGCCCTGCTTGCCCTTCGACCGGCTGAGCGCCTGCTGCGCACGGGCGACCGCATCGCTCTCCGCCGCCGACATCCCCGGCCGCTGGACGGGCAGGGGAACGCCGCCGTCGTCGTCGCCGGCGACCACCACCTGTTGATGGATGACCGAGGGACCGGCGGGGCCGTGGCCCGCCTGCATCGCGGCAGCTTGCCCCATCTGGCTCATCTGCGCGCCCGCGGCGGCGACCCGGGCGGCGACGTCGCGCGTCTGCGCAGCGGCCTGCTGGATCTGCGCGGCGTGCTGCGCCTGCTGCGCGCCGAGCTGCTGGAGGCGCGCCAGCTGCTGACCCTGCTCGCGCGCTGCGTTCTGCGTCGCCGTGACCACCTCGCGCGCCTGGGCGGCCGCGGTCTGGACCTCCTTCAGCGCGGCGGTCTGCTGGGTGTGCACCTCGCCGATGCGCGCGATCTGCGCCTGCACCTGCTGGCCGGCGTCGGCGACGGCGCGCGCCAGCGCCTCGGCCTGCACCTGCTGGCCGGCGGCCTTCTCGGCGCCGGTGTCGCGGACGCTCTCCGCCAGCGCCTGCACCACTGGTGCGAGCGAGCTCTCCACCGTCGCCAGCTGCTGCGCCAGGAGCTCGGCCACCGCCGGGTCCTGCTCGACGCGGATCAGCGTCTCCTTCGAGGCGATGGTCTTCTCCAGCTTCTGCAGCGCGGCCGCGATCGCCTGCGCGCGCTGGGCGGCGGTGTCGCCGCTCGACTTCGCCGCGTCGAGCAAGCCGCGGCGGATTCCCTCCAGCTGCTCGCCCAGGCCGGCCAGGGTGCCAGTGAGGCGCGACACCGGATCGTCCTGCTTGCCGCCCATCATCTTGACGCGGACGTAGCCCTTCTTGATCTCCTCCCAGCGCTCGGACTTCTCCGGCGTCATGCGCCCGCGCATCTCGTACAGCTTCAGGAGGTTGTTCTCGGCGCCGGAGGTGAGCGTCTGCGACTCGCCCGCGTAGTGATCGTCGACGAGCGCCTCGACCTCCACCGGGGTGTGCGCCGACACCACCTTCTCGGTGATCTTGTTCATGTTGCGGTAGCTGCCCTGCAACTTGAACGGGGGCTCGGTGCGGTAGTTGTCGTCCTGCGACGCCGAGGCGATGTACTGCATGTTCACCTTCAGCAGCGTCTCCTGCACGCGGAACATGTGCTGGAGGACGGCGACGATCTCCTGCACCTCGGCGGCGGAGTAGCCGTAGGACAGCTCGCTCGCCGGCACCGGCTCGCCGCGCGCCATGCGGATGAGCTTGTGCAGGTCCGCCGGGTCGCGCCCGGAGAGCGGCGCCAGGACGCGGTTCGAGGTGAGCGCGTTCTCCACGTACGACAGCGCGAAGAGGTCGCCCTTGCCGTCGAGGATGTCGCCGAGGTTGTAGGTGTCGGCGCGGTTCGCGAGCATGTCCGGGATGCGGAACTTCTCGCCGGTCTCGGTGTACGGGTTGCCGGCCATGACCACGGCGAACTTCTTGCCGCGCATGTCGTAGGTGCGCGTCACCCCGCGCCACACGCCCTCGATCTTCCGCTGCGCGTCGCAGAGGCTGATGAACTTCTGCAAGAGCTCCGAGTGCGTGTGCTGGATGTCGTCGAGGTAGAGCATCACGTTGTTGCCCATCTCGAGCGCGAGGTTGATCTTCTCGACCTCCTGCCGGGCGGTGGCGTTGGGCGCCTCCGCCGGGTCCAGCGACTTCACCTCGTGGCCCAGCGCCGGGCCGTTGATCTTCATGAAGACCAGGCCCAGGCGGTTGGCGACGTACTCCATGAGCGTCGTCTTGCCGTAGCCGGGCGGGCTGATCAGGAGGAGCAGGCCCATCAGATCGGTGCGCTTGGTCGCGCCCGCCGCCCCCATCTGTTTGGCGAGGTTGTCGCCGACCAGGTGCAGGTACACCTCGTCGATGAGCCGGTTGCGGACGAAGCTCGACATGATGCGCGGCTTGAACTCTTCGAGCCGGAGGCGCTTCTTGTGCTCGTCCAGCACGTCCTGCCGGAGCTTGCGGAAGGCGCGGAAGCGCGGGACGTGACCGTGCACCCAGCGGTCGAGCCTCGCCAGCATCTCGTCGAGGCGCAGGTGGAGCGCCTGCTGCTTGATGCGCGGGTGCTGACCGAGGAGGCCGCTCACCGTGGCCTCCACGTTGGCGGTCGACACGTCACGGTCGACCTTGCGATCGGTCGCCACCAGGGCCGACGCCTCCAGCACCGCGTGCTGGTGGCCGGCGAGGTCGCCCTTGGTGGTGCAGAGCGCCTCGATCCACGAGCGCACCAGGGCCAGGCGCGCGCCGGGAAGCTTCTCCAGCGTCCGCAGGTCCTCGTCGAAGTCGCGGCGTGACCCGGCGCGGTCGAGCTCGGAGAGCAGCGCCGCCTGCAGCGTCGACGCAGAGCCGCTCACCACGAAGCGAGGGCGCTCGGTGCCCAGCTCGACCACCAGGTAAAGCGAGGCGATGCGCACGTCGCCGTCGGGGATGCTCAGGCCCAGCTGCTGCGCGGTGGCAGTCAGGGCGGGGACGAGCTCGGCGGCGATCTCGTTCTGCGCGGTGACGACGCCCAGCGTCGCACGGAGGCGGGCGGCGCTGCGGCAGCGGCGGTGGAGGGGGATGCGATCGGGCTCGGCCAGCTGCGACCACAGGAGCCCGCCCAGGGCGCGCGGGTCGGGCGCAAAGCGGAGGAGGCCTGCGGCGCGCTGCATCCCCACCAGCTTCTCCAGGATGAGCACGGCGTCGTGGTCGTGCACGCCGCGCTCGTAGCCCTCGTCGTGACGATCCTGGGAGAAGGCGCGCACCACCTCCAAGAGACCGCCGTCTCGGGTGTGCGCCTCGATGAGCTTCTCCAGCGTGAGGCCGCTGGCGCCGGCCTCCGCCGCGAACAGGATCACCGCCGCCAGGTACTCGCCGCGGTAGACGTTGGGCCCCTCGGAGGCGAGCGCCTGGTCCCACAGGTCCCGCGCCTCCTCCAGGCGCGGCTCGTTCAGCGGCTCGTAGAAATCGGTGCCGGTGAGGTGGAGGAACAGCACCTCCTTGTTCGTATTATCGTCTCGCCTGGGCACCAGCGTCAGCTCGACCGCCTGGGTCGAGACGTTGAAGCGGTGCTTGCCGAGCTTGATGACGTTGTCGCCATCCTCGAAGAGCTCGGTCTTGTCGCGCAGGGTGCGCAGCGACTCCTGCCGCGCCGCCTTGAGCTTGCTCTCCAGCTCGTCGGCCTTGACCGACTCGCCCATGTCCATGAGCTGCTTCGCGAGGTCGCGAAGCTTGAGCACCATGGAGTCCGACGCGAAGTAGCTCGCCAGGTCGTCGGCGGTCTTGAGGGTGTGCGCCTTGCGCACGATGCCCTGGATGACGCGCTCCGCCGCCGACAGGATGTTCTGCGCGCGACGCTGGCGCTCGTCGAGCAGCTGCTGCCGCTTGCCGGCAAAGGCGTCGGCGACCTCCTCCCGCTTCTGGGTCAGGTCGCCGAGGAACTCGTCGAACTCGCCGAACTTCCCCTCCAGCTCCTCCAGCTGGAGCAGCAGCCTCGACAGCTGCTCGTCGCACTTCTCCGGCGTGTCGCAGACGGAGATGGCGCTCACCACCGACTGGCCGAACAGCTTGAACTGGGCGAGGAACTCCTGGCGCCCCTCGGCGGAGGAGAGCTCCTTCTTCCGCACCTGGAGGACGGCGCGGGCGCGGTTCAGCTGGGAGTACGCCTCGCTGATGCCCTCGAGGATGCGCGTCCTCTGCGTGGGGTCCTCGATGGAGAGGCCGCCGATGACGTCGGAGAGGACGCCCAGGCCCTCGTTCACCTTGTCGACGTCCTCCGCGATCGGCTTGAGCTCGGTGGCCTTGGCCACGGCGCCCACCCGGGTCGGCACGTCGGCGAGGCGACCGACCAGGGGCTTCAGCGACTCGGGGTGGAGGAGGAACTCGACCGCGGCCTTCGACACCTTGTCGAAGCTCTCGACGATGTGCTTCTCCAGCTCGTCGATGCGCGCGGTGTTCATGTACCGCATCTCGCGCAGCGTGATGAGGTGACCGCGCTGCTTGCGGAGCGCCGAGAGCGTCCCCATGAAGTCGTCGACGGTCCTGTGATCCTCCGGCCGGAGGCCGGAGACCAGGCGGTCCTGCGCGGCCTCCGACTCGGCGAGGGACTCCGCCGCGCGCTTCTTGACCGCGGCGACCTTCTCGAACTCGTCGATGACGAGCGCGGCGGTCTCGCGCACCTTCTGGATGACGGAGAGGAGATCGCCCGCCTCGGCGTGGCCCAGCCAGTAGTACGCGTCGACCATGCGACGCGCGCTCTGCACGGCGTCCTCGTAGGTCTGGCGGGTGGGGTTCTCCACGCTCGCCACCTTCACGATGGTGAAGGCCTCGCTGATGCCGCGCACCAGCTCGGCGTTGCCGACCTTGGAGAGGTAACTGCCGTCGGTCGGCGCCTTGGCCGCGTGCTCCTGCGTCACGAACGGCGTCTGCCAGATCTGCACCGGGTGCACGGTGGTCGGCTCGTCGTTCAGCACCTTGAAGAGGACGATCTTCCCGTCGTCGAAGAGGCTGTAGCCGTGGCAGGGGAGGGGGTTCTGCACCTCCTTGCGGATGAGGTTGTAGGGGAGGAGGAGGTAGTGACCGTCGACCTCGCGGTAGTAGACGTAGAGGATGTCCTCGCCGTTGGGCGACTTGACCACGCGATCGAAGACCGAGTCCTTCGAGATCTCGGCGTCGAAGACCTTGAAGTCGCCGGTGCGCAGGTAGTAGCCGCCGGGAAAGATGATCCCCTGGTCTTCCGGCAGCTGCAGGCACGACAGGCCGATGGCGTCGATGCGCACCACGGTCTTGGTGCGCGTGTTGAAGACCAGGTGGCGGTACGTCTCCTCCCGGTACGGCTTGATGCGCAGGAGGATCAGCGAGCCGAGCCGCGCGTAGAACACCTCGGCGTCGTCGAGGCTCTGGTTCTTGTCCTCGACCGGCTCGCGCCACACGCCCCGCCCGTCGCGGGTGTTGTTCTCGATCTTGACGGTGAGATCGCCGCCGACGGTGTCGACGAAGACCTCGTCCTCGATCGCGTAGTGCGGGTGGTCCCCGGAGATCTGATCCTCCCGGGTGACCGCGGTCCACTCGAAGTCGAACTGGCGCGCGAGGCGGTTGTCGTCCTCGCCTCGGGCGTCGATGAACTTGATCGCCCCGCCCTTGTCGATGCCCCAGCGGAAGACCTTCTGATCGGAGAGCTTCTCTCCCGCCTGGAAGACGGCGATGACGCGGGTGTCGGTGGTCCGCACCTGGAGGAGCCGCGTGCCCTTGGTGTAGCGATAGAGGTCGGTGAACTCCTTGAGGAACGCCGCGTCGGTCAGGAAGTGACCCGGCGGGATGGGCAGCTCACCCAGGTCGAAAGCACCGGGCGCCGTCTCGACGAACTGGTGCACCGCGAAGACGTCGGCGACGACGGTCTCGGTCTTCAGACCGATGAGGACGTTGTAGCCGAAGACCATCTGGCCCCCGACCTGGCGGATGTCGCGCGGGACGCAGCTGTGGTCGGTGCGGATGCGCTCGGTCGCGACCAGAGCGAGCGCGGAGCCGCCGAAGGTCTTGGTCCGCTGCGCGTTGAGCGCCTCGGTCTTCTTCGCCAGCCCCGCGCAGTGATCGAGCAGGCGCTGGCGGATGACGTCGTAGCTACCGCCCTCCAGCGCGCTCGCGCTCTCGCTCTCCCCCGCGGCCGCCCCGCTCGGAGCGGCGGTCTTCACCCCGTCGTCGGCCATGACTCCGCCCCCGCTCTGGATGGCATCGCGCCCCGCTCAGGTCAGGCTGTCGATGCCGAGGTCACGTGCCTCGGCGGCGAGCGACTGCAGCTTCTTGCGGGTCGCCTCGTCGCGGCCCGCCATCATCGAGGCGAGCAGCGACGTGATGCTGAGCTGCGAGCCGGTGCCCACCGCAGGGCCCTCCAGGATGTCCTTCAGGTCCTTCGGCATGTTGCGGGCGCCGGACATGTAGTCGCCGAGCACGTGCTTCAGCACGTCGCTCTGGTCGATGGCGCCGTCGACGCCCTGGCCCACCGAGAGCGCGCGCATGAACTTGTCGAAGAACTGACCGTCGCCGCCGACGATCTGGATCTTCGCGTGGTCGAGCGCGTGGGAGAGGATGGTCGCCTGCTGGGCGGCGACCTTCTCCCGGACGTCGAGGGCGTGCATCGCGATGTCGCGCTGCGCGTCCAGGCGGATGCGGAACTCCTCGTGCCCGCGGCTCTCGGAGTCGAGCTGCTTCATCGCCGCCATCTTGGCGCTGATGCCGTCGGCCTCGGCGGTCAGGCGCAGGCGCGTCGCGCTGGCCTCGGCGGCGCCGGTCTTCTCGATCGCGCCTGCCGTCGCCTCCTGGACGCGTGCGGCGGCGTGGCCCTTGGCCTCGGCGCCGGTCGCCTCGGCGTTCAGCATCTCCCGCACGACCAGTGCGTCGGCGATGCCCTTCTTCTCGATGGCGGCGGCCTCAGCCTCCTGCACGCGGACCCTGGCCAGGCCCTGCTTCTCCTCGCCCTGGGCGGCGGCCTGCATCTTCTCGATGAGGACGCGCGCCTCGACCAGGCCGAGCTTCTCGATGGCGGCGGCGTCCGCCTCCTTCACCTTCACCTCGGCGAGGCCGGCGGCCGCCGTCTCCGCCTGGATGCCCTCGGCGAGGCGGATCTTGGCGCGCGCGGCCTTGTCGCTCGACTCCAGGTCGGCCTCGGCCATGAGCACCTTCTTGCGCGCTTCGATCTGGGCCACCTGCTCGCTGGCCTCGGCGGCCTTGACCTGCTTGACCAGGTGGTCGGCGGCGGAGGCCTCGGCAGCGATGGTGATGATCTGCTTCTCGCGGTTCGACTGGGAGAGGGTGCGCAGATCCTTGATGCGCTCCTCCTCCTCCGCCACCGTCTTGTCGACGGCGATGCGCCCGCGGATGACGTCGGCGATCTCCTTCTTCTTGATCTCGACGTCCTTCTGCTTGGCGATGGTCTGCAGCTCGAACTCGCGCTCGCGCCCGACCTGCTCGATCATGCGCGCCTTCTCGGTGCGCTCCTTCTCGACGGCGACCTCGCGCTCCTTGTTCTGGCGCGCGACCAGGGTGGCGCGCTCCTTTCCCTCGGTCGCGACCAGGACCTCCTCCTCGTTCTTCTGGCGGATGAGCATGGTCTGCTTGTGCTCGGCCTCGGCGATGCGGCGGGCCTCGTTCTCGTGGCGGGCCTGGGCGACCGCGATCTCGGCGTTCTTCTTGGCGTCGGCCTCGGCGCGCGCCTTGTCGAACCTGAAGATCGCCTCGTCGGAGGCGAGGTTCTGCGACCCCATCTCCATGCGCTCCTTCTGGCGCAGGTCGTTGGTCTTCACGTTCTGGATCACCGTCAGCTCGGTGATCTTGCGGATGCCCTCGGCATCCATGATGTTGTCCTTGTCCAGCGTCTCGATCGGCGTCTGCTCGAGGTAGTCGATCGCGCAGTCGTCGAGCACGAACCCGTTCAGGTCGGTGCCGATGACGCGGATGATCTCGTCCTTGAAGCCCTGGCGCTCGGCGTAGAGGCTCTCGAAGTTCATCATCTTACCGACGGTCTTCAGGGCCTCGGAGAACTTCGCGACGAAGAGCTCCTGGATGACCTGCGGGCTCGAGGCGCGCGCGCAGCCGATGGCCTGCGCGACCCGCAGCACGTCGTTCGCGGTCTTGTTCACTCGCACGAAGAACGTGACCTTGATGTCCGCGCGGATGTTGTCCTTGCAGATCAGGCCGTCCTTGCCATCGCGCGCGAGCTCGATGGTCTTGACGGAGATGTCCATCGTCTCGGCGCGGTGGATGATCGGGTAGACCGTCTTGCCCGTGAACGTGACGAGCGGCTCGTCCTGCATCGTGTTCACGATGAGCGCGGTGCCCTGGTCCACCTGGCGGTAGAACTTGGCGACCATCACCAGCAGACCGAAAATGATGACTGCCAGGGCGCCGATGCCCAGCAGCAGGAGAATGATCTCGTCCGACATGGCTTCTCTCACCTCGAAGGGCCGCAAACTGCGGACCGTCCCGCGACGCCGACCCGGAAATTCCCCGGCGGCGCCCCCCGCGGGCTGGCCAGGGTACACGAGGTGCTCGGCCCGTCCTCAAGGCTTTCCCACGGCTCTGCGACGGCACCTCGCAGGCCCTCGCGCCGCGCTCTTCAGCGCTTGCCGAGCTGCGCCTCGAGCTCGGCGACTCGACGCAGAGCAGCCGCTGCGCGGGCGGACTCCTGGTCGGCGCGGGCGGACTCCTGGTCGGCGCGGGCGGACTGCTGCTCGGCGCGGGCGGACTCCTGCTCTGCGCGAGCCGTGGCCAGCACCGCGCCGGTCGTGGCCAGCGCGGCCCGCTCCTCCCCGCTGGGCAGCACCGCGCCGTCGGGGCCGATCCAGCGGAGGAGCGGCGCCCCGACGTTTCCGGACCGACCGGGCACGACGCCCAGCGCGAGCCCCGTCACGCGCGACGGGAATCGACCCTCGGCGTCGGGCGAGCGAGCTCGGTAGCTCCTGGTCGAGGCGTCGAGCTCGAAGCCCTCGAGGCGGCTCGAGAAGGGGTCGAACAGGTAGTACTCCGCGACGTGGAGGAGCTTGGCGTAGATCCGCATCTTGTCGCCGCGGTCGACGTGCTCGGTGGAGGGCGAGGTGAGCTCGATCACGAGATCGGGGCCGCGACCGTCCTCCTCCCACACGACCCAGCTCTTCCGCTCGCGCTTGACGGTGTCCATGACCACGAAGACGTCGGGGCCGCGCACGTCGACGTTCCTGGCCTGGAGCTCGCTGTAGTAGACGAACATGTTGCCCGCGACGTACACGTCGTCGCGATCGCGCCACGCGTCGTTCAGCGTGGAGATGAGCAGCACCATCTGCTCGCGGTGACGTTCGGTCTCCATGGGCTCCCCGTCGTCGCAGGGGAGGTCCTCGCCGCGCGGCGGCGGCCTGAAATCGGGGTCGATGGGTGTCATCTCCGCGGTCACAGGGTACCTCCCGCGCGGGGTCATGGCGAACCGCGTGCCGTCGCGCTGGGCCTCCGGAGCAAGGGCCGCGCCGTGGTCGGCGGGTGGCGGCGTCCCGGTGCGGGGTGGCGGCCGCCACTGCGACCCACGCGACGAGCTGCGCGCTGACGCCGCGTCGTCGCAGCCGGGGCAGGGCGGAGGTTAACGACAAGCCTGAGCCGATGCGCTGGAGCTCGTGCGCCGCTCGTCAGCGCGCCGGGGGGCTGCTCCGCGGCTTCGCGACGACGTCCTCGGCGCGCACGGTCGTCGCCGCAGCGCTCAGCCATTGCTCGAGGACCTGGCGGTTCTGCTGCCCGGCCACGGCGTCGTGCACGGGCGCGGGGTCGATGCCGCGAGCGGTCAGCACCGCGAGGATGCTGCTGCGAAGCGTGGCCTCGCCTCCTTCCTGGCGTCCTTCTTCGCGGCCTTCTTCGCGGCCTTCCTCGCGGCCTTCCTCGCGGCCTTCCTCGCGGACGGCGTCGAGGCCGGCGTAGCCCCTGCGCTGGAGCAGGTTCCGGAGCGTGGCGTCGTGGGCGGCGTCGCGATCGAAGAGGACGGCGATCGGCACCGGGTTCTCGAGGATGCCCGGGGCGTGGAGCACGGCCCCCTCGCGGGCGACGCGCATCGCCGCGCCCGGCTCGTGGACCTCGACCCGGGGCTCGCCATCGAGGCGAGCCACCCAGATGAGCTTCGTGCCGGCGCCGAGCAGCTCCGCGATCTTGAGCTGCAGGGCGTCTTCGTCCTGGCCGACGTCGGCGTACTCCACGGCCAGCGGTGGCGCCTTCGTCGCCCAGCCAGGCGCGTCCTCGATGGGCCCGACCGCGACGTCTGGCGCGCGAAGCATCCCGGGCGCGGTCGAGATGCCCAGATCGACGCCGGCGGCCGCGACCTTCGGATCCGTCTCGAGCGCCGCGCCTCCGACGAGGTTGCGGGTGCTGCCGCGACGCCCCGTGGGGAGGCACAGTAGCGCGTGGCCGTCCGACAGCTCGTAGGGATCCTTCGAGCGGAGCTGGCTCGCCTGGAAGGGGCCGGGGGCGAGGTTTGGACGCCGCGTCATGACCTCGCAGCGTAGCAGCGGATGCTCACTCCAGGCCGATGGCGATGGTGAATGCGCGCGCCAGTGCCTCGTCGGCGGCGGAGGCGGGTCGGGGCAGCGCATCGTGGAGCCCGCTCTGCCAGCTCATGGCGTGGAAGAGCTCGTGGGCGAGCACGGCGAGACCTTCGCGTGCGTCGAGCCATCCTCCTCGAGGACGTCGTTCGGCACGTAGACGAAGTGCGAGCGGTGCTCGGCGTAGCCCCAGATGCCGATACGGGCCAGACCGCCGTGGCCCCACAAGCGTTGCGAGGTTCGTGATCGCGCCGGACATTGTCTGTCCGCACGCGGGGGCCCTTTTCGCCGCGCTGGCTGATCAGCAGCGGCAGGCGGCGCCGGACGCAGCACGTCGAGCCCGACTCGAACGCTCACCCACGGTAGGCGGAGCCGACCCCCACCCGCACGCCGGTGATGGCGAGGTCGCCGAGGGTGAAGCCGTCGAGGTCGGTCCCGACCTCCTCGGTCACCCGGTCGCAGAGCTCGCTGCGATCGCGATCGATCGCGTCCGCGCGAAGGTCGCGCGCGACCGACTCCAGGGCGTGGTTGAGCCTGGGGAGGAAGCGCTGCCGCACCGCCTCGGGGTCGGACGCCGCGGCCGCGCCCAGGATCTGCGCTGCGCGCAGGACGTCGTCGCGCGTCTTGTGGATGCGCAGGTGGAACGTCGCGGTGAGCTCGACCTGCTCGTCGTCGCGGGTGCGCAGCGACGCGTCTCCGCGGCGCTCGATGGCGACCAGGTGCTCGCGTAGGCTCACCCGCTCCATCCGGTGGAGCATCGGGATAACGACGGCGGCGTCGAAGGCCACCAGCGACCCGTGGGGCGACGGTCGGGTCACCACCAGCGCCTCGTCGGGGGCTGCCTTCTTGTAGAACGCGGCGATCATCACGACCAGGCCGCACAGGATGAGCCCGATCAGGCCGACGCCGAGAAGGACGGTGAGCGCCACCGTCAGCGCCGCGCTCGTTCGGCGCCCGTCTCTCTCTCGGCCAGCACCGCCTCGACCTCGGCCCTGGCCTCGCGCAGCGCCTCGGCGTTCGCTGGCGCGCCGGGGTCGGCGAGGATGTCGGTCATCTTCTCGATGCGGAACAGGCCACCCTCCTCGTCGACGATGAGGCAGCGATCGCCGCGCCGGAGGTCCAGCGCCGGATCGGCGCGCACCTGGACGATGAGGCCGGCGCCGCCGTCCTCCAGGGTGGCCTGGCCGAAGCCCTGGTCGACGCGGCCCGTCGACACCACCGCCACCCGACCCACGAGGTGGACGTGGCGCTTGGCGTGCCGCGTCTGGAAGAGCGGCGCGATGGGGCGGACGGCGAACGAGGTCAGGATCAGGGACAGGATCGCGGAGCCGAGCAGGATGGGGATGCTCAAGAGCCACGCCGGCAGGCCGAGAGCCCCCGCGAAGGTCATCACCGCGAGCGAGCTGAGCATCCAGCCGAAGAGCGAGAAGAAGGAGACGACGACGGTCACCGGCGCGTCGCGCAGGCGCAGGGCCGAGGCGAGCGTGGCGAGGACCCCGCTGTCGGGGAGGTCGGCGTCCACGTCGTGCCCGTCGAAGCCGTCGGCCACACCGCTCTTCGCCTCCAGCGCACCCTTGACGCTGCCCTCGAGGACGCCCTTTGCGGCGCCCTCGAGCGCTCCCTTGGCGGCGCCCTCGAGGACGCCCTTGGCTGCGCCGTCGATGGCGCCGTCGGCGGCGCTGTCGAGGTCGACGGCGCCGACGAGGACGAAGACCCAGTAGATGAGCGATAGGCCGAGCAGGACGGTGAAGATCACCGTCGGGAACGACGCCGCAATCGCCAGGATCCCCGCCATGGCGGCATGGTGGCACGGCGCGCTGGACGATTGTGGGTTTGACCGGAATCGGGGCGCGCTCGTACCCTCGACCGCGCTGTATGGCGAACATCGAAGTGACCCAGAGCCGGCCTGACGAGGCGGCTCCGGACCCGCAGCCCATCGACCCCAAGCTCAAGCTGCTCCTGAGCATCGGCGCCATCCTCGCGGCGCAAGGGGGCGAGGACTCGGAGTTCGCCAGCCTGAAGAACCAGGCGCGAGAGCTCGCCACACGCGATCCCATCGACACGCTGCTCGCGACCGTCCTCGGCGGCGGGCTCCTCTTCCACCACCTGGAGAAGGGCAAGAACCCACGCTGCAACACGGTGTGGGACGCGATCCTCTACGTCGCGACGAGCCTCTCGGTCGGCTACGACGACGTGTTTCCCAAGACCCAGGCGGGCAACGCCCTGGCGTCCGCGATCCACACGTTCGGCCCGGCGCTCGCGGCGCAGGCCCTGCAACCGCCGGCCTCCCGCGCCGCGGCGCGCGACCGCGAGGCGCATCGTACCAACGAGGAGCTTCTCGCGGTCAATCGCGCCATCCTCCAGCGCCTCTCCGAGATCTCCGCATCGCTTCAGAACAAGTGACCGGCGACCCTCCGGAGGCATCCCCCTCGACGGGTCGACCTTTCGCGCCAGCGTTCCGCGTACGTCGGCGCACAAAGCGATAGCATGACGGGCGTTGACCTCCGCCAAACCTCCCAAGCCGCAACTGGGCGCGAGCGGACTGCCCCAGCTGGACGACTTCGAGCCGGACGTCACGACGACCCGTCAGACCGATCCGACCATGTCGGGACCCGCGTCGCGCATGAGCGCGCGTCCCATGCTCACCGTCGTCTCCGGACTGGAGGCGGGGCGGATCGTCGCGTTCGATCGCGACGAGATCGTCCTCGGCCGCGGTTCGACCTGCCACGTGGTGCTGCCGGACGACGGCATCAGCCGCATGCACGCGGTGGTGCGCCGACGGGGTGACGAGTACGTCCTCGAGGATCTGCGGTCGAAGAACGGAACGTTCATCGAAGGTGAGCCGGTCGTTCTCCGGGCCATCGGGCTCGACGTCACGTTCCAGCTGGGACCCAACGTCGTGGTGCGGCTCTCGCTCATGACCCAGGCGGAGGCGCGGCTCGCCCTCCAGCTCTACGACTCCTCGATGCGTGACCCGCTGACGCAGTGCTACAACCGCCGCTACTTCTTCGAGCGGCTGCGCAGCGAGATCGCCTACGCCGAGCGGCACCGCAGCGCGGTCAGCCTGGTGGTGTTCGACTTCGACCATTTCAAGCGCCTGAACGACGAACACGGTCACCCCACCGGGGACGACGTGCTGCGGCTCGGGGCGGCGCGCGTGCTGGCCGCTCTCCGCACCGAGGACGTGCTCGCCCGCATCGGCGGCGAGGAGTTTGCGGTCGTCCTCCGCGGCATCGAGCACGGTCATGCGGTCCTCTGCGCGGAGCGCGTGCGACGCGCGGTCGAGGCGGGTGTCTTGCCCGTCCGCGCGACCATCAGCGCCGGCGTCTCGACCACCGACGACATGCCCGCCTCGACCCCCCAGGGCCTGTTCGAGATCGCCGACGGCCGGCTCTACGAGGCAAAGGCCGCTGGGCGCAACCGGGTCTGCGGGCGCACCACCTGAGCCATCGGCACGCCGCCACGTCAGCTTGACGCCCTTCTCGGCCACGGAGGATGCTCGCCCCGATGTCCGCGCCTCTGCCCTCGAATGTGGCGCCCTTCTCGCTGGCCGAGGTGCTCGCGGCCACCGGCGGCGCGCTGGTCCGTGAAGGCCGCTCGGAGGGGCGGGGCGCCCCACTTCCGTCGGTCGTCGGCGTCTCGACCGACACCCGCTTCACCGCGGCCGGCCAGGCCTTCATCGCGCTGATGGGGGACCGGTTCGATGGCCACGACCACCTGGAGAGCGCGGCGCGCGCCGGCGCGACCATCCTGCTCGTATCGAAGGAAGCGCGTGTCCTCCCCGGGCCCGCGATCGTCCGGGTGGACGACACGGTCCGCGCGCTGGGCGACCTCGCTCGCGCCCATCGGCGCCGCTGGGCGCGTACGCGCCGCGGCCACGATCGCAAGGTGATCGCCATCACCGGCTCCGCCGGGAAGACGACGACCCGGCGCGCCATCGCCGCCGTCCTCACCGCGGCGGGCGCGTCGGTCCACGCCACCGGGCACAACTTCAACAACCAGATCGGGGTGCCGCTCACGCTGCTCGGCCTCGACGACCGCCACGACCTGGCCGTGATCGAGATCGGCACCAGCCGGCGCGGAGAGATCGCGGCGGGCGCCGCGATCGCCGAGCCCGACGTCGGCGTCCTCACGCTGGTCGCCGACGCCCACGGCGAGGGCCTGGGATCGGCTTGGAACATCGCGGTGGAGAAGGGCGATCTCCTGGCGGCGTTGCCGCCAGGAGGCGTGGCGATCGCCAATGGCGACGATCCCCGCGCGGCCGCGCAGCTGCTCCGCTCGCCGGCGGCGACCTGGCTGCGCTGGGGCGAGGACCCCGCGGCGGACGTGATGCTGGTGGCGCGCGAGATGCGCGGCACCGCGGGCCAGTACCTGCGGGTGCGCGTCCTGGGCGCCAGCTCGGTGCGTCCGCTCCTCGAGGTGGAGGTGGCGATGCTCGGCAGGGCCGGGGTGTCGGCCGCGCTCGCGGCGATCGCCGCGGCCGAGGCGGTGCTGCCTGGCGGCGCCCCCGCGAGCGACGCGTTGTCGCGCGCGCTCGGCGGTGACGCCGCGCGCGAGCCGGGGCGCATGTCGCCGCGCACCCGGCCCGACGGCGCGATCATCCTCGACGACGCCTACAACGCCAACCCGGCCTCCATGATCGCGAGCATCGAGGCCGCGCGCGAGATCGCGCGGGCCGAGGGCCGCCGGCTGATCCTCATCCTCGGCGAGATGTACGAGCTGGGCCCGCAGACCGAGGCGTTGCACGAGGAGGTCGCGCGCGTCGCCGCCTTCGGGCGCCCGGCGGCGATCATCGCGGTGAAGGGGCTCGCGTCGCGCTACCTCGACGCGGCGAAGCGCTACGGCGTGGAGTGCGAGCTGGTGGCCGACGCCGCGGCGGCGCTGAGCGTCGCGCGGCGGGTGATCGCGCCGGAAGACCTGGTGCTGGTCAAGGCGTCGCACGGCGTCGGGCTCTCCGCGGTCGCCACCGCGCTGGCGGAGGGCGAGTGACCCTCGCGCGGGCGACCGGCGAGGCGCTGCGGCGCGAGCTCGTCTCCGCCCGGGTGGTGGTGGTGGGCCTCGGCGCCAGCGGCAGCGCGGCCGCACGACTCTGTCGCCGCCTCGGCGCGAAGGTGACCGGGACCGACGCCGCGCCGCGCGCTGGCCTCGGGCAGGCGGCCGACGCGCTGGAGGCGCTCGGCGTTGGCCTCGCGCTGGGCGGGCATGACGGGGCGGGGCTCGAGGCCGCCGATCTGATCGTGATCTCGCCGGGGGTGCCGTCATTCCCGGCGCTCGCCGCGGCCGAGGCCCGCGGCGTCCCGGTGATCGGGGAGATCGAGCTGGCGACGCGGCTCCTCCCCGATGTGCCGGTGGTGGCGATCACCGGATCGAATGGAAAGAGCACGACCACCACCCTGGTCGGCAAGCTGCTGGCCGCCGCCGGCAAGCGCCCCTTCGTCGGGGGCAACCTGGGCGATCCGCCCGCCGCCATCGTGCCCGGCCCGGGCGAGGCGGGGCCGCCACACGACGTGCTGGTCCTCGAAGTCTCGAGCTTCCAGGCGGAGCGGGTGCCGATGCTGCGACCGCGCGCCGCGGCGCTGCTCAACCTGAGCGCCAACCACCTCGATCGTTACGACGGCTACCAGGCGTACGCCGACGCCAAGGGCAACCTGTTCGTGAATCAGGACGGGGAGGACATCGCCGTCATCCCCACCGACGATCCCGACTGCGAGCGCCAGGCGCGGCGCGGTCACGGCCGCATCGTGCGCTTCGGACCGCTGGTGGGCGACGTGACCTTCGACCGCGATCGCATCCTCGATCTCGCGCGCGGCGGGTCCTTCGATCGCAGCACCATCCGCCTCGCCGGGGACCACAACGCGATGAACGTATGCGCGGCGCTGGCCCTGGTCGCGCCGTGGGTCTCGGATGGCGAGGTGGTGGCGAGGGTGCTGGCGACGTTCCAGGGCCTGCCCCACCGCCTGGCGTTCGTGCGCGAGATCGGCGGGGTTCGCTTCTACGACGACTCCAAGGGCACCAGCGTCGGCGCCGCGGTCGCAGCGACCCGCGGCCTGCACGAGGAGAAGATCGTCCTGGTCGCAGGCGGTCGCGACAAGATGGGCTCCTACGAGCCGCTCGCCGCCGCCCTGCGCGAGCGCGGCCGCGGCGCGGTGCTGATCGGCGAGGCCGCGGACCGCATCGCGTCGGCGCTCGAGGGCGTGGTGCCCGTCGCCCGCGCCGCCTCGATGGAGGAGGCCGTCGCCGCCGCACGCAGGCTGGCCACCGCCGGCGACGCGGTGCTGCTCTCGCCGACGTGCTCCAGCTTCGACATGTTCCGCGACTACAAGCACCGCGGCGACGCCTTCGTGGACGCTGTCACCGCTCTCGCGTGAGCCACTCCCTTCCCCGGGTCAGGGGTTCCAGGGATCGGCGAGGCGGGGATCGGAGAGGAAGGCCTCGTCGGTGAGGGCGTGGAGGAACGAGAGGAGGTCCTCGCGCTCGCCGGGCTCCAGCGTGAAGCCGTGGAGCAGCTCGCTCTTGTACGGGTTGTCGCGGCCGTCGCCGGCGTCGGGGCCGCTCGCGATCAGGCGGCCGCCGCGGGCATAGTGGTCGATGACGTCGTCCAGCGTCTCCACGCTGCCGTCGTGCATGTAGGGCGCGGTGACGGCGATGTTGCGCAGCGTCGGCGCGCGGAACTTCCCGCGGTCGTCCTCGCGGCCGGTCGCCGCCTCCAGGCCAGGGCTGGGCTCGGGGTACGCGCCGCTGCCCACGTCGTAGAGGCCTGTGTTGTGGAACTGGAGCACGACGTCGCCGCTCGTCGCGTCGATGAACGCGTCGGTCGTTGCCCACCCCGCGTGGCAACGCGCGCAGGACAGGCGATCGGACGCGAAGAGCGCCAGGCCGCGCTGCGCCGGGGCGTCGAGGGCGGCCTCGTCCCCGGCGCGGAAGCGATCCCACGGCGCGTCGGTGGAGACGAGCGTCCGCTCGAAGGAGGCGAGGGCCTGCACCACGTGGAGCACGGTGACCGCCGCGTCCTCACCAGGGAACGCGTCGTCGAAGAGGCCCTGGTAGATGGGCTCGGCGGCGAGGCGCGCCTCGAGCTCGCGCTCGCGCCCGCTCCAGCCCAGCTCCTCGGGGTCGCTGCCGAACAGCGGCACGATCACGTGCGACTCGAGCCGCACCAGCACGGGGTTCGCCCAGCCCAGCGACGCCGCCCACGCGACGTTGGCGAGCGACGGCGCGCTCCGCGGGTGTTCCTCGCCGCTCGCCAGGAGGGCGCGCGCGCGCCCGTCGGAGAAGGCGAGCGCGGGGCGGTGACAGCACGCGCAGGACTGGGTCTCGCCGTGGGACAGGCGAGGGTCGAAGAAGAGATGCCGCCCGAGCTCGACCTTGGCCGCCGACATCGGATCATCGACGGGGACGATCGGCGGGGGGACGTCGGGCGGGAGATCCCAGACCCAGATCTCCCCGCTGCCCCCGGACCCGCCGCTGCCCGGCGCACCACCGGAGCCGGCGTCCGCCCCCTCGCCCCTGCACGCGCCCGCGAGGGCGGACGCGACAAGCACCGCCACCGCGCGGACCTTGTCGGCACCGTCACGTGCGGTCACGGAGCAAGGAGTCACGGCTTCTCGACGCGGAAGAGCGTCTGCGTCCCGGGGCTGGGCGCGCCCGACACCGGGTCCACCCCCAGGGCGCCGATCATCCGCTGACACGCGACGTCGTCGGAGCCGGCGTGGCAGCTCGAGCCGCCGACCACGTCCGTCCCCTGGAGGAGCGCGGCCAGGTCGACGACGACCACGTCGGTCGCGGCGTCGAAGGCAGGGAGCACGATCTCTCCGCGGTTGGGCTGGGCGCAGCTCACCACCTCGCCCATGCGCGGGTCGCCCTCGCACCCGGTGCTGGCGAGCTGGACCGAGAAGACCCTGGGGGAGCCGTCGCCGTCGTCGACGCTGGTGGACGCGCTGAGGAAGATGCGGCCATCCCCCCAGCCCCAGAACAGGGCGGTCAGATCGAGCGGGGGGGGCGCGCCGGTGATGTCGATGTGGTTCTGCTCGAAGGGAACGCCGACGCGAAAGGCCAGCCCGGAGAGCTGCCCGGTGTAGGAGCCGCGCTCGGCCACGCCGGTGATGACGGCGTGGCGCTCCGGGGTGCCCCGCTCGCAGTTCGCGGTGCCGTCCTCGAAGTCGAGGAGGGCCAGCGTCTCCAGCTGCGTCGCGCCGTCCTGATCCAGCGTGACCGGGACCTGCGTGCCGTCCTCGGCGATGAGGCGCAGGTCGTGAACGTAGATGCGCAGGTCGCGGATGCCGGCGTTGGACCCAGGCACCCCGAGGTCTGGGTATCGGGAAACGCAGTCCACGGGCGCGGCGCCCACCCGGGCTTCGAAGCGGACCGCGACGCGACCCTCGCCGGTCGGGGGGCCGAGCTCGTCGAGGAGCGCGCCCGCCCCGCCGCCGGCCGCGTCGGACCCGCCGCCGTCGCACCCGGCGAGCGGCGCGACCACGCCGCCCAGGGCGCATGTGAGGGCGATGGGAATGGCGCTGGAACCGGACCGCATGCGCCTCTCGTACCCCGGCCGGGCCACCCATACAAATGTCACTCCGCCTCCACGCGCCTTCGGTGGGTAAGGTTCCGCGCGATGGTCCACGTCCCGCTCCTCGACGAGCTTGCCCTGGTGGCGGCCCTCGCGGTGCTGGTCACCATCCTCCTCGCCCGGCTGCGGCTGCCGACGGTGGCCGGGCTCCTCCTCGCGGGCGCCCTCGCTGGCCCCTTCGGGCTCGGCCTGGTCCGCTCGGTCGAAGCGATCGAGGTCCTGGCCGAGGTCGGCGTGGTCCTCCTCCTCTTCACCATCGGCCTGGAGTTCTCGCTCTCTCGCCTGCGCGACGTGTTCGCGCAGGTCGCGGTGGGCGGTCTGCTCCAGGTGGGGCTCACCACCGCCGCCGTCGCCGGGATCGCCGCCGCCCTCGGGTCGACGCCGGGCACGAGCCTCTTCTATGGCTTCGTGTTCGCGCTCTCCAGCACCGCCATCGTTCTGCGCGGGCTGACCGAGCGGCGTGAGCTCGACGCGCCGCACGGCCGCTTCATCGTCGGGACGCTGATCTTCCAGGACCTTTGCGTGGTCCCCATGGTGCTGATCGTCCCGCTCCTGGGCAGCGCCGCCGGCAGCGGAGGGGACGCGCTCACGATGTTCGGCCTGGCGATGGCCAAGGCGGTGGGGGTCGTCGTCGCCACCATCGCCATCGCGCGCGTCGTGGTGCCCCGGGTCTTCGCCTGGGTGGACGCGAGCCGCAGCCGGGAGGTGTTTCTCCTCGCGGTGCTCGCCCTCTGCATCGGGACGGCGTGGCTCACCTCGCTGGCCGGGCTGTCGCTCGCCCTGGGAGCGTTCCTGGGCGGGCTGGTGGCCGCCGACACCGAGTACGGCCACCGCGCCCTGGGCGACGTCCTCCCCCTGCGCGACGCGTTCGTGAGCGTCTTCTTCATCTCGCTCGGCATGCTCTTCGACGTCGAGGTGGTGGCGGCGCAGCCAGTCGCCGTCGCCGTCCTCTTCCTCGGCTTCCTCGTGTTCAAGGGCCTCCTGGCGACGATCGCGGCCCTCGCCATGCGCTTCCCGGCGCGCGTCGCTTGGCTGGCCGGCGTTGGGCTCGCGCAGTTCGGCGAGTTCGGCTTCGTCCTCGCCAAGCTGGGGCTGAGCGCGGGGGTCGTCACCCCCGAGGCGCTGCGGCCACTGCTGGCGGCCGGCGTCGCCAGCATGTTCGTGACGCCCATCCTGGTCCGCATGGCGCCCCACGTGACCGCCGGCGAGCGACTGCTCGCGCCCCTGGAGAAGCTCATCGGCGTCCGCAGCATCGACGAGGCGGACGCCGAGGAGGCGCTCGCCGAGCACGTCGTCGTCGTCGGCTACGGCCTCGGCGGGCGCATCGCGACCGGAGCGCTGGCGGCGGTCGGCGCCCGCTTCGTCGTCCTCGAGCTCAACGCAGAGACGGTGCGCGGCGCCAGGAAGGCAGGCCTCCCCGTGTTCTACGGCGACGCGACGTCCGCCGAGGCACTCGAGCACGCGTGCCTGGGCACGGCGCGGGCGCTGGTGCTCCTGATGAACGATCCCATGGCGACCCAGCGCGTCGTCGCCACCGCGCGCCGCATCGCGCCCACCGTCCCGGTGCTGGTGAGGACGCACTACCTCGCCGAGAACGCGCGGCTCGCCGAGCTCGGCGCCGGCGACGTCGTCGCCGAGGAGGTCGAGGGCGCCATCGAGGTGGTGGCGCGCTTGCTGCGCAGCCTGGAGGTCCCGCGGAACGCGATCGACGAGCAGCTGCACCGCGTCCGCGACACCACCGGGGGCAGCTATCGCGCGCTCACCGTGCCGCGCGCGTCGCTCGGCGATCAGCGCGCGCTCGACGACCTCAAGGTCGAGAGCGTGGTCCTGACCGAGGACGCGCAGGGCGTCGGTCGCTCGGCGGTCGCGCTGCGACTGCAGAGCACGACGGGCGCGCTGGTCGTGGCGGTGCGGCGCGGCGATCGGCTGCTCCAGCACCCCGATCCCACCGAGCCCTTCGAGGTCGGCGACGTCATCTACCTGGTGGGCACGCTGGACGCGGTCGGCCGCGCCGTGGCCGCCCTGGTCGCGCACTCCGCACCCGAGGTGGAGTCGTGAACCCGATCGTCACCGCCGCGCGCCGAGGACGCGCGCGAGAAAGGCGTTCTCCATCGTCGCCCGCGGATCGAGCTTCTCGGCGAGCGCGCGGAAGTCGGCGAAGCGCGGGAAGGCCGCGGCGACCTGCTCGCGACCCCAGGAGAGCTCCTTGCCCCAGTGCGGGCGGGCGCCCAGCGCGGCGGCGATGGTCTCGGCGCCGCCGAACCACGGCGCGAGATCCTGGCTCTCCGCCTGGTAAACGCCGATCTGGCAGGTGTCGCGGCCATGGGCCGGGCTCATCCACGCCGCGTCGCCGCGCACGAAGCGGATCTCGCAGGGGAAGTTGATCCGCAGGCGATCGCGCCGCACCAGCGTCGCCAGCGCCTCCAGCGCCGCCGGCGCGTCGTCGAGCGCGAAGGCCCACTCCGCCTCGCGATGGGCGGGGGGCATCGCCAGGTTGAAGGCGCGATCGGAGCGGGCGACGCGTCGCGCCGCTCCGAGGTAAGTCGCGGCGACGGCGGCGTTGATCCAGTGCGTGGTGCGAGGCGCGGCCCCCGCCAGGCGGAGGGCGGCGTCGAACAGCCGCTTGTTCACCACCTCCTCGTCGAGCCAGCGGGCCAGTCGATCGTCCCCCGGCGCCTCGGTGGTGCGGTCGTAGCGGAAGACGACGGCGCGCCCGGTGGTGGGCAGCCACCAGATCTTCACGAACTCGGCGCTGCGCGCGATCGCCTCCAGCTCTCGCGTCACCTGGGCGAAGGGTATCGCCTCGCGCAGCTCGCACAGGCCGAACGCGGGGACGGCGCGCAGGGTGACCGCCGACACCACCCCCAGCGCCCCGAGGTGCACGCGCGCCGCCTCCAGGCGCGGGTCGCCCGGGCCGATCTCCAGCACGCTTCCGTCCGCCGTCACCAGGCGGAGGCCGAGGACCAGCGTCGACAGGTTGCCATGGACCAGGCTCGACCCGTGGGTGGCGGTGGCGATGGCCCCGGCGACCGTCTGCTGGGCGATCGATCCCAGGATGGGGAGCGCCAGACCGCGCGCGCCGAGGACGTCGGTCACGTGCTCCAGCCGCGTCCCGGCGCCCACGGTGATCGAGGCCGGCGCGTCGTCGTCCCCGGCGTGCACGGCGAGGACGCCGTCGAGCCCCGAGGTGTCGACGGCGACGTCCTCGGGGACCGCGATGGCGGACCACGAGTGACCGGAGCCGACCGCCTTGACCCTGCGCCCCGCACCGTCGGCGCGCGCGAGGATCTCGCAAAGCGCCGACTCCGAGCGCGGCGTCTCCCACGCGCGCGGCACCGCGTGATGAAGCCCGGACCAGTTGCGGAACGCGCGCACGCCTCGACCTCGGGGTGGATGCTACGTTGCCCTCCATGCGCAGCTCCACCTGGGCGCCGATCGCGTGTGCCGCAGCCCTCGCGGCCTGCGGGGGCGCCGAGCTGCCGCCGGCCGGGTCCGCCGGCCCGCTCGCCGGCTGCGCCCTCACCGAGGAGCCGGGCGTCCGCACCTGGAAGTGCGGCGAGCTGATCGCCCTCGAGCTCGCCGCCGACGCCGCGACCGACGCCGAGGTGAAGCTGGTCCTGGACGAGTTCGCGAAGGGCTTCGCCGAGGCGAACGTGGCGCGCACCGACCTGGCCTGGTCCCGTGGCGCCGAGAGTCACCCCTCGGTCCGGCTGGAGGGCACCACCGCGAGCGGGCAGCGGTTCGTGGCGCAGATGATCGTCATCCGCGACGCCGACGGGGCGCGCGCCGTCCAGTGCGCGTCGCGCAACCCGGTGGCGCCCTGCGAGCCGATCCTGGAGCACCTGGCCGGGATGCGCTGAGGGCATGCGCTGGACTGGGCGGTTGCTCCGCCCCCGGCGCTCGGGCAGCGTCGCGTGCGATGAGCGACGCTGCCCCCGCGAAGCGGTCCGGGTTCCTCCCGCCTATCGGCTCGGTCCGCTACCACCTGATGCTGGGCGCGGTCGCCATCTTCATCCTGGGCCCGCTGGGCGGGATCACGGCCGCGTACATGAACTTCTCCCTCGGCTTCTTCGTCGGGGGGCAGGTCCTGGCTGGCATCCTGGGGAGCGTCGTCACCTACGGCTACGGGCCGGAGGGCAAGCACGGCGCGAACTACATGCAGACCATGGCAGCCAGCGTCGCCTCCATGGGGGCGATGGGCGTCCTCATCCAGGCGATGGTGTGGCTGGGCGTCGACATCCCGCCGACCTGGCAGCTCATCGTCTACTTCCTCTGCATCGGCATGTTCGGCGCCGGCATCGGCATGCTCTACACGCCGATGCTCGTCGACCGGATGCAGCTCACGTATCCGTCGGGGCTGGCGGTCGCCAACATCCTCCGAGCGCTCACCGACAAGCGCCTGCTCAAGCGCAGCGTGGGTCAGCTCGGAGCCGGCACCGGCATCGGCTTCCTGGGCGGCTTCCTCGCCGAGAGGAGCGCGTTCCTCGCGGCCATCCACTTCTCCGGCTCCTCGCTGGGCGCCGGCATGGTGGTGGGCGCCCGCATCGGCATCCCCGCGATCGTGGTGGGCGTGATGGGCGAGCTGATGACGCCCTGGCTGCGCGCCGCCGGCCACCTCGGGCCGCAGGACCCGTTCCGCAAGATCGGCTTCATCGTCGCCCTCGGCACCATCATGGGCGCGGCGCTGGTCGACCTGACGCTGATCTTCCACGCGGCCTACAAGCGGCTCACCCAGGCCAGGACCGAGAAGGTGGAGGAGGACCCGCAGCAGATGCGGCCCCGCAGGCTCTTCGCCTGGATCGCGTTCTGGGGCGTGGCGGTCGTCACCTCGGCCGTCGTGATCATGAAGATTCCCCTATTCTTCGCGATCCTCGCGGTCGGCCTCGTCTTCCTGTTCGTCATGGTCAACGGGATCTCGATGGGGATCAGCGACTCGAACCCGATCTCCTCGGCGTTCGTGGTCAGCATCCTGGTCATGGCGGGCTTCGGGCTGCGCGAGCCGGCGGTCGGCATCCTCGCCGGCGCCATCCTCCTGGTCGCGGTGAGCGTGGGCTGCGACATGCAGCAGGACCGGTCGACCGGCTGGCGCCTCGGCTCCAACCGCATCATCCAGTTTCGGTACCAGGTCATCGGCGTGACGATGGGCGCCGTGTGCGCGGTCGTCATCACCAAGCTGTTCATGACCGCGTACCCGGTGCTGGCCGTCGACACGTTCGCCGACCCCACCGCACGCGTCGACCAGTGGCAGAGCGCCATGACCTACAAGTTCGTCGGCGCCCTGCGCGGCATCACCGAGCCCGGCGGCGGCAAGACGAACCTGCTCTTCCTGGGCGTCGGCGTCGGCCTCTGCATGGAGGTCATCCGCAAGTTCCTGCGCGCCAGCGCCCGCTGGAAGCGCTTCAAGGAGAGCGGTCCGCGCGGCCGGGTGATCGAGTTCGTCGTCGATTCGGTGATCGTCCCCAGCCCCTACGCGTCGAGCTTCGGCGGCTTCGTCGACCTCGCCACCAGCCTCTGGTTCGGCGGCGGCGGCATCCTCTCCTCGGTCTGGAACGAGATCGGGGAGCGTCGGTCGGCGGCGAACAAGGCCGCGAATGCGGCCGCGGCCGTGCCTTCGGGCGAGCTGGTCGACCCCGCTGCCAAGATGGCCGAAGAGGAGCTGCCGGAGGACATGAGCACCACCTCGCTCCTCGGTGGCGGCCTCATCGCCGGCGAGTCCCTCGCCGCGCTGGCCCTCGGCATCATCGGGCTCCTCACGCTCCTCAGGTGACCGACCCGCCGCGGCGGCACGTATTCGGCTGCGCGCCGGGGAGCTCGTAGACCCAGCGCATCAAGGCCACGAAGGGTTGAGCCTACATCTGCCCTCCGCGCCGCGCCCGGGCGGCGCAGTCTGGTGGCGGAACCACCTCGATCTTGGGCTACCTTGGGCCGATATGAAGTCGTTCGCGCCACTGTCCCTTCTGGTCGCCCTTGCTGCCGCCGCCTGTTCAGACACCAGCTCGACGACGAGCGGGAGCTCGAGCGGCGAGGGCGGTGGAACAGGGGGAGCGAGCCCGTCGGTGACGTCGGCCGACTCGTCCTCGTCGGGCACCGACGTGGTGGTCACCAGCTCGTCGAGCGGCGACCCGACGGGCACCGGGGGGGGCGACGACACCACCGTCACCGGCACCGGGGGCTCCGGCGAGGGCGGCGCGACCGGCACCGGGGGGGGCGACGACAGCACCGTCACCGGCACCGGGGGCTCCGGCCAGGGAGGCGCCACCGGCACCGGCGGTGAGGGCACGACCTCGTCGACCGGCGGCTCGGGGCAGGGCGGGGGCGCGTCCGATGAGGACGGCGACCGATTCACCATCGACGAGGGCGACTGCGCCGACGACAACGCGAGCGTCTTCCCGGGCGCGACCGAGGTCTGCAATCTCGTCGACGACAACTGCGACGGCACGGTCGACGAGGGCTTCGACGCCGACGCCGACGGCTTCAGCACATGCAACGGCGACTGCAACGACGCCAACGCGGCGGTCAACCCCGACGCCGTCGAGGCCGACAACGACATCGACGACGACTGCAACGGCCGCGTCGACGAGACGTTCGATGGCGACGGCGACGGCTTCACCCCCGACGGCGGCGACTGCGATGACCTGCAGGTCGCAATCAACCCCAGCGCGCTGGAGTTCGTCGGCAACAACGCGGACGACGACTGCGACGGCGTGATCGATGAGGCGCTCGCCCCCTGCGATGGCGGCGCGCTCGATAGCAACAACCCGCTTGATTACGCTCGTGCCATTGGCCTCTGCAACGGCGAGGTGGTGAGCGCGACCTTCATCAGCGGATCCGCGACGGGGCGGCGCATCCTCTCCAGCTACGGGAGCAACGCGGCACCGCTGAACCAGCCCGCCGAGGGCTCGAACATCATTCACCTCTCGTCGGGGACGGCGGACACGTCGACCAAGGACCCTGGCACGCCGTACGACGGAGACTACGCGCCCGTCGGGGGCACGAACAGTTGCACTTCGTCCGCCCACCCTGACCCGCTGCTGGACCCCGGTAACTGCGGCCAGGCCGATCCCGCGCTCGTCTGCGACAAGACGGAGGTGGAGCTGCAGGTCCGCGTTCCGTCGAACGTGCAGTCGTTCAGCTATCAGTTCCAGTTCCTCTCCAGCGAGTACCCGACCTACCGCTGCACGGAGTACGACGACACGTTCCTGGCGATGCTGTCATCGCAAGCCCTGAACGGCGGGACGGCGACCAACATCTCCGTCGACGCCACCGGCCACGTCGTCAGCGTCAACAACGGCTTCTTCGACGTCTGCTTCAACGACAACCCGAACGCGTCCGGCGGGCCGCCGAACATCTGCCTCGAGGATCCGATCGCGACCCTCGAGGGAACCGGGTACTCGCCGTCCGGAGGAAGCGCGCCGGAGAGCTCGATCGGCTCCGGCGCCACGAACCCACTGACCACCAGGTCGCCCGTCATCCCCGGCGAGGTCATCACGATCCGCTACATCATCTTCGACGAGGGGGATGACATCCTCGACTCGAGTGTCCTCGTCGACGACTGGCGCTGGTCGCTCGACCCCGCCGCTGGCCCCTCCACCAACCCCACCTGAGCGCGCCCGGCGACGGCCCGTCGCTCGCGCATCTTCGACATGCAGCGGGACGGGTTCTCGGCCTCAGTACTCGTCGTCCACGTCCTTGCGGGTCGCGTTCCAGATCTCGACGTACTTGCCGCGTACGCTCGCATCGAGATCGGCTCCGAGCTCGAGGCCGAGCGATGCGTGGCGCACCAGCTCCTGAACGTCGGCGAGGTCCTTCATGCGGTCGGGATTGCTCATGCCCGATGCAAGCTTCAGCTCGATGAGGGCGCGGACGGAGAGCACCCGATAGCCGTCTCCCAGCTCGGCCGTTCCCGGGTCCGGAAAGCAGACCGGCTTCGGGAGGCCGTCGCCCGGATAATCACCGGCGATGAGGACGTCGATCTTCACGTTCGCCTCGGTGTCTCGCATCCCCCTCGAGCCAGGGAAGCGCTCGACCCACCCGCGGCCGAGGTGCAGCGCCTTGAAGCGAGCCAGGCCCTCGAGCGTCAGGAGGACGTCGACGTCGGTGGTCACGCGACGGTAGCCGTGCGCGTTCAGCGCCATGGCTCCAGCGATCGCGTACGGGATCCCGTCTGCCTCGAGCGCGCCGGTGAGGCGCCGGAGGGCGTGGTGGACGTCGCCGCGACCCATGAAGAATTTTTCCGCGGATTCTGCAGCGTCCCAGAAGCCTCCCGATCCCCCGGTGGCTGCCGCTCCGCTGCGCGAGGTCACGGCCTCATCGTACGCGATGCGGGCATGCCGGATCGCGGCCGGTCGGCGCCAGGAAGCTGGCAGCGGCCGCACCCCCGGCGACCTCGTAGACCCGGCGGCCAGGATGGTGGAAAGGAGTGAACCCGTCGCCCGGTCCGCCTCCTTCCTTGGCCCTCCCCCCTCCCAGAACGAGCCCCACCATGCGCTTCAGCGTAAGCACCGTGTCTCTCCTCGCGCTCCTGGTCGCCGGCGTCGCTGCTTGCGGCGACGACACCACCACCGAGGGCTCCGGCGGCGGCGCCGCCGGTACGGGTGGCAGCGACGGCAGCGGGGGCGACGCGTCCTCGCCCGCCGCCACGACCACCACCGGCGGCTCGACGACCACTAGCGGGTCGTCGTCGGGGGGCCACGGCGGAGGCGCGCCCACCGGCTCGGGCGGTGGCGGGGGCTCGTCGGTCGGGTGCCGTGAGGCGGCTCCGGCGGACCGCGATCGCTTCGTGGTCGTCGGACGCCCAGCGGTCCCCGACTACCAGGTACTCGTGCTGTCGGAGGCCGGGGAGCTCTCCGCCACCGAGCACACGTTCACCATGGGGGAAGCGAACGACGTCCCCATCGCCTTCACGCCCGACGGCCAGATCGGCGTCGCCGTCCAGAACGACGGATCGCTCGGCGTCTTCACCCTCGCCGCGGACGGGACGCCCACCGTGATCGATCCGGCGTTCCAGCCCGGCGGGAACATGGAGTTCTACGCCTCCGACGTGACCATGAGCCTCGAGGGGGACCACGTCATCACCGTGAGCCAGAACTGGCCGGAGGACGGCGGCGGCCTGTACCGGGTCGACCTCGATTGCGCGACCGGCACTCCGACGCTCGTCGGCAAGCAGATCGAGTCGAAGAACGCGTGGAGCGTCCTGCCCTTGGGCGGGGGCCGGTGGGCGGTCGCGGGCAAGGGCGCCGGCGGCGTCGAGGACGGGACCGAGGTCCACGACATTCGCGAGGGCGACCCCTGGACCCGCGCGGGTGGCGCCGAGGCGTTCCCCCACGAGGACGCCATCATGGACGGCTTCGCCGCGGCGCGCGACGGGTCGTTCGTCCTCGTCGGCGACACCGCGTCGTTCATTCCGGAGCCGAACAGCGTCAGCTTCGTCGGTGTCGACGCCGCCGGGGTCACCGCGACGGGCACGCCGGTCGAGGTGGAGGACCCCTACGCCATCCTCGTCGGCCCCTCGAGCCGCGTCGCGCTCATCGCGTCGGGCTTCGGCGATGCCCTCCTCGTCGCCGACGTCGATCCGACGGCGGAGGAGCCGATCGCGATCCGCGGCGAGGTCGACTACGTCACCAACCCCCAGCTGCCGGGGAAGATGACGATGGTCCAGCGGGGCAGCCTGGATGGGCTGGTCCTCGGCAGCGACGTCGGCGGCGTTCGCATCGTCCGCTTCGTCGACGACGACGTCGTCGACTACGGCGTGTTCACCGACTCGGGCAGCAACGTGATCGGAATCGGCATCCAGCCTTGAGCCTCCCGGCGATCGCAGCGGCGTCCGGTTCCGGTTCCGGTTCCGGTTCCGGTTCCGGTTCCGGTTCCGGTTCCGGTTCCGCTTCCGGTTCCGGTTCCGATGTCCGGTGCCGGTTGCTCCGCGCAGGCGGCGAGGCCCAGCAGGACGACGAGGAGCACGCGCACGCGCAGGGGTACGCCCGGCGCGCCTCGTGGCTTCCGCGGACGGGCCCCGGCCGTGGTAAGTCGCGACGCATGCGAGTCCCCTCGATCCTGGCCCTCACGTTCGCGGCCCTCGTCGCGGCCGGCTGCAGCGATCCAATACCCGAGCCCGAGCCCGCGCCCAGGCCGGCGAAGAGCGCCGACGCGAAGAAGGAGGAGCCGGCCGAGCTGGTGAAGGAGGACACCGCCGCCGGCACCGGCGGTCGCGAGGTGAAGAAGGGCGACGAGATCCGCGTCCACTACACCGGTCGTCTCTGGAGGAACGGCTTCAAGTTCGACTCCTCGGTGGGGAAAGACCCCTTCGACCTGAAGGTCGGCGAGGGCGTCATCGAGGGGTGGAGCGAGGGCGTGGTCGGCATGAAGAAGGGTGGGAAGCGCAAGCTCACCATCCCGGCGAAGCTCGGCTACGGCGAGCGCGGCAGCCCGCCGAAGATCCCGGGGGACGCCGCCCTGGTCTTCGACATCGAGATGCTGGGGTGGAAGGACGAGGTGGCCCCGGCGGCCAGCGGCTCCGCCGCCGCGGGGAAGGCGGAGGGCGAGAAGCCCCCGAAGAAGGACGGCGGCAGGAAGAGCGACACGAAGAAGACGGCGGCGGCGCCGCCGCCCACCGGTCACGACCACTGATGGTGAAGGACGGATCCATGGCCCAGCGCAACCTCGACCGGTTCGACGCTCCGAAGCTCGAGGCGCTCGTGGAGACGATGGTCCTCGCGGCGCACGCCAACGGCGAGTTCACCGAGGAGGAGCGCACCCACCTCCTCGGCAGCGTGCTGACCCTCACCGATCGCCGCC
>JBKJLX010000451.1:0-16064 GCA_046596645.1 Polyangiaceae bacterium
GAGACGCGGCAACCGCTGCGATCCCGCGTAGCCGGGAATCAGGCCGAGATTGATTTCCGGCTGACCAAACTTCGCCGTATCGGACGCCAGCCGGATCGTGCACGACATCGCCAGCTCACAACCGCCGCCGAGCGCGAAGCCGTTGACGGCCGCGATCACCGGGAAGGGCAGGGCCTCCATGCGCGCGCCCAGCGACTGTCCGCGCTCGGCGAAGCGCTTCGCCTCGGCCGGGCTGAGCCCGGCCATCGCCGCGATGTCGGCGCCGGCGACGAAGGCCTTGCCAGCGCCGGTGAGGATCGCGCACCGCACGTCGCCTGCGGCCTCCAGCTCGTCGAGCCGCGCCGCGATGGCGTCGACCATCGCCACGTCGAGCGCGTTCAGCTTCTCCGGGCGCTGGAAGGTGAGGAGGGCGACCGCGCCGTCGCGCTCGAGGGAGACCAGGGAGGTGTCGGGCATGACGTCGCCCTAGCGCCGCGGCGCCGCGGCTTGAAGCGTCAGCGCGTACGCCACGCGTCGCCGTCGGCTCCCCGGGCCTAGGGCCGCGGCGAGCCCGCGGCGGCGACCTTCTGCCCGCGCTCGTCGTAGGCGTAGAAGCCGCGCCCGGTCTTCCGGCCGAGCCAGCCGGCGGCCACTAGGTTGCGGAGGTTCGTGGGCGCCCGGTACTTCGAGTCGCCCAGATCCTGGTGGAGCACCTCGGCGATGGCGAGGACGGTGTCGAGCCCGATCAGGTCGGCGAGCTCGAGCGGACCCATCGGGTGGTTCAGGCCGAGCTTCGCGCCGGCGTCGATGTCCTCCGCCGTACCGACGCCCTCCTGAAGGGTGAAGCAGGCCTCGACCAGGAGCGGGATGAGGATCCGGTTGACCAGGAAGCCCGGCGCGTCGTTCGAGGTGACGACCGTCTTGCCCACCTTCTCCGCCAGCCCGCGCGTCGCCGCGTACGTCTCTTCCGAGGTCTGCACCCCGCGGACGACCTCGACCAGCTTCATCAGCGGAACCGGGTTCATGAAGTGCATCCCGATGACCAGCGTGGGGCGCCGGGTGGCGGCGGCGAGGCGGGTGATCGAGATGGAAGAGGTGTTGGAGGCGAGGATCGCCCCCTCGGGGAGCGCGTCGTCGGCTGCTCGCAGTATCGAAAGCTTCGTCTCCAGGTGCTCGGTCACGGCCTCGACCGCGATCTGGCAGCCGGACAGGCCGTCGGTCCCGGCGGCGGGCCGGATCCGCTCCAGGAGGGCCGCGCGGTCCGCCTCCGGGAGCTTTCCCTTCTCCACCAGCTTGGCCAGCGCCTTGCCGACGGCGTCCTTCCCGGCCTGCGCCTGCTCCAGCGTGGCGTCGGTGAGGGTGACCTCCAGCCCGGCGGCCGCCGCCACCTGCGCGATGCCGCGCCCCATCTGCCCCGCACCGACGACACCGACCCGCGCGATCCGAGAGAGCTCCATCGGCCTCGCTTAACCGAGTTGCGCCCCGGCGGGGAGACAGGAGGACGCGGTTCTGAAAGGCCACGTTGCTCCGCCGACCCCCCAGCGCGTACATTCGCCGCGCGTCGGGGAGTTTTGCTGCGGTCCATGGGCCGGGGTGACGATGAGCGTTGAGACGATTCGCGAGGTCCTCGGGCGCCTCCAAGAGGACCCGCACAGCGAGCAAGACTGGGAGTCGCTCTTCGAAGTCGTGACCGCTCCGGCGGATGGCGACGTGTACGACAACGACCTCGATCGGCTCCTGGAGCTCGCCCGCGCCAGGCACGAGTCGCGGCGTGACTGGCCGGCGGTCGCCCGCCTGCTGGAGATGGAGCTCTCCCTCTCTTCCAGCGGCGACGTCGAGGCCGCGATGCAGGCCGAGCTGGCCCGCGTCTACCAGGAGGAGCTGTTCGACTCGAAGCGGGCGACGGCGGCCTACCAGCGACTGCTCAAGCTGCGGCCGACGGACGTCGCCGCGCGCGAGCACGTGGACGCCGACGAGACGCGGCGCGCCAAGTGGAAGGACCTGTTCGACCGCTACCTGGCCGAGGCCGACTCCTCCGGCGAGGACTCGTTCAAGAGCGTTCTCTTCACCAGCGCCGCCGACGTCGCCCACCGCTACGCGGGGGACGCGGTGAACCGCGCGGAGATCGTCCGCCTCGTCGACGAGGCGCTGACGCTGGACGCGAAGAACCGTCGCGCCGCTTCCCTCTCCGAGGTGCTGGCGCTGGAGGACACCGACTTCAAGCGCGCTGCCGCCGCGGCTGCCCTCGCCCTGCGGGCCAGCGGTGCGAAGGACGAGCGGATCGCCGCTGGCCTGCGCGCTGGCCGCCTCTACGCGAAGAAGGTCGGCGACGGCGCCAAGGCGGTGGCCGTCTACCAGGAGGTGCTCGACCTCTCCCCCGGCCAGTCGGAGGCGCTGACCTACCTCGCGGAGGCGTTCTCCAAGGCCGAGGACTGGGACCACCTCTGCGCCCTCTACGAGGACCAGCTGAAGAGCGGCATCAAGGGCGAGGCCGAGCAGGGCGTCCTGGTGCAGCTGGCGATGATCCACTGGCGCATGCGCGACAAGCCCGACGCAGCGGAGCCGTGGTTCGATCGCGTCCGACGCCACGATCCCACCCACCAGGGGATGCTCTCCTTCTTCCGCCAGCACCTGGGCGGCACCAAGGAGACCGGGCGTCTGCTCGCGATCCTGACCGACGCGCAGCGGGCGCTGCCTGCCGGCCCGGCGCGCAACGAGCTGGCGGGGGACATCGCCCGCCTGGCGGAGACGGTGAGCGACGCCTCCAAGGCGGTCGACCAGTACCGCACGATGCTCCGGCAGGATCCTGGCAACACCGAGGCGCGCGACGCGCTTCGCCGGCTCTACCAGCAGACCGATAACCACCAGGGCTTGCTCGAGCTCGCCCGCCAGCAGCTCGAGCGCCTGCCCGCCGACTCGCGCGATCGCGCGCCGATCTTGCGGGAGATGGCGGAGCTCCATGGCGCGCTCATCGCGCTGGACCCCGGCGGCCGGGACGCGCAGAAGCACGAACAGGCTCGCGTCGCCGTCCTCCTCCAGCTCGCGCAGCTCGACGAGGAGGACATCGACTCCCTCCGCGACATCGTCAAGACGTACGAGTCGCTCGGCCGCTGGCGCGATCTGCTCGCCTACCAGCAGAAGCTCGCCGAGCGCACGTCCGACGCGGCGGAGAAGGCCACCACGTACCGCGCAGCGGCGAGGCGCTGGCTCGACCAGTTCTCCAACGTGCAGAACGCGATCGGCTCCTACGAGGGCCTGCTCGAGGTGCGCCCGGGGGACGAGGAGGCGATCGAGAAGCTCCGCGACCTCTACCAGAAGCGCCGCGCCTGGCCGCAGCTATTCGGCCTCTACGAGAAGCAGCTCGCGCAGACCGAGGGTAAGGCCCGTGCCGAGCTGCTGGTCGAGGCGGCGAAGCTCGCAGCCGAGCGCCTGGACAAGGGCACCCAGGCGGTCGCCTTCTACAAGGAGGCGCTCGACCTCGATCCCGACGCGGTCGGGGTCTTCGAGGCCCTGGAGCGGCAGGCCGAGCGCGAGAAGGATTTCGCGACCCTGGCCGAGGCGCTGGAGCAGCGCGTGGACCGGGTCACCGACGGCGCGGTGCGCCTGGCCGTGCTGCAGAAGCTCGGCACCGTCTACGCCGAGCGCCTGAAGGAGCCGCAGAAGACCATCCACGCGTGGACTCGGGTGCTCGAGCTGTCGCCCGGGCACCAGCGTGCGCTGCGCGTCCTGCGCGATGCCCACGTCGCGGCAGGCGACTTCGAGGCGCTGGAGACGCTGTACGGGTCCCAGAACGACTTCGAAGGCCTGGCCGACTTCCTGTCGGGCTCGGCCGACCGCGCGACCGAGCCGTCGCAGAAGGTCGCCATCAGCTTCCGCGCGGCCCGCGTCTACGAGGAGAAGCTGCGCACGCCCGAGCGCGCGCAGCGCTCGTACGAGCGCATCCTCTCCATCGAGGAGGGGAACGTCGAGGCGTCGAGGAAGCTCGTCCCCATCTACGAGAAGGAGGAGAAGTGGGCGCGGCTGCCGCCGCTCTACGAGACCCTCCTCGCCGCCGCAGAGGACGACGAGGGTCGCCTCGCGCTCCTCGGCAAGCTGACCCAGGTCACCGGCGGGCCGCTGGTCAACAAGGTCGCGGCGCTCGAGTGGGCGCGCAAGGCGTACGAGCTCGACCCGTGCGACGCGACGCTCGAGCAGCTGGAGGGCGCAGCGCGCAGCGCCGCCACCTGGTCCCCGTTCGTCGACGCGCTGGAGGCGCGCCTCAAGAAGAAGAAGGGCCTCACCCAGGCCCTGCGGAGGACCCTCCGGCTCAAGCTCGCCGACGTGTACGCACGCGAGCTGGACCGCGTCGACCAGGCGGTGGCCTCGTACCGCGACCTGGTGGAGGCGGACCCGTCCGACGTGGAGACGGTCCGCGCCCTCGACCTCCTGCTCCGGCAGAGCAACCGCAAGGACGACCTGCGCTGGCTGTTCCAGCTGCGCGCCGACCAGGTGGAGGGCGGTTCGCGCGCCGACGTGCTCGCCGACTGGGCCGCCCTGGAGGAGGACGTCTTCGGCGACCCCGAGCGGGCGTCCGATCTCTACCGGCGCGTTCTCGAGATCGCGCCCGAGCGCACCGCCGCGCTGCGGGCTCGCGCTCGCCTGCTCCTCTCTCGCGGCGACCACGCCGACGCCGCCGGCGTCATCGAGCGACACCGCGATCTCAGCGAGGGGGACGACCGCGCCGCCCGCGAGATCGAGCTGGCCGGACTCTACCTCGACCACCTGTCGCGCCCCGGCGATGCGCTGGCGTCCGCGCAGCGCGTCCTCGAGATGCGGCCGCACGCCGCGGAGGCGATCGCCGTGCTGGAGCGGCTCCTCGAGCGACCGGAGACGCGCGCCCGCGCGGCCGAGGTGCTGGAAAAGGAGTACGCCGAGGTCGGCGACGGCCGCCGTCAGTCGGTCGCCATCCGCGCGCTCATCGAGTCGGAGTCCGATCCGGCGCGTCGTCGCGAGCTGCACGTGACGCTGGCCCAGGTCGAGGAGGAGAGACTGGGAGCGCCGGGGACCGCGTTCGACGTGGTGCTGCGCGCTCTGAACGAGTTCCCGGCCGATCTCGATCTGTGGGAGCGCGCGTCGGTGCTCGCCGAGAGCTCGGGGCGCCCGACCGATCTGGCGGAGGCCTACCGCAACCACCTCGTCACGGCCTTGGACGACCATGCGGCCGGCGGTGAAGCGGAGGCGGGCGTGCGCCGCATCCCGGCCGACGTGGAGCTGGTCCTCGGCGAGCGCGCCGCGGCGCTTCACGACGAGAGCCTGGGCGACCCCGAGGGGGCCATGCCCTACCTGGAGCGGGTGCTGGCGGTCGACCCCACCAACCAGCGCGCCTTCGCGCGCCTCAAGCAGATCCTCACCAGCGCCGAGCGCTGGGGAGAGCTGGAGGAGCTCTACGAGCGCGCCTCCGCCAGCGCGCCCGACGATGCCACCAAGGTCGAGCTGCTGCACGAGGTCGCGGTCATCGCCGAGGACGTCATCGGCGATACCAAGCGCGCCATCGGCTACTACGAGACCATCGTCGAGGTCGACCCGACGCACGTCCCCGCGCTCGACGCGCTGGAGAAGCTCTACGAGACCGAGGAGCGCTGGGAGGACCTGGCCGATCTCCTGGAGCAGCGGCTCACCTCCGCGACCGACGACGACGCGCAGGACATCCGCCTGTACCTGGGGCGCATCTACCTCGACCGGCTCCACAAGCCGGAGCAGGCGATCGGCCACGTCGAGGAGATCCTCCACCAGAAGGTGGAGGACGACGACGCGCGCGAGCTCGCTGAGCGGCTGCTCGAGGTGGGGTCGCAGCGTGGGCGTGCGGCGCGGATCCTGGAAGAGGTCTACCTGGCGCGGGACCAGGTCCGGAACCTGGTGCGCGTGCTCGACGTGCGCCGGGAGCTGGCCGTGGACGACGCGGAGAGGCGCGAGCTCCTCCATCGCATCGCCGAGCTGCGCGACGAGCGGCTGCACGACGACGCCGGCTCGCTGGCGTCGCTGTCGGCGCTGGTGCCCCTCGACCCCGAGGACGCGGCGGCGCGCGCTCGACTGCTCGAGATCGGGCGACGGCTCGGAGAGCACGAGAAGGTCGCCGCCGTGCTCGGCGCCGCAGCCGACAAGTCCGGTTCGCCCGCCACCCAGGCGGAGATCCTCATGGCGCTGGCCGCCCTGCGCGAGGGCGCACTGGGTGACGTCGACGGTGCGGAGAAGGTCTACCGCCGCGTCACCGAGATCGATCCCGGCGACCCGACCATCGTCATCCCGGCGGCCGAGGCGCTGGCGCGGCTCCTCGCCGCCTCCGGTCGCACCAAGGACCTGGTGAAGGTCCTGGAGCTGCACGCCAGCCTGGAGGAGGACGTCGAGAAGCGGCGAGGCCTGCAGGAGCGCGCCGGCGAGCTCTACGAGACCGCGCTGGAAGACCCATCGCACGCGGCGGCGGCGTGGAAGGCGCGCCTGGTCGACGACCCGGTCGACGTGCGCGCGCTGTCGGCGCTGGAGCGCCTCTACGAGAAGCAGGAGTCGTGGCGCGATCTGGTGGAGACGCTGCGCGCTCGCGAGCGCGCCGAGGTCGACGAGGCGCAGCGGCGTCGCGCCATGACCAAGGCGGCCGAGGTCCTTGCCGACAAGATCGGCGACACCGGCGAGGCGATCGCCGCCTGGCGTGCGCTCCTCGACGGCTTCGGTCCCGAGCGCGCGACGCTGGGCGCCCTCGCGAAGCTATACGAGCGCGCCGAGCGCTGGACCGATCTGGCCGAGACGCTGGAGGTCGACCTCTCCCTGGTCGACGACACCGACGCCCGCGCGGCGATCCTGGCGCGCCTCGGCGACGCAAGGCGCCTGCACCTCGGGGAGCCTGCCTCGGCGCTCGAGTCCTACCGCGAGGCGCTGGCGCTCGATCCCAAGCTGGTCGCGGCGCGCTCCGCCCTCGCGGCGATGCTCGAGATCCCGGAGGTCCGGCGCGAGGTCGCGCAGGTGCTGCAGCCCCTGCACGAGGCGGACGCCGATGCCGACGCCCTGCTGCGCGTCCTCGAGATCCAGATCGAGGACGCGGCCGATCCCGCGGAGCGGCTGGAGCTGCTCGATCGCGCTCGGGCGACGGCCGAGGGCTCGAAGAACGATCCCGATCGGGCCTTCGAGATCGCTCGGCGCGGCGCCAGGGAGGCCGTGGGCGAGGCGTCGATCGGCGCCTGGGTCGACACCGTGGAGCGCCTGGCCACCGTCACCGGCAAGTGGCGGGCGGCGGTCGATCTCTACCAGGCCATCGCGCCCGAGGTGCTCGATGGTGAGGTGCAGCTGCGGCTGCTCCTGCGCATCGGCGACCTCGCCTCGAAGATGCTGGACGACGACGAGCTGGCGATCTCCTTCTACGCCAAGGCGCTCGACGCGCGCGCCGACGAGCCGAGCGCGCTCACCGCGCTCGATCGGCTCTACGCCAAGGCCGACCGCAGCAAGGACCTGCTCGATATCCTGGTTCGCCGCGCCGACGCCGCGGAGAGCCCCGCCGACAAGATCGCCATCCTCTTCCGCCAGGCCGAGCTCCAGGCTGGCCCGCTGGCGGACACCACCGGTGCCACCGAGACCTACGAGGCCATCCTCGAGGCCGCGCTGGAGACGAGCGAGGGCGCGCACTCTTCCCCATCCCTGGCGCACCCGCGGATCGACGACGCCACCGCCGCCCTGGAGAAGCTCTACCAGGGCTCGGGGCGACACACCGACCGCATCACGCTGGCAGAGCGCCAGCTGGAGGCGGGCCGCGGAAAGCCGGCCGACGTGCGCACGCAGATCGCGCGCATCGCCCACCAGGATCTCCACGATCACGAGCGAGCGTTCGACGAGCTGGAGGAGGCCCTCAAGGCCGACCCCACGCACCCCGGTGCCATCGCCGAGGTCGAGCGCTACCTCGGCGAGGAGGGCGCCGGGGTCGAGGCCAAGGGGCGGCGCGCCCGCGCTGCCGGCATGCTCGAGCACGTCTACCTGCAGCGCGCCGACTGGTCGCTGGTGCAGAAGGCGCTCTCCGCCCGGCTGGAGGCGAGCGAGGACCCGACCGAGCGCCGCTTGCTGCTGGAGCGGCTGGCCAAGCTGCACGAGGAGCAGCGCGAGGACTACGCGGCCGCGCTGGAGACGGTGGCGCTGCTCCTCCACGAGGACATCGCGGACGAGGCGACCTGGTCGGAGCTGGAGCGCCTGGCGCGCGTCGCCGGCGCCGAGAAGCGGCTGGCCGCCATCTACGCCGGCGAGCTGACCCCCGTCGACTCCGACGACCCGTCGACCGCCAAGCTGTCGCGGCGCACCGGCGAGATCTTCGCTCAGCACGGCGAGGTGGACTCCGCGCTCCTCTGGTACCGGCGCGCCTTTGCGTTCGAGCCCGAGTCGCGCGAGCTTTTCGACCGCATCGACGCCTTGCTCACTCAGGAGAAGCGGCACGAGGAGCGCGCGACGCTCCACCGTGCAGCGGTGGAGGATCGCGAGGGCAAGGATCGCGTCGCGGCCCTGCTCGTCATCGCCGATCTCGAGCGCAACGAGCTCGGTCGCAAGGACGAGGCGGTCGAGACCCTGCGCGCCGCCCTCGACGTCGAGGAGTCGGACCGGGGCGCGCTCGATCGCCTGGAGACGCTGTTCTCCGAGCTGTCGCGCTGGCGCGATCTCGCCGACCTGCTCGAGCGACGAGCCGGTCTGGAGAGCACGTCGGAGGCGGCCGCGGTGCACCGACTCAAGCTGGCCCGCCTCCTCCGCGACCGGCTCGAGGACAAGGCGGCCGCCGTCGGCCAGCTCGAGATCATCGTCGGTGAGCTGCCGACGCACAACGAGGCCATCGCCGATCTGGAGGCGATGTCGCGCGACTCCGACCTCAAGGCGCAGATCGTGGAGATCCTGCGTCCGCTCTACGAGCGCGCTGACGACTGGCGCCTCCTGGTGAAGCTGAACGAGGACCGCCTGGGACTCGCCGAGAGCGCCCAGGACAAGGTCGCCGTCCTCACCGAGACGGCGGAGCTGTGGGAGCTACGCGGCAACGACCCCGATCGCGCCTTCGAGGCGCTACGCACCGCGTTCACCCTCGATCCTGAGGACGGTGAGGTGCGCACGCAGCTCGAGCGGCTCGCCCCCCGCGTTCGCGGCGCCGGCTCCACCGCCGGGTGGCCGCACTTCGCGGAGAGCCTGGCCTCTGCGGTCGAGGCTACTTCCGACGAGCTGGTGAAGCGCGAGCTCCTCGGCATCCTGGTGCGGATCCACGACGCGAAGCTGGACGACCCGCGCGGCGCGCTCGCCGCGGCGCGGCGGCTCTCCCAGCTCGACCCGACCGACATCGGACCCCTGGAGCGGCTGGACACGCTGGGCGTCCTGCTCGGCGACTGGGCGGTCGTCGTCGAGGCGCTCGGCCGCCGCGCGGAGATGGCCTCCGATCTCGACGCCGCCGAGCTGCACCGGCGCATCGCGGGCACACGCCTCGATATGCTCGACGACGAGCCGGGGGCGGTCGTCTCCTGGGAGCGTGCGCTCGAGCTCGATGCCGACCATGCCGACTCGGTCGACTCTCTGATCGCGCTCCTCGAGGAGCGGAAGGAAGGCTCCGACGAGCGCCTCGTCGAGCTGTACGCGCGCCGCATCGAGCTCGCGACCGAGGAGGAGGGGCCGCTCAAGTACGAGCTCCCGATCCGGTCCGCCGACCGCCTGGAGAAGCTGGATCGCCGGCGCGACGCGATCGCCAGCCTGCAGTCCGCGCTCGAGGCCCGGCCGGGTGACGCCACCGTCCTGGCGCGGCTGGAGTCGCTCTACCGCGCCGAGTCGATGTGGGACGATCTCCTCGAAAACTTGCGCCTCCAGGCCGCGGGCGCCGAGGACAAGACGCGCCGGGTCGACCTGCGGGTCGCGCTCGGCGAGCTGCACGCGTCGCGGCTGGAAGATCCGGCGAGCGCTCTCGAGCAGTACCGCCTGGTGCTGGCGGAGGACCCCACCGATCGCCGCGCGGCGGACGCTCTCCGCAAGATCGCCGAGGAGCGGGAGGAGCTGCGGCTCGACGCCACCGACGTGCTGCTGCCCGTCGTGACGTCCGAGAACCGCCACGAGGACCGGGTCGCGCTGCTCGAGCTGCGCCTCTCGTCGCTGACCGATCCCACTGACCGCGCAAAGGCGCTGCGCACCATGGCGACCGTGCTCGACCGCGAGCTGTCGCGCCCGGGCGACGCGCTGGGCGCGCTGCTCCGCGCGCTCGAGGAGACGCCGGACGATCCGACCCTGCACGAGGACGTCGTGGCGGTGTCTGACAAGGCCGGAGACTTCGGGCGGTACGCCGACGTCCTTCAGACCCGCGCCGGCTCGACCCTCGATGCGGCGGTCGCGCGCGACCTGCACGTTCGCCACGGGAAGATCGCCGAGGACAAGCTGGCGGACCCCGCGCGCGCCGCGGGCGCCTACGCCAAGGCGGTCGAGCAGGCGGGCGACGCCCCCGATCTCCTGGAGGCGCTCGATCGCCTCTACGCCAAGCTAGACCAGCACGAGGCGCTGGCCGACGTGATCGAGCGGCGGGTGGCGGTCGCCACCGACGACGCCAAGGCCGACCTGCTGCACCGCCGGGCGATGCTGCAAATCGAGCAGTTCAAGGACCCGCCCGCCGGCCTTGCCACCCTGCGCCAGGCGCTCGAGCGCGATCCGGCGCACGCCGCGTCGCGCGCCTCGCTGGAGGGTCTTCTCGCCATCGGCGCGCTGTTCGATGACGCGGCGGAGGCGCTGGAGGCGGTCTACCGCCAGCAGAAGGACCACGACGCGCTGGCGCGCATCTACCGGCGCAAGGTCGACCACGCCCCCGCCGGGGTGGAGCGCCTGCGCGCCCGGCTGGAGCTCGCCAAGGTCCTGGAGGAGCAGAGCCAGGACTCCAAGGCCGCGCTGGCTGCGGTGCTGGAGGCGATCGCCGAGGACCCCACCGACACCGAGGTGCTCGCGGTCGCCGAGCGGCTCGCGCCGATGGTCCCGACGGGCGAAGGGGCCGAGAGCAGCGGCGGCGGGTTCGCCGCCGTTGCCGCGGCGCTCGAGGCCGCGGTCCGCAGCAAGGGCGCGGATCTTCCGCCGGAGGCGGCGCGCGAGCTCTGGATCCGCGCTGCCGATTGGCGCCGCGACAAGGCCTCCGACCCTGCGGGCGCCGAGGCCTCGTACCGTGAGGCGCTCGCGCTCTCGCCGGACAACGACGTGGTGCTCCGCGCCGTCGTCGAGCTGCAGCGGGCGTCGGGCCGCGAGCGCGATCTCGTCGCGTCGCTGCGCACTCTCGCCAAGCTCGAGGGCCCCCAGGGCGCGTCGGATCTCCGGCGCGAGGCCAAGGCGCTCGCGCAGGGGCCGCTCGCCGACGCCGCGATCGCCGAGGAGGTCCTCCGCGAGATGCTGGCGGTCGACGAGTCGGACGCCTGGGCGCTCGCCGAGCTGACCGCGGTCCGCGACACCGCGGGCGATCACGCCGAGGTGCTCAAGCTCCTCACCCGTCGCGCCGAGATAGAGGTGGACGGCGAGGAGGTGCGGCGGCTGCGGCACCGCGCCGCCGAGGTGGCGCGCGAGCGACTCGACGACGCGCCGGCGTCCATCGGGCTCTACGAGCAGATCTTCGAGGACCAGCCGAGCGACGAGCGGGCCGCGCGCGCGCTGCGCGAGCTCTACGAGAAGACCGGGCGCTCGACCGACCTCCTCAAGCTGCTGGAGCGGCTGGTCGAGCTCGCCGACAGCCCGTCCGCCCGATCGGCGCTGCGCGTCGACGCGGCGCGGATCTCCGACTCGATCGGCTCCGATTCGCAGGCGATCGATCTCCTGCGCGCCGTGCTCGAGGAGGAGGCCTCCCACGAGGACGCCAGCCTCCACCTGTCGAAGATGCTGGAGAAGACCGGCCGCGACGATGACCTGGCCGAGCTGCTGGCACGCCAGATCGAGCTGGCCTCTGGGCGCGGTGACGCCGCCGCCGAGCTGAAGTTCAGGGTCCGTCTGGGCGAGGTCCAGGAGACGCGCCTGGGCAGCGTCGACAAGGCGATCGAGACCTACCGCGCCATCCTGGAGCGCGAACCCGCGCACGAGGGGGCTCTCCTCGCGCTGGCGCGGCTCCACGAGGGGCGCGGCGAGCGGGCCGAGGCGGCCAAGGTGCTGGAGCGCCTACTGGAGCGTGCCTCGGGCGACGACGCCGTGGCGCTGGCGCTTCGCCTCGCCGACGTCTTCGCCGCCATCGCCGACGGCGACGGCGAGGGGGCGGCGACCGAGGGCCTCGCAGGTCAGCGGCGCGCGCTGGAGCGCGGCCTCGAGGTGCGGCGCAGCGCGGCCGACGTCCGCGACCGGCTGCGCACCGTCTACGAGAAGCAGCAGGCGTGGAGCGAGCTCGCCGACTTCACGGCGGAGGACGCGCGGGCGGCGGAGGACGTGGCCGCCAAGGTGCGTCTCCTGCGCGCCGCGGCCGACATCCACCAGGGCAAGCGCAAGGACGCGGGCGGCGCGGCCAAGCTCCTCGCCGAGGCCAGCGAGCTGGCGCCCCAGGACCGCGACCTCCTGCTCGCCCTGTGCGACGCCTACAGCGCGTCGGGCCGCGGCAAGGAGGCGGTCGAGGTGCTGCAGAAGATCGTCGAATCCTACGGCGGTCGTCGCTCCAAGGACCTCGCGCTCATCCACCACCGCATCGCCAAGGCGCGCCTCGCCGACGCCGATCGTGAAAAGGCGCTGGCCGAGCTCGACGTGGCCTTCAAGATCGACCCGGGATCGATCGCGGTGCTGCGCGACCTGGGCGTCCTCGCCCTCGAGCTGGCGGATGCGACGGAGGACCCCAAGGGCAAGAGCGACTACGTCGATCGCGCCTCGAAGACCTTCCTCGCGCTCCTCCTGCAGAAGCTGGATGCGACGTCGCCCATCTCCAAGGCCGAGGTCTTCTACTATCTCGGCGACGTGAGCCACCGGCAGGGCGACGACAAGAAGGCCGTGCAGATGCTCGAGCGCGCCCTCGACAACGACAAGAACCTGGAGCGCGCGCGCGAGCTCCTCGGCAAGCTGAAGCCCGTCCACAGCCGGCCGCCGCCGGTCTGACGCGCGGCCGAGGCCAGTTGCCCGCGATCGTCTCCATCGACGGCGCGATCGTCCCCCGCGATCGCGCCGTGGTGTCGGTCTACGATCGGGGTTTCCTGTACGGCGACACCGTCTTCGAGACGCTCCGCACCCACGGAGGGCGCCCCTTCCGGCTGGCCGCCCACCTCGATCGGCTCGCCCGGTCCGCGGCGCTGGTCGGGATCGCGCTGCCCGTCGGACCCGACGTGCTCGCGGCGGAGGTGGCCGAGGCGTTCGCGGCCTCTGGCGAGCGCGACGCGGTCGTCCGCGTGACGCTGTCGCGCGGCGAGGGACCGCTGGGGATCGACCCCACCGCCGCCACCGCGCCGCGTCGCGTGATCTTCGTCGAGCCACTCACGGCAACTGCGCGACCGGCGGCGCCGGTGTCCGTCCGCCTGGTGGTGACGCGCCGCGCGGCGGACCTGGTTCCGGCAGCCAAGGTCGGTGCCTATCTCGACGCGGTGGTCGCCCACCGCTCGGCGCGCGCCCACGGCGACGACGATGCGGTCATCGTCGACCCCGCGGGTCGGGTCGTCGAGGCCACGGCGGCCAACGTCTTCGCCGTGATGACCGCTGACGAAGGAAAGCCCGTGTTGCTCACGCCCGAGGAGGGTGCGCTGCTCCCCGGCATCACGCGGCGGCTCGTGCTCGACCTCGCGGCCAGGGAGGGCATCGCGACCGCGGAGCGGGCGCTGACCGCCGCCGAGCTGACGGCGGCACGGGAGGTGTTCCTCACATCTTCGGTCCGGGGCATCGTGCCGGTGGCCGCGGTCGACGGCACCCCTCGGCCTGCACCCGTCCCGGGGCCGGTCACGCGGTGCCTCCAGGCGGCGCACGCCGCGCTGATCCTTCGGGAAACCGCCGCCGCTGGATGACGTGCCGCCGCCGCACGTCCAACGACACGTTCCCCCGCCGCGACGCGGCCCTCCGCCCCCGCGCCGGGAAGTTGCAGCCAGTCCGCGCCGTACCATCGACCCGACCACTCTCTCCACCCAGGAATCCCCCGCCATGAAGCGCTCTTTCGTCGCTTGCTCCCCCTTCACCCTGCTCGCCGCCGCCGTCGCCGGGCTGACCGTGTCGTCCACGGGCTGCATCATCGGGGAGTGCGACAATGGGCAGGACAACTGCACCTCGTTCGAGACGCCCCACGGGTACACCGGCAACGAGAGCAGCCAGTCGGTCGCGTACGCCTCGGGGCAGGGCGTCCAGATCGTCAACGTGAACGGTCAGATCGACGTCGGCGTCGGCAGCGGGGACGACATCGAGGTCACCTTCAAGCCCTTCACCGCCGGCGAGGACAGCCAGGAGGGGGAGGACGCCGCCGTGGCCGAGCTCGCCGACAAGCTGGTGCTCGAGATCACCGGCGGCGACCCGGTGCAGATCCGCGTCGCCACCCGCGACGGCGCCAGCTCCTTCCTCGGCGCGCACGTGGTCGTGACGGTGCCCGCCTCGTTCGACGGCGCGTTCGAGATCTCCAGCAACAACGGCAGCGTCGAGGCGAACCTTCAGGGCTCCGCCCCGTCGTCGACCAAGGTGGTCACCGACAACGGCGGCATCGATCTGTACGGTGCGCGCGGGCCGCTCGAGGTGTACGGCGGCAACGGCGACGTCACCGTCTCCGTCTCCGAGTGGGCGAGCGACGGGGACGGCTCGGTCTACGCGGACCTCGGCGACATCGGCCTCGCCGTCCCCAGCGATGCCGACGGCACGCTCACCCTGGTCGCTTCGCAGGAGATCGCCGACAGCGGCGTCCCCGGCGACAAGGCCGAGAATGAGGGCGGCATCAGCTTCACCATGGGCGAGGGACTGGGCGCACACGTCGACGTGACCGCCAACAGCGGGTCGATCGCCGCCTCCGGCGGGTGAGCCCGTGGGAGCTGCGGCTCCCACCTTTCGCGTGAAGAAGGCCCCGAGCCGGCTGGCTCGGGGCCTCTTTCATGGGTTGTCGTGCCCGCGCAGGCGCGGCGCCCCCGCCCTCACGGGCCGGCTCACGGGCTGGCTCAGGGGCTGGCGGGGATGCCGGCCGGGCCGGCCATGGGGATGCGGAGCGAGCCGTTGCCCTGCTGGAGGAGCATCGCCACGGCCTTCTGGAAGAACGCGACCAGGAACGGCACGTCGCGGGGCGGGGACGTGATGAGCCCCGCCTTCTCGATGGCGCGGGCTGTCGCCAGCACCTCGGCGGCGCGCTCCTCGCCGAGGCGCACGCGGACGCTGACCGCCGCGTCGCGCAGGCGGCGCGCGATGGTGGTGCGGACCTCCGGCGTGAAGTAGCGATCGGTGGCGTCGCGCACCTGCTCCTCCAGCCCCTTGGAGACCTTCTCCGGCTCCTTGGCGCCGTCGGGCCCCAGCGACTCGCCGAGCTTGCGCAGCATGTCGTCGACCGCGCGCGCGTCGGGGAGCCAGCCGCGGAACTCAGGCTCGTTGTGGACCGCCGCACCGGCCGTGAGCGCGTCGTCGGCGAGGCCCGCCTCGAGCGAGGCCAGCGGGTGAGCGGCCTCCTTCGGCGCCGGCTCGATGAGATCGCTGCAGCCACCGAGGCCGAGGGGCAGCAGCGCGCCCGAGGTCGCGTTGAGCTTCTTCGCCTCCGCGATGCGCAGGCGCGCCCACTCGACCGGGACCGACACTGGCGAGATGCCGGCGCGCGCGCTGGCGCGCTGGTGCCCCTCGCGAAGCTGGGTACGGCTCAGCCAAGCGGTGGCCGCCTGGGCGATGCCCTGGGTCTCCCGCGCGATGACCTCGGCCACGTGGAGCCGACCGTCGGGCTGCTTCTTGGCGATGGTGAAAGCGATGGTCCCGCGACCGTCGGGGGGCAGGAACGTCGCCTCCCACACGTCCGCCTCGGCGGCGCGCGGGGCCGGCGTCGCGGCGCGGCGCTCGGGGATGGTGACGCCCTTCGCGCGCAGCGTGTGCAGCGCGCGCTTGGCCGCCTTGCGCACGGAGCCCGGCACGTCGTCCCGCGCCTCGACCTCGGCCAGCGCGAAGGCGTTCGACGCCTTGGCCCAGGCCTC
>JBKJLX010000583.1:0-15286 GCA_046596645.1 Polyangiaceae bacterium
GCCGACGGCAGGCGGTTCTGGAGCTTCCAGCCCGAGCCGGGAGACACCACCTCGCCACGGTGAAACGCCCGCCGCGCGGCGCCGGTGGTACCGTCGGTGCCGAGGGCGCACGCATGACCGAACGATACCGGCTGGTGACACGAAGCGACTTCGACGGCCTCGTATGCGCCGTCCTGCTCAAGCACCTGGGGATCCTCGACGACATCAAGTTCGTCCACCCCAAGGACATGCAGGACAAGAAGGTCGAGATCACGAGCCGCGACATCACGACCAACGTCCCCTACGTCGAGGGCGTGCACCTCGCCTTCGACCATCACCTCAGCGAGACGCTGCGGGTGAAGAACAAGCCGGCGAACCACATCATCGACCCCAAGGCGGAGTCGGCGGCGCGCGTCGTCTACGACCACTACGGCGGCCTTTCGAGGTTCGAGCCCATCAGCGTCGAGATGATGGAGGCGGTCGACAAGGCCGACGCGGCGCGCTTCAGCAAGGACGAGATCCTCTCCCCCGGCGGCTGGGTCCTCCTCAACTACCTCATGGACCCGCGCACCGGCCTCGGCCGCTTCCGCGAGTTCCGCATCTCCAACTACCAGCTCATGATGGAGCTCATCGACGCCTGCCTCACCAAGAGCATCGACGAGATCCTGCAGCTGCCGGACGTGCAGGAGCGCGTCGCCCTCTACCGGGAGCACGAGCCCAAGGCGATCGAGCAGATCAAGCGCTGCGCGACCGTGCACCGGAACCTGGTCGTGCTCGACCTCCGCAACGAGGAGACGATCTGGCCCACCAACCGGTTCATGATCTACGCCCTCTACCCGGAGACCAACATCTCGATCCACTGCCTGTGGGGGCTGAAGAAGCAGAACACCGTCTTCGCGACCGGGAAGTCGATCCTGGACCGCGGCAGCAAGACGAATGTCGGTGAGCTCATGCTGACGTACGAGGGCGGCGGGCACGCGGCGGCTGGCACGTGTCAGATCGACAACGACAAGGCGCCCCAGGTCCTCGCCGAGCTGGTCGAGAAGATCACCGCCGACGGCTGACTTGTGCGACCCAGTTGGCGCGCGGTGTGGCGCGCCTGCTGCGCGCCTGCCGCCGCGATCAAGCCCGGCGCCGCGGTAAATGCAGGGCTCCCTGGTTCCGGGCCCAGATCGCGCCGCGGCCCGCTCCTTGCGAAAGGTGCCGCCATGCTGATGATCGTTCTCATCGTCGTCGTGGTGCTGGCTCTCGCCGGAGGTGGCTGGGGGCACTCTCGCTACGGCGCCGTCGGCTGGTCCCCCCTCGGGCTGATCCTCCTCGTGATGGTGGTGCTCCTCCTGACCGGCAACTTGCGGATGTGATCGCGAGCGTCGCCTTGCGGCGATCAAAGCGAGCCCTACATTCAGCGATTGGCGCTCGGCGCTCGTGACCGCTGCGGACTTCCGTTCGCAGCACTGCGCGATGCAGGGCCCCTGTTTCCTCGCCAGCGGCCTCCGCCGCTGGTGGAGGTCGCCATCGCTTCTGGAGGTCTCATGCTTCGATCCGCTTCTTCTTCGCTCCGTGACGTCGCCCGTCTCGCGCTCCTGCTCCCTCTCGTGCTGGTCGCCTGCTCCGACGACGACGGAGGATCCGGAAGCGCCACCGGCGGGGCGAGCGGCACTGGCGGCGCGAGCGGCACCGGCAGCGCGAGCGGCACCGGCAGCGTTGGGTCGAGCAGCAACGGCGGTCCGGTGACGACGAGCTCGAGCTCGTCCGGCGCCGGGGACGGCGGCTCGGGCGCGGGGACGGGCGGCGACGCCAGCGGCTCCGGCGGCGACGCGTCGAGCACCGGAGGCGGTGCAGCGTCCCTTGAACCGGTGCAGCTCGGCGCCGCCGGCGACTATGTGATCCTCGCCAAGTCGACCATCACCAACTCGCCGACGTCGGCCGTGACCGGCGACATGGGCCTCAGCCCCGCAGCGGCGAGCTACATCACCGAGTTCTCGATGACGAGGGTCGGGACCTACTGGACCTCGGACCAGGTCGACGGCCTCATCTTCGCGGCCGACAACGACGCCCCCACGCCCGACGCCCTCACCACCGCCGTGGGTGCGATGGAAGCGGCCTACACCGACGCCGCGGGGCGGCCCACGCCGGCGTACCTCGACATCGGTAGCGGCGGCGCCATCGGCGGGCTCTCGCTCGCGCCCGGCCTGTATCGCTGGAACTCGACCGTCACCATCCCGGAAGACGTCGCCCTGGTCGGTGACGAGGACGCGATCTGGATCTTCCAGATCACCGGCGACCTGGAGATGAGCACCGCCACCGCGATGATCCTCCAGGGCGGGGCGCTGGCGCGCCACATCGTCTGGCAGGTCGCCGGGAACGTGATCCTCGGCACCGAGGCTCACGCCGAGGGGATCATCCTGTCGGAGAAGGCCATCACCCTGCAGACCGGCGCCTCCATCCAGGGGCGGCCCATGGCGCAAACCGCGGTCAACCTCGACAGCAGCACCGTGGTCGAGCCGGACTGACGCGCCGAGGGTGGCTCTGCTGACTCAGCGGCTGCCGGCGAAGCGCAGGCGGATGTGCGTCTTGACGTGGCCCTCGAGCCATTCGGCGATCACGTCTTCCACCGTGCGCGGGTTGGTGTGGATGAAGGGAGCCCCGTCCTTGGGGTTCACCCAGGTCGTCTCACCGCCCATCGTGAGGCGGAGATCGAGGGCGAGGTGGTCGGGCGGCGCGGCGTGCACCTCGCCCTGCCACGCGAGGTCGACGGTCCCGTACATCTTGTCGCCGACCCGCGTCCACGGGCCGAAGGTGACGTTGCCCTCCGGCCAGCCGCGAGCCACCAGGGCGGCCTTCAGGGCGGTCTCCTTCCGTGTCGCATCCTCGACCGCAGTTGCGCTGTCGTCGTGCTGCTTGTCGAGGAACTTCTGGATGTCCTGGTAGCCCATGCCGACACCCTACGCGAAGGGTGTTGCGGACGCTCGTAGCGGGCGCGCCCCTCGAGGCGGGCAGATCTCCACGGCATCGTTGGTGCATAGGCGCACCGGCGAACCCTCACGGAAAGTGAATGACATGAAGAATGCCCGCGAGCTGACCGATGACATGAAGAGGGAAGTGGTGAGCGGCCTCGCCACACTGGCGACGTTGCGCGACGAGGCGAAGCTGCACCTCCACCTCGCCACCATGGACGCGAAGCAGGAGTGGGACGAGAAGCTGGAGCCGCGCATCGACGAGCTGCAGCGCTCTGCGAACGACCTGAAGGACGAGTCGCGCGAGGCGATCGGTGAGCTGGTCTCGAAGGTCGAGGGCTTCGTCTCCCGGCTGCGCGGCAAGGGCAGCGAGGACGAGGCGGTAGCCGAACCAAAGCGGGAATCCCGTTGGCCCGTCGGGGGCCCCGGCTGACGCAGCGGCGGCCCGAGCCGGCGCCGGAAAGTCGGACATGCCGGGCGGCGTCCTGAGGTAAGACAAGTGCCATGGCGACCCCGACCTTCCGCGACTTCGCGATGGCCAGCATGGACGGCGACGGCTCCGCGGCGAGCGCTCTCCTGGAGACGCTCCTCGGGCTCGACGCCGCGACCGCCCGCGCGAGCACGACCCACTTCCGCACGCAGATGGCGAACGACCAGGGCTTCATGATGAAGGCCATGAGCATGCGCAACGTGGTGGACGCGCGCGACGACGCCGGGCTCACCGCGTTGCTGGGGGAATGCTTCGGCCTGTCCGCAGACGTGGCGGGTCGGGCGGCCGCCGTGGTCCTCGCGCGGCACCCTGGCGTCTCGTGAGCGCGACGAACGGAGCTAGCGATGAGTGAAGACCGGGCGAAGGACCTCCAGCTCGCACGCGTCACCCTGGAGGCGACGCCTGCGCGCGCGGTGCAGCTGATGCAGGCGATTGGCAGCAGCGTCGAGATCCGGAGCGTCCTCGGGCTGCGCGGCTACACCGCCGCCGACCAGCGCGAGGGGTGGGAGCTGCTGCGCGCCTGCGTGGGCTTCCTCGACGACACGCGGACGCCCCACCTGGCGGAGGAGGTCGAGCGCGCGGTCGCCGAGCTCGACGGCTGGGACGAGACCGGCTTCGCCGTCGTGCGCGCGACGCTGGAGCATCGCTACCCGGCGCAGGCGCGGTTCGTCCTCGACGGCATCGGCACCGCGACCGGGGCGGACGCGGTGGAGTCCGTCCGCGAGATGCTGGATCGACTGGACGCCCTGCAGCAGAGCCCGGCTCGCGGCGCCACGCGGCGCGACGATCACGCGGCGCTGGCGATGCTGGCCAAGCGCGGCATCACCGTCGAGGAGCGCGCGCGCCTCGCCGAGCTGGTCGAGATCGCGAGCTCGGCGGAGGAGCTGGCGCCCCTCTCGCGCAGCGCCGCGGTCGACGAGCAGCTCGACCAGCTGCGCGCGCTGCGCGCCTGGTACGACGAGTGGGCGGAGATCGCGCGATCGGCGACGCACCGGCCCGAGCACTTGCGGCGCCTGGGCCTCGCGGGGCGCGAGAAGGAGCGCGACGTCTGACGGTCAGCGATGTCTTACGGTCAGCGATGTCTGACGGTCAGCGATGACAGCAGCGGCCCTCAGCGAGCAGCGTCGGCGATGACCACGTCGGCCCGCTGGAGCGCCCGCGCCCACAGGTCCGCGGCGCCCTCGGCGCCCTGCTGGCCACGCGCGAGAACGGCGCCGATCACGGAGGTGTAGACGCCGCGCTCGACGAAGAGGCTGCCCGGCGGCCGGGCGCGGAGCGGGCGAGCCACGTCGCCGAAGCGGCCGGTGGCCGAGACCGACCTCACGCCGTCGCTGAAGACGAGCGCCGCGTCCGGTCGGAGCGCCGTGCGCAGCGTCGCCAGATCCATCCCGAGATCGACCAGGTCCTGTGCGGTGCACCAGACCACGTCCGCCTCGCGGAGCAGCGTCCGTAGCATGCGCGCGTCGCGCCCCCGCCAGATGTCCCAGCGCACGTCGACGTCGACGAAGACGACGGTGCCGGCGCGGCGCGCCGCGCGCGCGGCCTTGCAGAGCGCGGCGCCGTGCGCGACCGACGGCGACATGCCCGAGAGGAGCAGCACGCGCGACGACCAGCCCTCGGGCACTCCCATCGGCGTCAGCTCAGCGCCCACGGCCACGGCCTGCCGCGCGCCACCGCGGACCAGCAGCAGGCCGGTGGTGCGAACCGCCAGCTGGACGCCGCCCACGTCGACGCAGTGGGCCCCGACGTCCGCCAGGAGAGCCCGGCAGGTGGCGTCGTCCTCCAGCACCGTCGCCAGCCCGACGCGGACGTCCTGCGCGGCGACGCCCAGCGCGGCGCGGATCGCGCCACCGCCGGCCCGGAGACGGAGCCGAGGCGGGGCGCAGGAGATGGCGGCCGCGTCGTCCACGTCGAGACGCGCCTCGCCGGCGCAGATGACGTCGAACGTCAGACGTCGGGGATCGACCACACCCTGTCGTTCGTCGCGCACACCTACGAATAGCACGCCTCGGAAGCCACGCTGCGGCACCCTCGGCACGCGGCCCACTATCCTCGCGGCGTGACGGAGCCGTCGACCCCTCCCACGAGCATCCTCTCCGAGGTACAGGTCGATCGCGCCGCGATCGACGCGCTGCTGATCACTGCGTTCCCGACGGCGGGGGAGGCGGCGCGGGTCCACGCGCTCCGCGCGCGGGGCGAGCTCTGGACCTCGCTGGTGGCGGACGTCGGCGGCGCCCTGGCGGGCCACGTCGCGTTCAGCCCGGTCACCATCGACGGGGTGACGGTCCGCGCGACCGGTCTCGGCCCGTTGGCCGTCGCGCCGTCGAGGCGCAAGCGCGGCGTCGCAGACGCGCTGGTGCGCGCCGGCCTCGAGGCGCGTCGCGCGGCGGGCGACGAGCTGATCGTCGTGCTCGGCGAGCCGGCGTACTATCGGCGGTTCGGCTTTCGGCCCGCGTCCTCGTTCGGGCTGACCGTCCGCCACGGCGGCGGCGATGCGCTCCAGGCCCTCGAGATCCGGGCAGGGTCGGCACGGAGCGGAGGCACCGTGCGGTACGCCGCCGCCTTCGACGCGGTGGCCGCGCCCCCGCCGGACGCGGCGCCGCGCGACGGTGTCGCGCTGATCCTCGCGGTGGGCCAGAACGGGGCGCTGGGCCAGGGTGGGGGGCTGCCCTGGGACCTGCCGGAGGACCGGGCCCACTTCGAGCGCGCCACCCGCGGGCACGCGGTGATCCTGGGCCGGCGCACCTGGGACGAGACGGGCCGCCCCCTGCCGGGACGGCGCGCCATCGTGGTGTCGCGGACCGTCGGCGCGCTCGACGGTGCGACGGTGGTTCCGTCGCTCGAAGAGGCGCTGAAGGTGGCGCGGCAGCGCGACCCCCTGCCCTTCGTCATCGGGGGCCGCCAGCTGTTCGAGGAGGCGCTGCCCCGTGCGACCCGCGTCTACCTGACCGAGGTCCCGTCAGCGCCGGAGGCGGACGTCTTCGTTCACCTCGACCGGAGCCGGCTCGTGGAGGTCGCCGCATGGGCCGGCCCGGCCGGCGAGCGCTACGTCGTGCTCGCGGAGCGAGGATCGTCGGTGGCGCCGCCGATCCTCAGGTGACCGCCGGGCCCATGCTTCCCGTCAGCGGTCCGTCGGCCGCGTCGCGGCGGGGCAGCAGAACAGGTGGTCGGCGACCAGCAGCACACAGCCGTCCTTCACCGGATCGTCGGGGCGGTACTCGGTGCGGTTCTCGGCCGGATAGAAGAACGCCGCCGGCAGCCCGGCCTGGGCGCACTGCGCGTCGCGCCCCGGATCGCGCTCACGGTGCTTGGGCGTCGGCGCACCATCGCCGCAGCCGCCGAGCGGCGACGCGAGGAGGAACAGGAGAGGGAGGAGGAGCGCGCGCGAGAACATGGGCCTCACTTCTTCGCGCGCTCCGCGAAGGTCTTCCAGACCGCGGGGACGGAGCCCACCGTGGCCTCGCGTCCGTCCCGCACGATGGGTGTGCGCAGCAGCAGCGGGTCGCCCTCCAGCAGCTCGGTGATGCGCGCGTCGTCGGGCGCCAGGTGCTGCAGGCCGCGCTCCTTCACCCGCGGCGACCCCTCATCGTACACGGCGCGCACGCCGCCCACCGCGCGCGCGACGCTGGCCAGCTCGCCCCGGGAGAGGTTCTTCTCCCGCACGTCGACCATCTGCACCGCGACCTTCCGGTCGGCGAAGAAGCGCTGTGCTTCGCGCGTCCCCTTGCACTTCGCGGTCCCGAAGATCTGGATCACGGGAGAGAACTGGCCCCGCGGCACGCCCGACGCAATGACGACGAGCGGCGCGAACGCACCCGCGCTCCCGCGAGGGTCACCGCGCCTGGCACCTCTGCGACGCGCTACGCTCCCTGCGCCGTGCGTTACGAAGGAAAGCTCTATCGCCCGCCGTCGGAGGCGGACTCGCTCATCGTGCAGGCCACGATCGGCTGCTCGTGGAACCACTGCACTTACTGCGACATGTACCGGGACAAGACGTTCCGGGTCCGCGAGCTCGCCGATGTGCTGGAGGACCTCGACGAGGCGGCGCGCCGGGTCGGTCCCCACGTGGAGAAGCTCTTCGTGGCGGACGGCGACGCGCTGGTGCTCCCGATGGATCACTGGCTTCCCCTCCTGGCGCGTGCGCGCTCCTCGTTTCCGAATCTCCGCCGGGTCTCCTGCTACGCGATGGCGCGCAACGTCGTGGAGAAGACGGACGCCGAGCTGGAGACGCTGCGGGCTGGCGGCCTGTCGCTCCTCTACGTCGGCCCCGAGTCGGGCGACGACGCCACGCTGAGGTCGATCGCCAAGGGCGACGACGCCGCTGCGCACGTGGAGGCCGCGCGCCGCGCACACGCAGCGGGGATGCAGACCAGCGTGATAGCGCTCCTCGGCATCGCAGGCGATCGGTGGGAGGCGCACGCCATGGCGACCGGAGAGCTGGTGACTGCGATGGACCCCGCGTTCTTCTCGGCGCTCACCGTGACCGTGGTGCCGGGCACCCCGCTCGCGAAGCTGTCGGCCAAGGGGCGGTTCGCCGTGCCCGAGGTGCCGGACCTGCTGCGCGAGCTGCGGGTCATGGTCGAGCACGCGAGGCCGACCGATGCGGTCTTCCGCACCAACCACGCTTCGAACCACCTCCCCTTGGCCGGCCATCTGCCGCGAGACGCGTCTCGCATCGTCGCCACCATCGACGCCGCCCTGGCCGGCCGCATCCGCCTCCGCCCCGAGGCAGCGCGCGGGCTCTGACGCACGCTCGCTGGGCGAAGCGACGGCAAGGTGTGCTCTCCTCGCGCACGATGGGCACCAACAAGCGAGTCCCGCCGGGCGTGGGTCCCAAGCACCCGCAGGTGGTCGTCCTCGTCGGGGCGACGGGGGACCTGGCGCAGCGCAAGCTGCTGCCAGGACTGTTCCACCTGACCAGCGCCGGGTTCATCCCCGCCTGCCGCGTGGTCGCCGTCTCGCTGGAGGAGATGGACCGCGAGGCGTTTCGCACCTTCGCGCGCGGGGCGCTCGACAAATTCGGGACCCGCAAGTCGCCGGAGAGCGACTGGGCCGGGTTCGCCGAGGGCCTCGACTACGTCCCCCTGTCGGCGGGCCCCGGCGCCCTGGCCGAGGCGGTCGCCCGCGCCGAGCAGAGCCTCGGCGGCGAGGGGCGACGCCTCCACTACCTGAGCGTCCCGCCCAAGGCCGCGCTGTCCTCGGTCGCCCTCTTGCGCGAGGCCGGACTGGTCGAGCGCTCGCGCATCGTCATGGAGAAGCCCTTCGGCACCGATCTGGCGACCGCGCGCTCGCTCAACGCGAGGCTCCATGCGACTTTTTCCGAGGAGCAAATCTTCCGCATCGATCACTTCCTGGGGAAGGAGCCGGCGCAGAACATCCTCGCGTTCCGCTTCGCCAACGGCCTGTTCGAGCCCATCTGGAACAGGAACTTCATCGACCACGTCCAGATCGACGTCCCGGAGACGTTGGGCCTCGGCAACCGCGCCGGCTTCTACGAGTCCACCGGTGCGTTCCGCGACATGGTCGTGACCCACCTCTTCCAGATCCTCGCCTTCATGGCGATGGAGCCGCCGACTGCGCTCGAGCCCGCCCCCATCAGCGAGGAGAAGAACAAGGTCTTCCGCAGCATGCTCCCCATCGAGCCTGCAAACGTGGTGCGAGGGCAGTACGCCGGGTACCGGAGCGAGGAGGGCGTCGACCCGGAGTCGGACACCGAGACCCTCATCGCGCTGAAGGTCGCGATCGACAACTGGCGCTGGGCTGGCGTGCCGTTCTTCCTCCGCACCGGCAAGAGGATGGCCGAGGGCCAGCGCATCATCTCGATCGCCTTTCGGGAGCCGCCCAAGAGCATGTTCCCCGCGGGCTCCGGCGTCGGCGCCCAGGGCCCCGACCACCTCACCTTCGATCTGGCCGACGCGTCGAAGATGTCGCTCTCCTTCTATGGCAAGCGGCCGGGGCCGGGCATGCGCCTCGACAAGCTGAGCCTGCAGTTCGCCATGCACGACACCGGGCTCATCGGCGAGGTGCTGGAGGCTTATGAGCGCCTGATCCTCGACGCCATGCGCGGCGATCACACGCTGTTCACGACCGCCGAGGGCATCGAGCGGCTATGGGAGGTCTCCCAGCCGCTCCTCGACAACCCGCCCCCGGTGCGGCTCTACCCGCCCGACTCGTGGGGTCCGAAGTCGATCCACCAGCTGGTGGCACCCAACGCGTGGCGCCTGCCCTTCGAGCGCGCGTGGCGCGATCCGAACTCCCTCGGGAGCTGAGCAACCAGAGAACCAGCGTGAGGCGCGCCTCGGCGCCAATCGTGGGCCGTCGAAGGCGAGGTCATCCGCGAAGTCTGACCGCGTCGCGCAGTAGCGCGTAGGTGCGTGGCAGCGAAGCGGCGGCGTGGGGCGGCGCCTCGAGGAGCTCCTGGACGATCAGCTCCGACAGCTCGTTCGATGTCGGCGCGCCTCGGGCCCGCGCCATGGTGACCAGCGTGGCGAGCACGGGGGCGACCTCGGCATGAAGGGAGACGTCGTGCTCCAGGAGGTCGGCGGCGACGCGCCAGAGGACGCGCTCCGAGCCGGGTCCGAGCCGCGTCGCCAGCGCGCCGAGGCGCTCGGTCGCGTGCTCCTCCCAGGCGACCGGGTCGGCGACGAACCGCGCGAGCTGCGGGGGGAGAAAGCCGAGGCCGTGCAGCCCGCGTGCGAGATCGGAGAGCACGGCCGCCGCGTCCCCGCTCCCCAGCGCCGCGACGGCGTCGACGATCGGGTCGAGGGGCCGCAGGCCGGCCTGGGCGTCCGCGAAGAAGCACCACGACGGTGCGACCTCGCCGTCGATCTCGATCGTCGTGTCGATCGCCGCCGCGGGGTGGAGGCCGACGACGCGCGCCGCGTCCTCCGCGAACTGCGGCAGGCCACCGAGGCGGAGCCCGAGGCAGGTGAGCCCGCTGGCCGCGTGCGCGGTCACGATCCGATGGGTGATCGCGTCGTAGGCGCCGGGGCGCCGGACCGGGAACGGCGCGGCGCCTGCTGCGACCTGCTCGCCGACGCGGTCGAGCACCTCTCGCGCCGCCTCCCTTCCGCCGCCCCCGACGGCCGCCTCGAGGAGGCTGGTCAGCTCGTCGAGGTCCGTCATGTCGTCGGACGATACCGCGCCCGTGGCGCGCGCGCCGCGACCCCCGCCCTGCCGCCCGACGACGCCGGCGCCAACGTACGGTAGAGGAGCCCTGGTGAAGCTCTACCGCGCCTGCGTCTACACCCTCGTCGACGAGGAGGCGCTCGTCGCCGCCGACCGCGGCCGGCAGTTCTCGTTGCCGCTCAGCGAGAACAAGGCCTGGAAGACGGCGACCGCGTTCCTGGAGGACGCAGCGGCCAGCGGCGAGGTCGTGCCCCTCCTCCTCGCCGACGCGAGCGATCCCGGCCGCTGGCTCGGGTGGGCGGAGCTCGTCAGCGCCACCGTCCGCGATCTCGGCAACGAGGGGCTCCACACCGACTACACCTTCAGGAACCTTCGGCCGCCGTTCGAGGCGCCCCGATCGGAGCTCGAGGTGCTGAACAGCGGCAAGCCGATCCCGGCGAGCCATGCCAAGCCCTACGTCCTCTGCAAAACGCCCGGATTCCTGGAGGAGCTGGCAGCGGGCGACGACCTGCCGCTGCGACGCGACTGGCTAAAAGCCAGTATGCCAGGCAGCGCACCGCCGAAGGTGTGACCGCGCCGACGCCGGCGCTATCCTCCGCCCCGACGTGCCCCTCCTCGTCGCCATCGCCGCCGCCGACTATTGCTGCATCGCCACCGGTCGCGACGAGACCGCGGCCGACGGGGACGCCGCCGCGATCGCCGCGCAGGCCGCGCGCCACGTGTGGGCGCACCCGCGGCTGCCGCTCCTGGTCGGGATCGCGAGCGCGACGGGCGACGTCGACCTCCACGCGCAGCTCGACCGCACGTTGGGTCGGGTGACGCGGGTCCCGCAGACGCAGGCGCAGCTCGTCGAGATCGTCGGCCCAGCCTCCGCCGCGTGGACGCTGCTCGCCGTCGGTACCGAGAGCGGCGTGCCCATGTTCGGCGTGGTCCAGGCGGCGCCCTCCGCGAGCGATCCCCATGCCTTCGACGTCCAGTCGCACTTCTCGCGGCGCCCCAACTCCGCCGTCCTCCACTGCCCGGAGAGCGCCAAGGGGACCCCGGAGCATTCGGCGACGGTGAGGCTGTGCAAGCAGCCGAGGGGTCGCGTGCGCGACGTGCTCGGCGCGTTCTTCGAGACCGCACGTGCGGCCGGCGCGCCGGGCGCCTCGCCGCCTCGCGGCGACGGGTGGGACCTGACGATCCGGCCCCTGGGCCTGTACCTGGTCGGCGCTGGCGAGACCTCCCGCTAGGCGACGACGAGGCCGGGGCCCGGAGCGAGCGCCGGCGCGTCCTCCCGCGGCTCGGCGGCGGCGCCGTCGTCGATCACGTGAGGCGCGTCGCGGTAGGTCGCCATGGCCCCGGCCATCGACGACGTGACGCCCTCCTCCACCTCGATCATGTCGAAGAGGGTGTACGCGGCCTGCACGCGCTCCGGCGTCACGTCGAGGATCACGAAGCCGCGCAGGCTCGTGTCGACGAGCTTCATCCACGGGTTCTCGATCTCGAGCGCATCCCCGATGGCGAGGCCGAGCCCCGGCGACGAGACCCCGGGGCACACGAACTCGACGGCGAGCGAGCCGGCGCCGGTCGTCGGGTCGTACGACGGGTCATCGGGGTCGCGCGGCAGGTCCATCGCCCACGAGGTGTGGATGTCACCGGTGAGCACCACGACGTCGCCGGCGCCGGTTGCCTCGACGAGATCGAAGAAGCGGCGGCGCGCCGCCGGGTAGCCGTCCCAGGCGTCCACGTTCAGGAACTGCGGGAGCACGCCCATCATCACCTGCTGCCCCACCACCTTCCAGGTGGCGGTCGAGCTGGTCAGCCGCTCGGCGAGGAAGGCCTCCTGCTCGTCGCCGAGCAGCGTTCGCTCCTCGTCCTCCAGCGTGAGGTCGTCGTTGTCGACCACCTGCTCGCTACGCCCCCACAGCCGCGTGTCGAGCATGACCAGCTCGACCAGATCGCCGTAGACGAAGCTCCGCCAGATGCGGGTGGCCTCGTCCTGCTCGCGGATGGGCATCCACTCCGCGTAGACGCGCGCGGCGACGGCGGTGCGCTCGCTCCAGGCGCCCTCCGTGGCCTCGTCGTGGTTCTCCGCGCCGCCGGACCAGGCGTTGTTGGCGAGCTCGTGGTCGTCCCACACGACGATGAAGGGGTGCTGCCGGTGCACCTCCTTCAGGTCGGCGTCCTTCCGGTAGTGGGCATAGCGACGACGGTAGTCCTCGAGCGTGACGATCTCGTGCGGCGGGTCGTAGGTGCGCACGTCGCCGTACTCGCCGTCGCCGTACTCGTAGATGTAATCGCCGAGGTGGATGACCGCGTCGAGATCGGCCTGCGCGGCGACCGCGCGGTAGACATGGAAGTACCCGTGCCCGTAGCTGGCGCAGGAGACCATGGCGAAGCGGAGGCGCGGCGTGGCGCCGACCGGCGCGGTGCGCGTGCGCCCGCGGACCGACCGCTCCTCCCCGACGTGGAAGCGGTAGTAATAGGTCGTCGCCGGCGACAGCCCGCCGACGTCCACCTTCACGGTGAAGTCGCGGTCGGCGCTGGTGGTGAACACGCCGCGCTGCACCTCGTCCTCGAGGTCGGGATCGGTTGCCACCACCCACTCGACGTCGACCGGAGCGCCGCCCTCCACCGTCGCGCGGGTCCACAGGATCACCGAGTCGCCGCGCGGGTCGCCGCTCGCGACGCCGTGGACGAAGACCGGGCTCTCGACCTCCTCTTCCCCGCCCCCGCCGCCGCCCTCTCCGGAGCTGTCGTCACCGCAGCCGGCGCCCATGCCGACGACCGAGATCGCGGCGCCGAGGCTCGCCGCACGGGTGAGGAGTGCGCGTCGGAGGAGGAGGTCTCTGGCGGACATGGGCGGAGGAGACGTCGCTCGGGAGGACGCGTCAACGACTCGACCCGGACCGTCGTCTTGCTGGTGGGTGAGCGTGGCGCTCAGGGCACCGGCGGGCGCGGGCGGACCGCGATGGCCACCTCGAAGGCCCGCTCCTCCCCGGCGGCCAGCGTGGTCAGGTCCTCGCCGGTGTTGAGCGCGTTCGCCGGCGCGCTCCACGGCTCGAGGCAGACGAAATCCTTGCCGGGGAGCGTCCAGATGACCCAGCGCCCGAGGTCCCCGCCGACGTCGACCGTGCCCTCCGGCGTCTCCAGGGTCGCTCCGCGGGCGTCGTGATCGAGGAGGTGCAGGTCGACCTCTCCGTGCGCGAGCTCGATCGCACCGAGCGCGATCTCGCGGCGGGCTGCGTTGTCCCATGCGCGGGTGGCGCGACTCGGAATGCGACAGGCCGCCTTGTCCGCCGCCGGCACCGCGAAGTACGGGTGATAGCCGAGGGCGAAGGGGAGCGGGTCGGTCCCCGGGTTCTCGACCTCGGCGAGGACGAGGAACGTGAACCCGCTCATCAGGCGGAAGGTGAGCCGCAGCCGGAACGGGAACGGGAACACCGCGCGCGTCGCCTCGGAGTCGACCAGCTCCAGCGTGACCCACGCCGAGCCCTCGGTGCCGCGGCCGATCTCGCGGAAGGCGCTCGTCCGCGCGAACCCGTGCTGCTTCAGGTCGCCGCTCTTTCCCGCCTGCTCGAAGTGGTCACCGGCGAGCCGCCCGGGCGACGGGAACAGCACCGGGACCCCGCCGCGGACGTTCTTCGACGGGTCCTGGAGCGAGTCCTCGTCCATGAACAGCCACTCGCGACCGCAGGCGACGAAGGAGACCGCCAGCGCGCCGCGCGACGGTGCGATGGTCAGCCGGCTGCCGCTGGCAGCGTCCTCCAGGACGACGGTGGCCAGCGAGCCGCGACGTTCGTCACGCACGGTGAACATCCACCGACTGTACCTCGCATGATGTGGGGGGTGCCTGCGCGGTCACCGCGACGGCGGGGTCTCGCACTCCGACCCCGGGGAGGTCGCCCGGGCTCACGTGTGACCATCTCCTGACCGAAGTCGCAGTCACGACGCCGGTATTTCACTGCGGTGCGCATCTTCCGCTACCCGGTGGACCGGGTTCCCGTCGCGCTCATCGGCCTCCTCTTCGTCGTGGACGTGGGGATCTACGCGACCTGTGACGCCTGGCCGCTGCTCGCCCTGTGGACGATGGTCGGAGCCGTGATCAAGGGTCACGTCTGCGCCTGGAACCATCACCACCAGCACGTGCCGATGCTCGAGGTGGCGGGGCTCAACAGGCTCCTCGAGATCGTGTTCGCGCTCCAGACCGGGGTGACCAGCCAGACGTGGGTCCTGCACCACACCCTGGGCCACCACGTGAACTACCTCGACCAGCGCGCCGACGAGTCGCGGTGGATGCGCGCCGACGGCACGCAGCTGGGCGCGCTCGAGTACACGATGATCGTCGCGTCGACGGCGTACGGTCGCGCGCACGAGGTGGGCCGGCGCTTCCCCAAGCAGCGCCGGATCTTCCTCGTCATGGCGGCGCTCACGCTGGCCATCGTCGCCGGTCTCGTCGCGTGGAGACCCCTGCCCGCGCTCTTCGTCTTCGTGCTGCCGATGGCGATCTCGCTCCTCCTCACGGCCTGGGCGACGCACTCCCACCACTCCGGCAAGCCGGTCACCTCGCACTTCGTCGCGTGCAACAACATCCTGCATCGCGGCTACAACCTGCTGACCGGCAACCTCGGCTACCACACGGCGCACCACCACAAGCCGGGCCTGCACTGGTCCAAGCTGCCGGCGCTGCACGACTCGATCGCGCACCGCATCCCGGCCGACTGCTACCTCACGCCGGGCTTTCCCTGGC
>JBKJLX010000698.1:0-5239 GCA_046596645.1 Polyangiaceae bacterium
GGGACGTGCACCCCGAGACCCCTGATCCATCTCGCGAGGCCATGCAATGTAGGCGAGGCAAATTCGACGCCACGCAACCAATGACGACCGGAAAAGAACGGGCGCGAGCTCGTGACGCGCGAGGGGGCAGGTGCGTCAATCCCGATGCCCTCCGATTTCGCCTCGCCCAGCGAGGCGAGGCGGTAGACTCCAACAGTCTGGACCCACCTGTTGCCGACATTGGCCGTAACGAAGGAACCCATGCTGCATCTGAAGCTCTTCGTGCCCGCGATCGTGCATCCCGACATGTTCGCGTGGGGCGTGAAGTGCCTCTCCTACGCGGCAGGAACGACGCACCCCGACGTGCCGGTCGACTCGATCGACCTCCGGTACAATAACGAGTTCGTCAACTTCTGGGCCGAGATGAGGGACACGCTGTCGGCGGACCTCCTCGCGACGATGGATAAGCTCTACAAGAAGGCCGGCAAGAAGGAGCCCTTCTACTGGCAGCCCAACGAGCGGATGTTCCACTACATGTCGGCGTTCCTGCTCGTCGCGCAGGACGCGGACGTGCACCCTCCGCACTCGAGTCCCCTCGCCGCGCTGGTCCACAAGCGTCGTCGCGAAGCCGACCAGATGCTGGCGCGCATGGACGAGCTGCTCGAGCCGCTGCTGGCGACGTCGCAGCCGAAGCTGGTGCTGGGGGTCTCGATCTACCAGTACCTGCTGCTCCACGGGGTGCTGCTGGGTAGCCGCCTCCGCCGGCTCCGGCCGGACGCGGTGATCCTCTTCGGCGGCGATCCCTTCGACATCACGACGTCGAAGACGGTCATGGCGGCCAATCCGTGGCTGGACGGGTGCGTCGTCGGACCGGGCGAGTACGCCGTGAACGAGATCCTGGCGGCGGTGAAGGCGGGCGAGAACGTCCGCAAGAGCCGCATCACCCGCCTCGTCAACGACACCTTCATGGCCGACGCCAAGAGCTGTCAGGACGAGTGGAACAAGGTGCTCGAGCACCGCTCCGATTACGACGCGATCAAGGGCTATCACGGGGTCGAGTGGAACGGGGCGACCGGCGCCATCCACCTCCTGGGGCGGCGCGGGTGCGCCTGGGCGGGCTGCACCTTCTGTCAGCGGATGCACGTCATCACCAAGGAGTTCGTCTTCGATCCGTCGCTGAGCCTCATGCAGAATGAGGTGAAGCGGCTGCTCACCGAGCACTACGCCGGGCGCCTCAACAAGGCCGACGATAGCGCCAACCCGGCGCGGCAGCTCTATCCGAGGGCGGGCCGTCTGGGCGTGGCATCCGAGGAGAAGGGCTACCGGCTCATGGTCCGCGACGACGCGGACGACGCCGACGTGCCGGCGGTCGTGAACTTCCTGGCATGGCTCAACAAGCAGATCCCGGACGGTCAGCAGGCGCGCTTTCACTCCTACGCGCCTGCCCGGCAGATGGCCCGAACCGAGCTCCACGCCCTCGGGAAGGCATACGATCCGGAGAAAATCCTCGTCAGCTTCGGCGTCCCGATCGAGACGCTGAACGGCAAGACGACGATCACCATGAAGAAGGGAGGACATCCGATCGGATCCATCAAGGCGATGAAGGTCGGAACGGACGCCAGGGCCGAGATCGGTGGACTCTACTTTTCCTACTACCCGATGGAGAGCCTCGCCGACGTCGAGGAGGAGAACTACTACCTCGATCGCGCGGTTCACCTGGTGACCGGGCGTTACTTGCCTAACATCTACCTCGGCAGCTCGCGCGACCCGATCGGACAGCAGCCCGACGAGTACGGCATCAAGCTCGAGGAGAACCTGGATCCAGTGATGCGGCTCTTCGGCATGGCAGCTGGGGCCTCGCACATCCAGCCCTACACGATTGCGGGCGACTCCACCGAAGTGCGCATGCAAGAGGCCTACTTGGCCGTCGTCAACGCGGTTGGCGAATTCATCCACGGGTTCTACGAGCCGTCCGCAGTGCTGAAGTTCGTCACCGGACTGCCGGTGTGGGTCTTCCACCAGCTGCGCCTTCGCAACTTCGTGTACTTCCGCCGGCTCATCTTCATCATCATGATGATGGCGCCGAAGCTCAAGGCGGAGCTCTACATCAAGGACCGCGTGCTGGTGCGAAAGCGGCCACGCTTCCTGGGACCGTCGTACTCGCGGACCCTGAGTCCGCTCGAGTTCGACGTGCTTCGCTTCCTCTACCAGCAGCGGAAGGTGAGCGAGGTCACAGCGCGGTTCGCCGGGCGCGGCGACGTCGGCCAGCTGATGGACGAGTTCGACAAGCTCGGGGCTATTGTCCGCTCCGGCAACCTGGTCATGTGCGTCGCCAACGACCCGGAGGGGCTGCGCCTCCTCGCCGCCGAGGCCGACCTGAACAAGCTCGCGGTGAAGTACGAGAGCCTCGACACGGGTATCGGCCGCGTCATCGAGGGCAACCTGTTCCAGAAAGATCGGTCCCTCGATGCCGAGCGGCGCCGCGTCCGCCTCGCCATGCGAAACTAGCGTTCTGGGGTTCCCTGGCTTCGTGGACGCCCCATAGGCGCGAACTCCGACCCCGACCCGGCGATCCACGGGTCGGCGTCAGAAGCCCGTCATTGACAGGCCTTTCGGCCGCGCCCATTCTCGCCCGACCATGGCAGACCTCGACGCCGCGCCGGAGGGCGAGATCCCGCCCGCCGCCCGAATTCTGGACATCACCCACACCGCATTCGTCACGTCGCGCTCGCTCTACGTGATGGCGAAGCTGGGCATCGCCGACCTCCTCGCCGGCGGCCCGCAAACGAGCGATCAGCTCGCCACCGCAACGGGGTCCCGTCCCGACGCCATCTATCGCGTGCTGCGCGCCCTCGGCAGCGTCGGCGTCCTCACCGAGTCGGAGGGGCGGCGGTTCGCCCTCACTCCGGTCGGAGAGACCCTCCAGTCGGACCGCCCGGACTCGATGCGCAGCTGGGTGCTCTTCACCGGAGAGCCGTGGAACCTCCAGGCGTGGGCCGAGATCATGCACAGCGTCCGTACCGGCGAGTGTGCTTTCGACAAGGCGCACGGGGCGCCGATGTTCGAGTACCTGGCCAAGACCGCTGACGCGTCGAAGGTGTTCGACGACGCGATGACGAGCTTCTCCCAGTGGGACGCCGCGGTCGTCCCGGGCGCGTACGACTTCTCGGGCTTCAAGAGGCTGGTCGACATCGGCGGCGGGAAGGGGGCGCTGTTCGCCGCCATCCTCAAGGCGAACCCGGAGCTCCACGGCGTGCTCTTCGATCAGGCCCACGTCGTCACGGACTCCCGGACGGCCATGGAGGCGGAGGGACTCGCCGGGCGGTGCGAGATCGTCTCCGGCGATTTCTTCGAGTCGGTGCCGGCGGGCGGCGATGCGTACCTGCTGAAGTACATCGTGCACGACTGGAACGACGAGCGCGCCCTCGCGATCCTCCGCAATTGCCGCAAGGCGATGAAGGAGGGCTCGAAGTTGCTGGTGATCGAGATGATCGTGCCGCCGGTCGGCGAGTCCCACCTCTCGAAGACGTCCGACGTCGAGATGCTGGTGATGCTCGGCAGTCCGGAGCGCACGCTGGAGGAGTACGAGGCGCTCCTGAAGCAGGCCGGCTTCCGCCTCGATCGCGTCGTCGCGACGCCCGAGGCCATGAGCATCATCGAGGCAACTCCGGTCTGACGCGACGGCCTGCTTCGCCGTCGCACGCCCGTCGCGGCGGACCCGGCCACAAGCGTGCGCAGGAGCGGCGCGACGGGGCGAGGGGACGCCGATGCGGGTGTCAGCGGCGCGCGGAGGCGCTCCGCGTGTCGGGCCTCCTCGATCGGGAGCACCGTCGCGAGGTGGCGGCGGTGTCCTCCGGGAGGTCGACTCGAGCCCGGCGCCCCTTGGCCTACCGCCGGCGGCGGACGGCCTTGGCGCCCGCGGCGGGGGTGGGGTCGAGGGGCGGGAGAGCGAGGACGAGGTGCTCGACCAGGGCGAGGCGTCCCTGGACGGCGCGCTCGGCGCGGAGCTCGTCGAAGGGCTCGGCGAAGACGAGGACCAGCACGTAGATCTGCGCGAAGGACCGGGCGATGAGGGGCGGGTCGCCGTCGCGGTCGTGCCAGGCCAGGGTCGTCAGGCCGCGCGCCAGCATCGACATCGCGGGGAGGCTGCGCACGCGCTCGATGGCCCGGTCGGCAGTCGACATGGGGGGCGGCGGCGGCACGCTGGCGCGCGAGGCGCGATCGAAGGGGATCACCTCGGCGCCGCCGCCACGGGCCATGTGTGGCTCCGCGTCCTCGGCGTCGGCGGCGCCCCACATGACCTCGGTCTGCGCGTCGATGACCAGCGCGTCGGCCGCGCCGGCCGCCGACGCCAGCTCGCGCAGCTCGGAGTGAAGGCGCTCGGCCGGCGAGGCGCGGTTCGCGTCGTCGCCCGCGGCCTCCTCCAGCAGATCCTGGAACGAGGTGACGAGCACGTCGAGGCGGCGCTGCAGGGCCTCGCGATCGGCGGCACCCTCCTCGAGGTGCACCAGCAGCGTGCGGCCTCGAGGGAGCTTCGCCGCGAGGGGCGCCGGCTCGCCGCGATCGGCGTCGTGTTCGCCCGCGACGACCTCCACGTGCGTCGCGCCGAGATCGCGGCGCAGCAGCGCCTCGAGTCGGGGCGGGATGTGAAGCATGGGTGGAGGCCTACCACGACCGCGCCCGCGAGGGAGTCGCTGCGAGGATCGTCTCTTGCATCGCCCCGCTCCGATGACGCTCACGCCGTCCCGCCGCCCCGCTGTCGCGCTCCCCCGCGCCAGCACCGTCCGCCTCGTCGGGCGAGAGGGGGCGATCACGATCTCGCGGCAGGGTCAGGGTGAGGTGACCGTCGCGCTCGCCGGCCGCCGAAGCGAGGACCTGCTGCCCCGCGCCGCCGCGGAGCTGTCGCTCGATCTCGGCCGCCTTCGCCACCTCGTCGTCGACGCACGTGCCGCCGAGGGCGACTGCGACGGGGCGTCGCGCTGGGCCGACGCTCACCGCGATCGAGCCGGCCGGGTGACGTTCCTGTCCCTCATCGCCTGACCGAAGGGCGCCCCGGGCCGTGGTCGCCTGCAGGGTGGTCGGGCGGCTCTGCCTCGCGTGAGGCGATGCGCCCGAGGCCGCCTTGCAGGGAATGGCCCGTCGCAGGGCAGCGTCGGCAGACACCCCCGGTCGCGAGGGCGTCGTCGGCTCCACGCAGCGGAGGACCTCGAGCAAGTCCTCGAGGTCGAACGGCTTCTGCAGCGTCCCGTCGCAGAGCCCG
>JBKJLX010000362.1:0-4504 GCA_046596645.1 Polyangiaceae bacterium
CGCGGCAGCACCGACCACGCATCGTCGTCGTCGCGGCGCGTCTGCTCGGGGCCCTCGGCGACGTCCGCCACGTGCAGCACCGCCCCGCGCGGCGCCGCGATCGACGCTGGCGACAGCGCGCCGCGGGCGAGGAGATCGTGGAGCACCACGATGCGGCGCGGCGCTCCCGCCGGGGCGCCGGCCAGGATCTGCCCGGCGCGCGCCAGCGCGGCGTCGATGGCGCTGCCGTTGCCGCGGGTCGGCGGCGTTCCGTCGAGCACGTTGCGTGCCGTCTCCAGGCCGACGAAGCCGCTGGTGAGTTCGCGCACAGCGCGGTCGTAGGCCAGCACCGACACGCGGGCGTCGCGCCCTGCGTAGTGCGCGAGGTAGGCGCCGGCGGCGCGCATCGATGCAGCGAGGTCGGCCTCGCTCATCGGTCGCGAGGCGTCGATGGCGATGACCACGTGGGCGTTGCGCGGCACCTCGCTGAGCTTGCGCGGCGCCTCGAACCGCAGCGCGACCAGCGATCGGCCGGCGCCGAAGGGCACTGCCGCCAGGCGGCCGTCCACCGTGTCGAGGCGCATCGGTGGCTCGAGATCGATGGTGCGATCGCCATCGATCCGGACGATGGCCCCGGCGGCGACCTCGTGGCCCTCGACCAGGATGCGCGCGCCGGGCACGTCGGTGCGCAGGGTGGCCACGGCGCGCGAGCCCTGGAGGCCCATCGCGGGGAGCGACAGCCGCTCGCGGCCGTCGACCCAGGTGGTGGGGATGTCGAGATCGTAGCCGACCGCCTTCTCCTCCTTCGGCGGGCAGGGAAAGACCTGGAGGGCCAGGTGGTCCTGCGAGCGCCAGGAGAGGAGCGCCGGGTCCTTGGGGTAGTAGCCGCCGATCCCGGTGAGCTCGGTGTAGCGCCTGGCGGCCACCTCGGCGTCGAGCAGGTCCCCCTCGTACCAGGTGAACGCGCCGGGCTGCCCGCCGCGCGTGCGCAGGCCGGTGGCGACCGCGCCAGGCGGCAGGTAGACGTGGAAGAAGGCCTGGTCGTGTCGCGGACCGCGGTTGTCGACCGCGCGCACCACCCGCAGGTGCGCGTGCCCGCGGCGCAGCACGATGTCGATGTCGTGACGCGTCTCCACCAGCGCCCCGCGCGTGGCCTGCAGCGTGTCGTCGGCGTTCGCGGTCCCCGCGGGCGCAAGCGCGGCGAGGACGGCGGCGACGGAGAGGCGGGAGCGGAGCAAGCGCGTGCGGGAGGCCATGGCGCGCTCCGACATCCCCTCGGCGAGGCGTGTTCCCGCGCGGCGATTCTTCCAGTGAGAGGCGCGAACGTGCGCCCTGACCGGATCGTGGTCGGTGGGGCCTGGAACTCTCCCCGCGAGGGTATCCTGGGCTCGTGCGCGCCCCCGCTCCCTCGATCCTCGCCGCGACGCTCGGCGCGCTGGCCGCGCTCGCGGCCTGTCCGACCCAGGCCCAGGCGCGGGAGCCGGCCATGGCCTTCCTCGACCGCGGCCTGCGCGTCGAGGTGGAGCGCCTGGGCCAGGTGACGCCCGCGGGCGGCGCGCAGCCGCGCACCGCGCTGCGCCTCGCCTGGCCCGACGGCCGCAGCGCAGAGGCCGAGGTCGACGCGACGGCGATCGTTCGCCTCGAACCCGGGGAGGAGGCCTCGATCGAGGCGGACGGCGTGCGCCTCCTGCGTCCGCTCATGCCGTCGGCGGGGCTGTGGCTGGTGGAGGACACCACCGGCGGGGACGGCGTCGACGTCGCCGCGCGCCTGCCGCGGGCGACACCCAACCTCTGGCTGAAGCGACGGCTCAAGGGCGAGCCGCACACGCCGACCGATCCGCGCTTCGGCGGCCAGTGGTACTTCCAGAACCTCGGCATGCCCGAGGCGTGGGGCATCACGCTCGGCACCCCGGATACGACCATCGTCGTCATCGACACCGGGTGCGACCTCGGTCACCCCGATCTGATCGAGAAGCTCGATGCCGGGCGCGACGTCGTCGACGGGGACGACGATCCGAGCTTCGACCCCGCCGACTCCGGCGCCTCGCACGGGACGGCGTGTGCCGGGCTCGCCGCCGCCGACACCGACAACGACGAGGGCATCGCGGGTGGCTGCCCGGAGTGTCGCCTGCGCTGCGTCCGCATGCTGTCCGACACGGGGTCGCCTCTGTCCGCCGACGTCGAGGCCTTCCAGTTCGCGCTGGAGGTCGACGCCGACGTCGTCTCCAACAGCTGGGGCTTCGTGGAGGCGATCCCGGCACCGGGGCCGCTGGCGGCGGCGATCGACGAGGTGGCGACGAACGGCCGTGGCGGCCTCGGCGCGCTGGTCCTCTTCGCCGCCGGCAACGACGACCGTGAGCTGCTCGACGACGAGATCGAGGCGCTGCCCGGCGTCCTGTGCGTGGGCGCGGTGAACAACTTCGACGACGCGACGCCCTTCACCAACCGCGGCGCCGCGCTCGACCTGGTGGCGCCGACCGGCACCCTCACCACCGACATCCGCGGCGCGTCCGGCAGCGATCCGTCCGACTACATGACCCTCTTCGGCGGCACCTCGTCGGCGTGCCCGGTGGTGGCGGGCATCGCGGGGCTCCTCGTCAGCGTCGCGCCCGATCGCACGGCGGCCGAGCTCCTCAGCATCCTGGTGGAGACGTCGCGGCCCGCTCCGTACGCCCAGCCCGACGACAGCGGGCACGATCCGATCTACGGATACGGTGTGGTGGATCCGGTGGCTGCGCTGGAGGCGGCAATGTCGCCCGCGGGTGGGACCACCGGCGGCGCGACCGGCAGCGGTGGCAGCACCGGGGGCGACGGGGGCGACGGGGGCGCGAGCGCGTCGTCGTCCACCGGCGGAGACGCCGCGGACGGCGACGACGGCGGCTGCGGCTGCGACGTGCCCGGCCGGTCGGCCGGGCCGTCGCGCTACTCCGCCGGCCTGCTGGCGCCGGGCCTGCTGGCGCTGGGCCTGCTCGTCGCCACCGCGCGGCGACGGCGCCGGTAGCGCGCGCAGAGGCCGAGCGCCGCGGCTGCGACGAGCGCTACCGGCGTGGTCGGCGCGGCTCCAGGCACGGTACAGCCGCAGGTCTCGACGTCTCCGTCGCTGCCCGGATCGCTGCCGCCCGACCCCTGCCCGCCTTCGCCGCCGCTGCCCGAGGCCGCGCTGGTCGCGCCGGTGGTGGCCGCGCTGCCGCCGACGCCAACGCCGCCGCCCCCGGTGCCTCCGGATTCGGCGTACGTGGCCTGGCAGGCCGCGACCTCCTCCACGGAGCCGATGCACAGCGCGGGCCTCCGCGAGTCGCCGGTGGTCGCGGTGTTGACGACGACGGTGACGACGCGGTCGCCGGCGGAGGTGTCGATGGTCTCGGTGCCGGCGGTGACGTCCTCGAGCTGGAGGACCTCGATGATGCGATCGTCGGCCTCGACCGCGAGGAGGATGACCACGTCGTCGGCGCCGTCGAGGGCCAGCGCGGTCGGAACCACGGCGGCGGTGATCGCCGCGCGGCCTCCCGTCGGCGAGCCCAGGTACTGGGCCGACGCGCGATAGAGGCGGAGCCGCTCCTCGGCGTACGGCAGCGAGCCGTAGTCGATGCGAACCCGCGGGTAGTCCTCCCCGTCGGCGTACGACCGCGAGGGATCGCCGGCGTCGTCGGTGAACAGGTTCCACGTGACAAAGTCGGTGAACGCCCCGGCGAAGGAGCTTCCGGCGACGTCGGCCAGCACCGGATCGAGCGCGTCGACCCAGTACGGATCGTCGACGCCGCCCGCGCCGTCCTCCGTCGCCTCGAGCAGCGCCGCGATCACCTCGGGGCCGAAGGCCTCGTCGAGGTACTGGAAGAAGATCGCGCTGCCGTAGCTGAAGGGGTCGACCGGGCCCGGCAGCGGCTCGTCGATCGGGCGATCGGGGTTCTCCAGGTAGCCGTCGAGGAAGGCCTCGAAGTCCTCCAGCGAGGGATCGAAGCGCTCGGTCGCCCACACCGCGCTGCCCTCGGCCAGCACCGAGCCTTGCCCGTTGTCGTAGGCGCTCTGCACCGCGTGGAAGAATTCGTGGCTGCAGAGGATGCGGTTGGCGACGGTGGTCGACGGGTAGCCGTAGCCGGCGAAGTCGTTCTCCTGGGTCATGAAGCCGGCGCAGCGATCGGGGCTGCCACCCAGGCAGGTGTCGTCGCGGTAGGCACCGTCGCCGACGCCGGCGAAGTCGACCAGGTAGACGTCGAAGCTGTCGTCGCCTCCGTTGTCGTCGACGTCGCCGTCATCGAGCGGCGCGCGGAAGCCGAGGCCCTCGTAGGCGACGAGGACCTCGTCGTAGGCGGCCGCGACCTCCTCCACGAAGTCGGGCACGCCGGAGGCATCGTCGTCGTCGTCCGGCACCGCGTTGATGCCGTCCCGCGTGAAGTGGACGAGGAAGCGGCCGCTCGCCGAGGCGTGCGTCTCGACCACGTCGCCGGCCTCGAAATCGAACTGGAGGCCACCGCCCTCGGTGTCGGGGCGCACCAGCGGCGTGCGTCGGGGCCCCCCGTCCACCGTG
>JBKJLX010000407.1:0-3113 GCA_046596645.1 Polyangiaceae bacterium
ACAACGGGAAGAACGTGCTGGTGGTGGGCCTCGGCCCCGCCGGCTACACGCTCGCCCACCACCTCGCCAGCGAGGGCTTCGGCGTGGCCGCGGTCGACGGACTCAAGCTGGAGCCGCTGCCTCTGGAGTTGACCGGCGATGCGACGCGGCCGCCCCGCCCCATCCGCGAGTTCGAGAAGCTCTACGTCGAGCTCGACGAGCGCCTGCTGCTCGGCTTCGGAGGCGTCAGCGAGTACGGCATCACCATCCGCTGGGACAAGAATTTCCTCACCGTCCTCTACCTCACGCTCTCGCGCAACCGGCACATCCGCACCTGGGGCGGCGTGCGCTTCGGCGGCACCTTCGATCTCGACGACGCGTGGAAGTACGGCTTCGACCACGTCGCCATCGCGGCGGGCGCCGGCAAGCCCACCATCGTGCCGATGAAGAACAACCTGTCGCGCGGCATCCGCAAGGCCAGCGACTTCCTCATGGCTCTGCAGCTGACAGGCGCTTACAAGAAGACGGCGCTGGCAAACCTGCAGGTGCGCCTGCCGGCGATCGTCATCGGTGGTGGCCTCACCGCGATCGACACCGCCACCGAGCTGCTCGCCTACTACCTGGTGCAGGTCGAGAAGACCTCGACGCGCATCGAGCAGCTCATCGCGGACCGCGGCGAGATCGCCGTGCGCACCCAGTTCGACGCCGAGGAGTGGGCGTTCCTGGAGGAGGAGCGAGGGCACTACCGGGCCATCCGCGAGGAGCGCGCGCGCGCTGCTGCCGAGGGTCGCCCGGCGCGCCTCCAGCCCCTGCTCGACTCGTGGGGCGGCGTATCCCTTGTGTACCGCAAGCGGCTGGCCGACTCGCCGGCCTATCGCCTCAACCACGAGGAGGTCGCGAAGTCCCTCGAGGAGGGGGTCCGCTACATCGAGAACCTGTCGCCGACCGAGGCGGTGCTCGACGACCAGGGCCTGGTCAAGGCGATGCTCTTCGAGCGTCAGGCCGTGGACGACGCCGGCAAGTGGACGGCGACGGGGGAGAGCGTCTCGCTCCCCGCCCGCACCGTCTGCGTCGCCGCGGGCACCAGCCCCAACGTCATGTATGAGAAGGAGAAGCCCGGCACCTTCGCCTTCGACGCCAAGGGCCAGTACTTCCAGGCGCACTCGGCGCGCTGCGCGGAGGACGGCTCGGTCGTCCTCGAGAAGGTGCCCGCGCGACAGGGCTTCTTCACCAGCTATCTCGAGGGTAGCCGTACCGTCAGCTACTACGGCGACAACCACCCGCACTACGCGGGCAGCGTCGTCAAGGCGATGGCGAGCGCCAAGGACGGCTATCCGCACGTGAAGGCCATCTTCGCGGGCGACCTGGCGAAGCTGGACGCCGAGCCGCAGGTGGCGCGCGACGCGCGCCTCGCCGACCTGTACGCCCGGCTGGACGACGACTTCCGTGCCGTGGTGCACGAGGTGCGGCGCCTGACGCCGACCATCATCGACGTGGTGGTGCGCGCGCCGGCGGCGGCCCGCAAGTTCGAGCCCGGGCAGTTCTATCGCCTGCAGAACTTCGAGGCGCGGTCACCGGTGGTCGAGGGCACACGGCTGGCGATGGAGGGCATGGCCCTCACCGGCGCCTGGGTCGACAAGGAGAAGGGCCTCCTCAGCATGATCGCGCTGGAGATGGGCGCTTCGACCCGGTTGCTCGCCAGCCTGAAGCCCGGCGACGAGGTGGTGGTGATGGGCCCCACCGGCACCCCCACGCACATCCCCCAGGGGGAGACGGTGCTGCTGGCCGGCGGCGGCCTCGGCAACGCCGTCCTCTTCTCCATTGCCCGCGCACTGCGCAACTGCGGATCGCGGGTGGTCTACTTCGCGGGCTACCGCGACGGGAAGGACCTCTTCAAGCGCGAGGAGATCGAGGCCGCCACCGACCAGGTGATCTGGTGCACCGACGCCGGCGCCGAGATCGTTCCTGCGCGGGCTGCCGATCGCCACGTGCGTGGCAACATCGTCCAGGCGATGACGCACTACGCGCGGAAGGAGCTGGGCGGCGAGCTCTACGAGCTCAAGGACGTCTCGCGCATCATCGCCATCGGCAGCGACCGGATGATGCACGCGGTGCGCGACGCGCGGCACGGCGTCTTGCAGCCTCACCTCGACCCTCGGCACCTCGGCATCGCCAGCATCAACTCGCCGATGCAGTGCATGCTGAAGGAGGTGTGCGCGCAGTGCCTCCAGAAGCACAAGGATCCGGTCACCGGGAAGGAGTTCGTGGTCTTCACCTGCTTCAACCAGGACCAGAACCTCGACCACGTCGACTTCGAGAACCTGCGCGCGCGACTGCGCGCCAACTCGCTGCAGGAGAAGCTGGCGAGCCTGTGGCTGGACAAGCTCATCACGCAGGAGCCGACGATCAGGAGCGTGTGAGGCGCGGCCGCCCCCCGCGGGCGGCGGGTACCGGCCGGAGCGAGGTCAGCCGCGCGCGGCCAAAGCTTTTCTGCCGACGTGAACGGCGTCGAACGCGCTCGGACACAACGCGCTGGCGGCGCAGGAGGCGCAGGCCGGCTTCACCGCCAGGCACACCCGGCGCCCGTGGAAGATGAGGGTGTGGGTCACGCTCATCCACTGGTCGCGGGGGTAGAGGGCGGCGAGGTGGACCTCGGTCTCCTCGGGCGTCGTGCTGCGGGTGAGGCCCAGGCGCTGCGCGAGGCGCAGCACGTGGGTGTCGACCACCACGCCGTCGGGCGCGCCGAAGCACTCGCCGAGGACCAGGTTGGCGGTCTTGCGGCCCACGCCGGGGAGCTTCACCATCTCCGCCATGGTCCGCGGGACCTCGCCACCGTGGCGCTCCAGGACCGCGCGCGCGAGACCGACGATGCTCCTCGACTTGACGTTGTAGAAGCCCATCCCGCGGGAGCGGAGGTGCTCTCCGACCTGGGCCGGATCGGCGGCGGCGAGCGCGGCGGGCGATGGCCAGTGCTCGAATAGCGAGGGCGTGACGGCGTTGACCAGCTTGTCCGTCGTCTGCGCGCTGAGCACCGTGGCCACCAGCAGCGTCCACGGCGAGTCGTGGACCAGCTCGCAGTGCGCCTCCGGGTGCTGGGTGCGCAGCGCCCCCAGCACCGCGGCGGCGTGCGCCCC
>JBKJLX010000418.1:0-5124 GCA_046596645.1 Polyangiaceae bacterium
GTTTGGGATTCCTTGATCTCTTCGCGGGAGCGAGTGCGGGGTCGAGAGAATGCGGGCGGTCGAGGAGCTGCGGCGGTCGAGGGTCTGCGGCGGTCGACGTCAGATGTCGGTGCCGGCCGCGGCGAGCAGCTCGCCAGCCAGCGTCTGGTCGGGAGGCGTGTCGACGCCCGAGGCCGAAGCTGCGCCTCGCGCGAGCAAGCTGCTGCGGGAGCGCTCGAAGAGCAGCGCGTGCACGATCGCAGGGGCGGCGTGCGAGCCGAGGAGCTTGAAGAGCTGCACGTCGGCCGGCCAGATCTCGGCCTTCTGCTCCAGGGTGGAGAAGATGACGATCGCGCCGAGGGGCTCGCGGACGCTGGCCGCGTCGGATCCCGGCTCGGCCGGGATCTCGAGGTGGAGCGGCACCACCACCGAGGGCCGCTCGCCCGTACCCCGCGAGGGGTCGGCCTGGGGGTCGAACTCGATCTCGCCGCGCATGAACACGCCGCCGATGTGCGAGTCCTCCACGTTCAGGCGACGGAGCGACTCCGGCAAATGGCCGTCGTGCGCGACCGCCACCAGGTGCGACCGGTCCGCCGTGGTCAGGTAGACGGCGAAGCTGCCGGCGCCGAGGAGCTGCCCCAGAAGCTCCTTCAGGTTGCGCAGCGCCCGCCGGACCGTGCGCGCGGCGTGGAGCTGGCTGGTCGCCACGTGGAGGCTGGCCAGGTTCGACAGCTCGGTCTCGACCTCGGTGTAGCGGGAGTTGAACTCGTCGGTCAGCTGGCGCATGCGGGCGGACTTGGAGAGGAGCTGCGCCTTCTCGTTCTCCAGCAGACCGATCTTGTTCAGCAGGTCGCGGATGGCCTCGTTGCTGGCGAGCGCCGAGCGCAGGCTCGAGTTCTCGACCTCGATCTCGTTCATGTCGCGGCGCAACCGCTCGTTCTCCCGCAGCAGCTCGTCGGTGAACTGCGCTCCTTTGCGGAAGAACTGCTGGATGAACGCGTCGCGCTCGCGCTTGAGGTCATCGGGGACGTGCTCGGCCTCGCCTTCCGTGGGCGATCCAGTGGCGGAAGGAACCGCCTCGCCAGAAGGGCCGGTCGCGCCGCCAGGTCGGGAGGGCTCGCTCATGCCGATGGGTGCGACGCTACCAGCCCGGGGTGAGCACCTTCAACGCTTCGTTTTACCGCGGGAGGTGCCCCTGGCCCGCGATGAGGCGTCCGAGGGCGCGGTCGCCCAGCGAAGCAGGGCGGGGCCGAGGACGACGTCGCAGCGCGCAAGGTCCTCCAGGGTGCGGGCGCCGACCAGCAACATGGCGCTCCTCAGCTCCAGCTCGACCGCGGTCAAGTAAGCGTCCGCCGCCTCCACGCCGCCCTCGAGGAGCTGCTGCAGGACCGGGCGCGCGATGCCCCCCAGCGTGGCACCGACGGCGATCGCTCGCGCGATGTCGAGCCCAGTCGCCACCCCGCCGGTGGCGATGACCGTCTTCAGCCGCGGCCGCACCGCCCGGCACGCCATCACCGAGGCGGCGGTGGGGACGCCCCAGTCGCGGAGCGCCAGACCGAGCGATCGAGCGGTCCCCTCGGCACGCGCCGTCTCCACGGCGACCCACGAGGTGCCGCCGGCGCCCGACACGTCGACGTGGCGCACACCCGCGCGCGCCAGTTTGGCGGCGGCCCGGGGTCCGATCCCGCAGCCGGTCTCCTTGGCGATCACCGGGACGTCGAGCTCGCCGGTGAGGCGCTCGATGGCGGCGAGCACGCCGCGGAAGTCGCGATCGCCACCCGGCTGGACCAGCTCCATCGCCGGGTTGAGGTGGACGCACAGCGCGTCGGCGCCCACCCGCGCCACGACGTCCTTCACCGCCGCCAGGTCGGCCGCTGCGGCCTGCACGCCGCCCAGGTTGCCGAGGAGGAGCGTGGTCGGCGCCACGTCGCGCACGGCGTAGGTCGCGTCCTTCGCGGCGGCGGGGTCGAGCATGGCGCGCTGGCTCCCCAGCCCGAAGGCGTAGCCACGCCGCTCCGCCAGGGCCGCCAGGTCGCGGTTGATCTGCTGCGCGCGCGCCGTGCCTCTGGTCATGGCGGCGACCAGGATCGGGGCGCGGAGGCGCTTGCCCAGCACCTTGCAGCTGGTATCGATCTCGTCGACCGCCAGCTCGGGGAGCGCGTCGTGGACCAGCTCCACTTGCTCGAGGAGCGTCGTCTTCTGCAGGAACGCGACGTCGCCCGTCGCGCAGAGGTCGATGTGGTCGCGCTTGCGCGTGTCGATATCGGCGCTCATCAGGCGCGGCATTGTGGGTGCTCGTCGCGCCCGGGTCGAGCCCCAGCGCAGCGCTCCGGGCGCGCATGGCGCGGGTGCGGTACGCTGGCCAGGCGTGGACCTGCCCAACGATACGAGGCTCTCCTGGCTCCTGGGCTGCTCGGCGCGCCTCCTCGAGCGCGGCGCGGAGCCCGTGCGCGGGCTGGTGGAGCCTACCGTGGAGTTCTTCCCCGACCGGGTCGAGCCACGGCCCGACTCGCTGCGCGCCCTCTTCCTGCGCACGCTGGAGCACGCCGGGCTGGCCGACGTCCCGGTCGACGTCTCGGTGGTGACGCCGGAGGGCGAGACCGCCGGGGGTTGCTCCAGCGGCGCCTGCGGGCCCGCCCCGTCCGCAGGCGCCTCGGCGCCGCTGCTCCGCCAGGGCGACGGGTACGCTGTCGCGCTGCCCCTCGGCCTCGGCGCGTCGCCTCCACTGCTCGGCGCGCATCTGGCGCGCGTGGTGGCGGGCATCTTCCTTCACGAGGCGGACGCCCTGGCGACCCTCGACCGGCGGGAGGTCGACGCGGCGATCGACGTCACAGCGACCCTCCTCGGGTTCGGCGTCATGATCACCAACGGGTCGCACGTGACGCAGAAGGGCTGCGGCGGCGTCCGCGTGGTGCGGGGAACGACGCTCCCGGTGGAGGAGACCGCGGTCGCCTTCGCCCTTTTCGCCTCGCTATTCGACGTCGACGAGCGCACCGCGCGCCGCCACCTCGAGGCGACGCCGCGCGAGGCCTTCGACCACGCGATGGCGTGGTCGCGCGCTAACGCCAGCGTCGTGCGCCTGGTCCGTGACTCGCCGCGCGCGATCGAGGGGGGCGCCTTCCGCCTCCGCCCCGCCCGCGGCTGGCTCGCGAGGACGCTCGGCATCGGCGTCAGGAAGGCCCCCACCGATGCGCTTGAGGTCGACGAGGAGACGCTCCTGCGCGAGCTGGCGAAGCCGCGCCAGGCGCGCCCGGCCGATGCGGCGCGCGCCGCGCGCCTCGCCCGTGCCCGGGCGATCGTCGACGAGACCCTGAACGAGGAGTAGCGTTCCGCGCGCGGCACCCTCGAACCGCCGCCGCGGGAGACGATGCGACTCTGGGACAAGGGCGGCGAGGTCGATGCCGCGATGCTGCGCTTCACGGCGCGCGACGACTGGTCTCTCGACCGGATGTTGTTGCCTTTCGACATCCGCGCGAGCCGCGCTCACGTGCGGGGGCTCGGGCGCATCGGCGCGCTGACCGGGGACGACGCGGACGCGCTCGGCGTCGCCCTCGACGCGCTGGAGGCGGAGGCGCTGGCCGGGAGCTTCGCGCCGTCCCCCGACGACGAGGACGGGCACACCGCGATCGAGACTGCGCTCGTCGCGCGCCTCGGAGACCTGGGCAAGCGCGTCCACCTCGGTCGCAGCCGCAATGACCAGGTGCTGGTGGCGCTGCGCCTCTACGAGAAGGACGCCCTCGCCCTCATCGCCGGCCGCGCCATCGCCGGCGGCCGCGCGCTGGTGGCGCTGGGCGAGGGCACGATGCTGGTGCCGATGCCGGGCTACACGCACCTGCAGCGCGCCGTCCCCTCGTCGCTCGGGCTCTGGGCGACGTCGTTCGCCGACGGTCTCTGCGACGCGGCGACGGCCGCCCTCGACGCGAGCGCCCTGTGCGACCGCTCCCCGCTCGGCGCCGCCGCCGGCTACGGCGTGAACCTCCCCCTGGATCGCGAAGGCGTCGCGCGCGAGCTCGGCTTCGCCGACGTCGCGTGGAACCCACTGGCCTCGCAGTCCTCGCGCGGCTTGATCGAGGTGCAGGTCCTCTCTGCCGCATGGCTCGCCTCGGCGGTGGTTCGGCGCCTGGCGTGGGACCTGTCGCTCTTCGCCACCGCCGAGTTCGGGTTCGCCACGCTCGACGCGGACCTCTGCACCGGCTCCTCCATCATGCCCAACAAGCGCAACCCCGACGTGGTCGAGCTGCTGCGCGGCTCCTCGGCGATCGTGCAGGGGGCCATGGTGGAGGTGATGTCCGTCGCGTCGCTCCCTTCCGGGTATCACCGCGATCTGCAGCTCACCAAGGCCCCGCTTCTGCGCGGACTGGAGGAGGTCAAGGCGGCGCTGGCGCTGGTCCCCCGCGTCGTCGCAGGGACGACGTTCGACGTCGAGCGTCTCGCCGCCGCGATCGACGCCGGGAGCTACGCGACCGATCGCGCCGTCGAGCTGACGCGCTCGGGGCTGCCCTTCCGGGACGCGTATCGGCAGGTCGCCGCCGACCTCGCGGGCGGCCTCCCCGGCGATCCCGTGAAGAGCCTTCGCGATCGCACCTCGCCCGGCGCGCCCGGCGATCCGCGGGTCGAGCAGCTCACCGCGCGCCTCGATGCCCTCGCGGCGCGCGCCGCGGGAGCGGCCGGGTGACGAAGGAGCGGTTGTCGCTCGACCGGCCGTCCGGCGCTTGGCACCATGACGCACCGCCGATGGGGGCCGACGATCTGGAGGATTGCCCGACGTTCACGCGTCGCCCGCCGCCGCCCCCCGGCGCGCCGGTGGAGTCGCGCCTGGTCGCGTCCGCAGCGCCCGTCATCCGCAACCCCGACGGCAGCCTTGTCGGGGGGGAGGAGGACGACGGACCGGTCACCGACGTCGACGACGGACCGCCCACCTTCAGCGCTCCCCCGGCGTCGCGGCCGGACGAGATCTCGACCGACGCCCACCAGGTGACCCTGGTCAACGCGGCCCCTCCCCACCAGCGGCTCACTGGGCGCGTGGTCACCGCAGACGCCACGCACCTCTTCGTCGCGGTCGAGGGGGAGCCCGCGGCGCGCCGCATCAGCCGCGTCGCGTGCTTCGAGCATCCCATCGGCGGCGGGTGGAGCACCTGGCGTCTG
>JBKJLX010000424.1:0-27471 GCA_046596645.1 Polyangiaceae bacterium
TCCCGGCATTGCCCTGTACTTCCTGATGCAGATCGCGGCCGGGCTTGAAGCGATCCACCATTCGGGCATCGTCCACCGCGACCTGAAGCCCGACAACATCTTCCTGGTGCAGGAGGACGACGCCGAGGAGCCCATCGCCAAGGTCTTCGATTTCGGCATCGCCAAGGTGCTGCCCGGCACGCGCGGGGGGCAGCTCACCGACGTGACCAAGGCCGGCACGCTCATCGGCACGCCCGAGTACATGAGCCCCGAGCAGGCAAAGGGGGTCGCGGTCGACCACCGCTCGGATCTCTACTCCCTCGCGATCGTCGCCTTCCAGTGCTTCACCGGGGGCTTGCCCTTCTCCACTGGCGACGTGCAGGAGATCCTCCAGTCCGTGGCGACGGGCCAGCTGCTGCGCCCGTCCGACGTGTCGTCGGTCCCGATGGGCTTCGACGCCTGGTTCGCGCTCGCCGCGGCATACGAGCCGACGTCGCGCTTCGGCTCGGCGAAGGAGATGGCGGCCGCGCTGACCGATCTCCTGTTCGACGACTGAAGAGGTTTCCGCAGGCGCCACCAGGACCCCGAGCCCTCCTTTCCCGACGGTCGGAATGGGGCGGCCTCAGCGCTCGTCGGCCTTGCCGAGGATTCCGAAGCGGCGGAGCTTGTCGCGCAGCGTGGTCCGCGGGTGCCGAGGTCGGCGGCGGCCCGCGTGAGGTTGCCGCAGGCGTCGTCGAAAGCGCGAAGGATCAGCTCGCGCTCGACGTCGCGAAGCGGCGCGCGAACCACGCCGGACGCCTTGGGGGAGAACCGCTCGGCGCCGCTCGTCGGTGCATCATCCGCGGCGCGACCGAGGGCGCAGCGCAGGGCCAGCAGGATCTCCGCGCGGTCGATGATCGTTCCGCCCGCGAGGATCGCCGGTTGCTCGACGATCGAGCGCAGCTCGCGCACGTTGCCCGGCCAGGTGTGCTCGCGCAGCAGGTCGACGGCGTTCGCGGTGAGGCGCAGCGGGGGGCGCCGGTGCCGGCGCGCGAAGGCGGCGAGGAACGCTGACGCCAGGAGCTCGATGTCTTCCAGCCGGGAGCGCAATGACGGGAGCTCGACCGTGAACCCGGCCAGCCGATAGAGCAGGTCACGCCGCAGTGCCCGTCGGCCCCCGCCGCGTAGAGCGGCCGGTTGGTCGCGCTGACGATCCGCGCGTCCAGCGCGATGTCGCGGTTCGACCCCAGCCGGCGGAACGTGCGGGTCTCGAGCACGCGGAGCAGCTTCGCCTGCAGGATCTGCGGCATCTCCCCGATCTCGTCGAGGAAGAGTGTGCCCTGCGCGGCCGTCTCCAGGAGACCCACGCGGGCGGCGCGCGCCCCGGTGAAGGCACCCGGCTCGGCACCGAAGAGCTCGCTCTCGAACAGCGTCTCCGGCACCGCCGCGCAGTTCAGGGCCACGAAGGCGCCCGGCCGGCGCGACCCCAGGTGGATGGCCTGCGCCGCCAGCTCCTTGCCGGTGCCGGTCTCGCCGCTCACCAGGACCGAGACGTCGCCGTAGGGCGCGACGCTCGCGATCTGGTCGCGGACGCGGCGGATGGTCGGGCTGTCTCCGAGCAGCAGGACGCCGGGCGTCTCCGTCACCAGCGGCAGATGGTGCAGCGCCTCGTCGAGCAACGCCTCGAGAGCCGAGCGCGGGTAGCGGTGGTAGCGCACGCAAGGCTGCTGCGCCGCGCTCGGCATCACCAGGACGAGGTGGGCGTTGCCCAGGCCGCCCGCGAAGGCAGGAGCACTGCGGCCGGTGACGTGGGCGAGGTCGACGACGCGCACCGAGCCCTCGAGCGGTTCCGTCCACGGGGTGTCGGTCTCCACGCGCAGCGCAAGTCGACCACTCTCGGCTGCGACCGCGCGGACGCGATCGATCAGCGCGCTGTCGTGGCTCACGGTCTCGATGCGAGGGACGAACGGCATCTCGGGTAGCTCAGTTGAAGGTGAATCGCGGATCCGTCGACGCGACCCGCCGATCGGGCAGGCAGTGGCGAGGAGCGCCACTCAGAGTGCAGCAACGTTGAGGACGCGATCGCGCCGAACGCCCTACGGAAACGGAATACCCACAAGTAGGCCGGCGGAAATCGCCACCGGGTTGTGACGGAACTCGTCAACATCCGTCCGTCGCCCGCCCAGCGCGCAGTCATCCTGGTTGACGCTGTTCCTCGACGAGTTCGGCGCGAGGCTCGCCCGCCGACATCGTGGCGCAGCTCGCGACCACAGCGTGGTCAGCTCTTCCCCGCTCGAGGCCCCGTCCGTCAGGTCCATCACTGCGCGCCTCGCAGCTTTCGTGCCGCCGCGCGAGCTCGTCAGGCCCAGGGCGCGAGCACGTCTGCGTCGTCGACGCCGACCCGGCCCGAGGCGAGCACGCGCTCGATCGGAGGGTCCTCTTCGATCGCTGCCTGAACGCGGAGGAGAGACGCGATGTAGACCGCCTCGCGCGCGAGACCACCGCCGCGGAATGCGCGGGCGGCCAGGCGCACCGACTCGCGCGGAAGGCCGCCGCGCGCGACCACCGCCTCCACGATGTCCTCGAAGCCGGCGCCGGCCTGCGTCGCGCGCGCGGCGACGTGGCGCAGCCCCAGCTGCCGGCAGCGGCCGATCGCGGCCGCGCTCCCGTTCGGATCGAGGTGTCCACCGCGCACCTCGAGGAGCAGCGCGCGGCCCTCCTGATCGTCGGAGCCGTGGGCGGTGCCGATCGTGAAGATGCCGAGCGCCTTGCTGCGCGCATCGTGGGCCGGGATCAGGTGGCCCTCCACCTCGTGCACCACGGTGCGCTCGACGTCGGCCACCGTGACCCGCCGCCCCGCCGCCACCTGCACCACGCCGTCCCCGGTGGCGGCGAGCGGAGCGATTCCGGCCACCACAACCACGCGCGCCGGCAGCCGCCGCTCGCCGATCACCGCCCGCAGCCTCGCCACCAGCGAGCGCGGGTCGCGCTCGTCGTCGGTGATCACGTCGCCACCGCGCTGCTGCTCGAGCCGCCGCTCAAGCGCCTCGGCTGCGGCGCGCTCGGGATGGTGTTCCGCCGCCCCCGCGCCGTCCTCGACCGGCGGCGCCCGGTAGGGTTCGCCCCGCCGGTCGGGGACCGCCGCCCGGGGCGAGCCCGCGTCTATCCACGAGAGCGCGACCAGGTCCGCCTGGTCGTCGAACACGTCGCGCCGTGGGAATCTGTGGGCCCCGACCGCGGTGGCGAGCCCCACCGCGAGGTCACGCACCCAGTGGAGGTCGCCGCACACCTGCAGCGCGCGCCGTGCGTAGACCGCGGCCAGCGCGTCCCCCTCCGGAAGCGCGCGGGCGCGGGCGACGATCCGCCCCGCCAGGTCCACGGTGCCCTCGGGCGGGCGCCGGTAGGCGAAGCGCGGCTCCAGCGGCTGGCCGCGGAGCCAGGCCGCTTCCAGCCGCACGAGCTCGGCGTCGAGGTTGAGAGGCGTCGCGTGGGCGAGCAGCGGCGCGCGCTGGATCGCCTCCCGCAGCAGCTCCTCGAGGGGCCGCACCCAGGGCGGGACCTCCTGCGTCGACGTGGCGGCTCCCCGTGGGCGCCCGGCGTCGCTCACAGAAGGTTGGCGGCGAGCTCGGCGAGCTCGCTACGCTCACCCTTCGCCAGCACGACGTGCCCGGCGATCTTCTCCCGCTTGAAGCGATCGGCGACCACGCTCAGGCCGTTGGAGGCGTGATCGACGTAGGGGTTGTCGATCTGCTGCGGATCGCCGGTGAGCACGATCTTCGTGCCTTCTCCGCAGCGGGTGATGATGGTCTTCACCTCGTGCGGGGTGAGGTTCTGCGCCTCGTCCACGATCAGGTACTGCCCGGGGAGGCTGCGCCCGCGGATGTAGGTCAGCGGCTCGACCTGGATGAGGCCGCTCTCCAGCAGATCGACGAACCCCTTCGACTCGCGGCCCTTGCCGTTGGTCGCACCGTTGGAGAAGAGGAACTCGAGGTTGTCGAAGATCGGCTGCATCCACGGGTTGAGCTTCTCGTCGACGTCGCCCGGCAGGTAGCCGAGGTCGCGCCCCATCGGCATGATCGGCCGGCTCACCAGGAGGCGGGTGAAGGCCCCATCCTCGGTCGTGCGCTTGAGGCCAGCGGCGATGGCCAGCAGCGTCTTGCCGGTGCCGGCCTTGCCGAGCAGGGTCACCAGCTGCACCGAGTCGTCCAGCAGGAGGTCGAGCGCGAAGCTCTGCTCCTTGTTCCGCGGCCGCAGCCCGTAGATCCCCTCGCGCGAGACGCGCAGCTGCACGACCTGCCCCTTGGCGCCGTCGTAGCGGCCGAGCGCGGTGTGGCTCGGGGCCGACGCGTCCCTGAGGAGCACCGCGGCGTTGGGGTAGAGGGCGTTGGGCGCCGGTGGCGTGATGGCGCCGTCGCGGTAGAAGGCGTCGACCAGCTCGGTGGGCAGATCGAGCTCGAAGACGAATTGCTCCAGCTCCCCGTCGGGGACGCGCTGGTTCTCGTAGGTCTCGGTCTCGATGCCGAGCGCATCGGCGCGGACACGCAGGTTGGTGTCCATGGTGACGAAGATCGTCGGCCGCGCCGTGTCTCGATCGCGGACGTCGATCGCCGTCTGCAGGATGGCGTGGTCCTGCGCGTTCTTCTCCAGCGAGACCGCCAGGTTCGGGCGGCGCTCCGGGATCCAGATGCGGAGCGAGCCGCCGCCCTCCAGGGGGACGCCGTCCGACAGCGGCACGGCGCCGCGCAGATCGTCGAGCAGGCGGGAGATGGTGCGGGCGTTGCGGCCGCGCTCCGACCCCTCGCGCTTGAATTGATCGATCTCCTCCAGGCAGAAGATCGGAAGGACGACGACGTTGTCCTCGAACTTGAAGATGGCCCGGGGGTCGTGGAGGAGGACGTTCGTGTCGAGGACGTAGTTCTTCTTCACTGTGGCTTTGAATCCATCCGCCCGAGGGCGTCGTACGCGGCGTCTTTGTAGCACTCCGACAGCGTCGGGTAGTTGAAGACCATCCCCACGATGGTCTCGACGGTGCCGCCGAGGGCGATGATCGCCTGGCCGATGTGCACCAGCTCGGTCGCGCGGTCACCGATTACGTGCGCCCCGAGGAGAACGCGCGTGTCGGCGTCGAAGACGAGCTTCACCATGCCACGGGTGTCGCCGATGATCTTCCCGCGGGCGTTGATGGCGTAGGGCCCGCGGCCGACGACGACGCGCTTGCCCTGGGTGGGCGCGTCCTCCTCCGCCAGGCCGACCGCGCTGACCTCGGGGATGGTGTAGATGCCCATCGGCCAGAGCCTGGACATCTCCTGCTTGTAGGCGAAGTCGAACATGTTGCAGACGGCGACCCGCCCCTGCTCCATCGACGTCGACGCCAGCGCGGGGAAGCCGACCACGTCACCGGCCGCGAAGATCGAGGGGATGCTGGTGCGGAAGTCCTCGTCCACCACGACCGAGCCGCGCGTGCCCATGGTGACGCCCGCTGCCTCCAGGCCGAGGCCCGAGGTGGCGCCGCTGCGGCCAGCCGCGAAGAGGAGCTTCTCGCTCTCCAGGCGGCCGCCGGAGGCGAGCTGGGTGACGATGCGCGACCCCTCGCGGAACACCTGCGTCGCGGAGTCGCCGAGGAGGAATTTCACGCCCAGCTCGCTCATGGCGAGGCGCAAACCCTCGCTCATGTCGGCGTCGAGGAAGCTGAGGATCTCGTTGCGCCCCTCGACGATCGTGACCTGCACGTCGAGCGCCGCGAACATCGAGGCGTACTCGCAGCCGATGACGCCGGCGCCCAGCACCACCAGGTCCTTCGGCATGCGATCGAGCTCGAGGATGGTGTCGCTGTCGTCCACGTCCGGATCGTCGAATGGGACGTGGGAGGGGCGATGGGGGATGGAGCCGGTGGCCAGCAGGATGAACTCGGCGGAGATGCGCTGCTCCTCCCCCTTTGGCCCGCGCACCAGGACCACGTTGGGCCCCACCACGGTCGCGGTTCCGTTCACGACGGTGATTCCGTGGCGATCCAGGTTCCAGCGGACGCGGTCGACCTCGGCCGCGCGCACCGCGTCCTTGCGGCTGAGCAGCTTGGGGACGGCGACCGCAGGATCGACCGTGACCGTCACGCCGTAGACCTCGCGCTGCGCCTTGCCCGAGAGGAAGAGCGCGGTCTCGCGCATCGTCTTGGAGGGGAGGGTCCCGGTGTGGACGCACGCCCCGCCGGGCTGGGCTGCCTTCTCGATCAGGGCGACCCGCTTGCCGAAATACGCCGCCTGCGCGGCCCCCTTCTCCCCTGCCGGGCCCGAGCCGATGACGACGAGATCGAAATCCCAACCCACCGCGGCGAGGCTAGTCTCGCCCTCCGCCCCCTGGAAGCGTCGTCGCGATGAGCCAGCGTTTTGCCGAGCCGCCCTCGCCGGGCCCGTCTGCCTCCCCTGCCGCGCCCGGCGTCGAGCCCCCCGACGTGGCGATCCGTGGCCTGCGTGACGAGGACGCCCTGGACGTCATCGAGCTGATCGCCGGGGTCTTCGGCGAGTACCAGGGCTGCGTCACCGACGTCGACGGCGAGATGCCCGAGCTTCGGCGCCTCGCGTCCTACTACGCGGAGCACGGCGGCGCTGGCTGGACCGTCCTCCGCGGTGACCGCGTGGTCGGCACAGTGGGCTACGTGCTCCACGATGCTCCCGCCGGGGCGGCCGGCCCGCTGGCAGAGTTGAAGAAGCTGTACGTTCACCGCACCGAGCGAGGCTCGGGGCTGGCGGCGTCGCTCCTCGATCGCGTCGAGTCGGCCGCGCGCGCCGCCGGCGCCGCCACCATCGAGCTCTGGAGCGACACGCGCTTCACCCGCGCGCATCGCTTCTACGACAAGCGCGGCTACGCGCGCGGGCCGATGACGCGCGATCTGCACGACGCCAGCCACACCACCGAGTACCACTTCGCCCGGGCGCTGGGCTCGGTCGGCGGGGCGGCGTGAGCCGGCTCGCTCTCCTCCGCGACGTCGGCCGCCGTGCGTCCGTCCTGCGCGAGGACCTCGGCGCCCGCGCCATGGGCGCGCTGCGCGTCCTCGCCTTCGACCCCGGGAGCACCGTCAGCCTCGCATTGGTCCTGGACGAGTGGGCGGCGGTCGCGCCGGAGCGGGTCGCCATCCGCTTCGAGGGGCGCGACTGCACCTACGGCGAGCTGCGTCGCCGCGTCGTCGCGCGAGCGCGCGCGCTGAGCCACGCCGGCGCGGTGCGGGGCGACGCGGTCGCGGTGCTTGCGCCCAACCACCCCGAGGTGCTGGTCGACGTCCTGGCGCTGAGCTGGCTGGGCGCCGTGCCGGCCATGGTGAACACCGGCCTGGTCGGCGGCGCGCTGCGCCACGCGGTTCGCGTGGCGTCGCCGCGCCTCGCCATCGTCGACGCGACGCTGCTCGACGCCTGGCGCGAGGCGATGACCACCGACGACGCCCCCCGGCTGGAGACGGTCCTCCTCGCCGCGCGCGAGGGCGAGCGCCTCTCCCCCATGCAGGACGAGCGCCTGCTGGAGGAGGCGGAGCTGACCAGCGAGGACGAGGCGCCGCCGCCGGTGACGCTGGCCGCCGGCACCGACACCTTCGCCTACATCTACACGTCGGGGACGACCGGCCTGCCCAAGGCGGGGCGAATCATCAACGCCCGCGCCGTCTCAGCCGGCACCGGCTTCGGCCTCTACGCCATGGGTCTGGGGAAGGACGACGCGCTCTACGTCTGCCTGCCGCTCTTCCACTCGAGCGGCCTGCTGGTCGGGGCTGCAAGCGCGCTGGTCGCGGGGTCGACCATCGTCCTGGCGCGCAAGTTCAGCGCGCGCCGGTTCTGGACCGATCTGGTGGAGAGCCGCGCCACCGCCTTCTGTTACATCGGCGAGATCTGCCGCTACCTCCTGGCGGCGTCGCCTCACCCCGACGAGCGGCGCCACGCGGTGCGCCGCATCGTCGGCAACGGCATGCGCCCCGACACCTGGCGCCCCTTCCAGGCGCGCTTCGGCATCGAGCTGGTGCACGAGTTCTACGGCGCCACCGAGGGCAACGTGAACATGATCAACGTCGTGGGGAAGGAGGGCTCCTGCGGGCGGATGCCGCCGGTCCCCGGCTACGACAACACGTTCCTCGCGCGCTTCGACCACGAGGCGCAGGCGCCGGCCCGCGATCGGAAGGGCCGCTGCGTCGCGTGCCGCCCGGGCGAGGTCGGCGAGCTCCTTGGCCGCATCGACGAATCCAGGGTGCTGACCCGCTTCGACGGCTACGCCTCGAAGGAGGACACCGAGAAGAAGATCCTGCGTGACGTCGAGGCCAAGGGCGACGCCTTCTTCCGCTCCGGCGATCTGATGAAGCGCGACTGGCTAGGTTTCTTCTACTTCGTGGACCGCATCGGCGACACGTTCCGCTGGAAGGGTGAGAACGTCTCCACCAACGAGGTGGCCGAGGTCTGCGGGCAGTTTCCCGGCGTGGAGACGGCGAACGTCTACGGCGTCGCCATCCCTGCCGCCGATGGCCGCGCCGGCATGGTCGCCCTCGCGCTGAAAGAGGGCGGAGTGTTCCGGCCGGAGGCGTTCTTCGCCCATGTGGAGGCCGCCCTTGCCCCCTACGCGCGCCCCGCGTTCGTACGCCTGGTGACCGCGGCCTCGCTCACTGCAACCTTCAAGCTGAAGAAGAACGAGCTGCAGGCCGACGGCTTCGACCCGTCGAGGACCGACGACCTCGTCTTCCATCGCGACGACGCGAAGCGCTCCTACGAGCCGCTCGACGCCGCGGCGCACGAGCGCGTCGTCCGGGGCGAGGTCCGCTTCTGAGGGCTGGCCCGGGGGCCTGTCGGCCGCCCGGCGCCGATGCCCGGCGCGCCGCGCAGCGCCGCGCGGCGTAACCTCCGAGCGGTGCCCCGCCTCGCGCTCCCCGCAACCCTCGCCACCGCGCTGTTCCTCGGCAGCCTCTCGTCGGCGTGCAGCCGCGACGAGACGAAGAGCGCACCCGGCCCCGGGGCGTCGGGCCCGACCGGCGGCGCGCCCGCCGCGCCGTCGATGCCCGCGGGGTGGACGGTGCAGAGGGACCTCGACGTGACGCTCGCCGAGCTGCCGTCGCTGGAAGCGAAGCTCGGCGCGCCGGTGAAGGCCGTGCGCAACACGATCTACGACGCGCCCGGCGGCACGCGGGTCCAGATTAACACCATCGTGCCCGTCGACGCCCGGGGCGCCGACACCATCTACCGGACCCTGTCGATGTCGAAGCCCGCCTACGCGCTCGCGCGGAACGGAGACGTGATCTACGAGATGGTCGGGACCGACGCGGCGACCAGCGCCATCAAGGAGGCCCACACCCTCCTCAGCGGCGGCTACAGGTCGACCCCGTAGTCCTTGATCTTGTAGAGCAGGGCGCGGTGCGAGATCTCCAGGATCTCCGCGGCGCGAGTGCGGTTGCCCTTGGTCTTCTGCAGGGCGCGGCGGATCAGGATCTCCTCGATGATGCGGGAGGTCTTCTTGATCGAGAGCTCCTGGCTCATCAAATGCATCTGGATCGGGTCACGCGCCTCACGCACCCGGTCCGGTAGATCGTCGGGGCCGATGAGATCGCTCTCCGCGAGCACCATGGCGCGCTCGACCGTGTTCTCCAGCTCGCGCACGTTGCCCGGCCAGGCGTACTCGAGCATCAGGCGTCGCGCCTCCGGGTCGAGCCCGCGGATGTTGGTCCCGAAGCGCGCGTTGTTGCGGGCGACGAAGTGGTCGACGAGGAGAGGCACGTCCTCTCGCCGCTCGCGGAGCGGGGGGATGTGCACGTGGAGCACGTTGATCCGGTAGAAGAGGTCCTCCCGGAAGCGACCGGCCTTGGTCTCGGCCGAGAGATCGCGGTGCGTCGCGGCCACGATGCGGACGTCGACCTTGATGTCCTTCGTGTCACCCAGCCGTCGGATGTGCTCCTCCTGCAGGACGCGCAGCAGCTTCACCTGGAGCGAGAGGGGCAGCTCGCCGATCTCGTCGAGCAGGAGTGTGCCGCCGGTGGCCTGCTCGAAGAGTCCGGACTTGTCACTGGTGGCGTCGGTGAAGGCGCCGCGACGGTGGCCGAACAGCTCGCTCTCCAGCAGGTTCTCCGGAATCGCCCCGCAATTCACCGCCACGAAGGGACCGCTGCGACGGGTGGAGCGGGCGTGGAGGGCGCGCGCGACCAGCTCCTTGCCGACGCCGCTCTCGCCGGTGATGAGGGCTGTGGTCTTGAAGTCGGCGACCTTGGCGATCGTCTTGAAGATCGCCTGCATGCTCGGGCTCTTGGAGAGGATCTCCTCGAACTGGCTCTTGGTCCGGATCTCCTGCTTGAGCGCCCGGTTCTCGCGCCGCAGCGACTCGCGCTCCTCTGCCTTCTTGATCGTGAGGAGCACCTCCTCCGCCTTGAAGGGCTTCTGGATGTAGTCGTAGGCGCCGGCCTTCATCGCCTCGAGGGCGGCGTCGACGTTGCCGTAGGCGCTCATGACGATGACGCAGGTGTCGACGCCCTTGGCCTTGAGCGTCGCCAGGAGGTCGAGCCCCCCCATCTTGGGCATCCGCACGTCGGTGAGGATGAAGTCGGGCCCGAAGGTCTCGACGAGCGCCAGCGCCTCCTCCCCGCTCGCCGCCGCCTCCACCTCGTAGCCGTCACGGCGGAGGTACGACCGGATCACGAGCCGGATGTTCTCCTCGTCGTCGACCACCAGGACCCGTCGCATCGGTACGCAAATATTTCTACATCGCTCCCGCTCGGCTCGCAACGGTTGCGGCCTTGATGGGAACCAGAGCCGCTGAGGGTGCCGGATTCGAGCGCCCTCAGACGGCTGGATGGCACCGCCGCCGGATGCGGCAGCCGCTCAGCGCAGCTGGATGGTGCGCGGCTTCGCGCGAGCCTGGCGCGGCAGGGTCAGCGCGAGCACGCCCTTCGCGAGGTCGGCGACGATCGCGTCGCCGTCGATGTCGTTCGGGATCCGGAAGGTGCGGCGATACTCGATCGGCCCCTGCAGCGACTCGGTTCGCGTCGCGACGATCGACAGCTCGTTCTTCTCGAGGCGAAGGGTGACGTGCTCCTTGCACACGCCGGGCACGTCGACGAGCACGGTGATCGCCTCCGGGCTCTCGAAGACATCGACCGGCGGCGCAAAGGCGCGGACTCGCGCCTGCTGGGGTGTGCGCTGCGCGCCGCGCTGCTCGTGCTGCGACGCCGGCGGCTTCGGGGCTTGCTTCGGGTCGGTGGTGGGCTGCGTCGTCTGGGTGTGCATGGCTCTCTTCTCCGTGATTCCGAAAGGTCGAAAAACTAAGACAGGACTGTGAGGGCTGTGCGGTGGAGACGAGCGCTCAGGACACCGACTTGGGGTCGAGCGCCGTCCGGCTGCCGCTGCCGTCGCCGCTGATGCTGTTCAGCGCGATGCGGCGGGGGCGCGCTTCCTTCGCCTTGGGCAGGGTGATGGTGAGCACTCCGTCCTTCATCACCGCCGTGGCGGCGTCGCCGTCGACCCGGCAGGGCAGCGCGTAGCGCTGCGACTGGATCGCGACGCGCTCGGCGCGGACGGGGCAGGCGCCCTCGGCAGCGTCCCTCCTGCGCTCGGCGCGCAGCGTGAGGACGTCGCTCTCGAGCGAGATGTCGACGTCACCTTCGTCGAAGCCCGGGAGGTCCGCATGGAGAACCAACGAATCGCCCTCGTCGCGCAAGCCGAGGCCGAATGAGCCTCGTCGCGGGGGGACGAACAGGTCGTCCATCTCGCGCTCCAGCGCGTTCATCATCGACAGAGCTCCTTGGTGTTGCAGCCAGCGTGACAGCATGATGTCCTCCGGAGGTCGCGGTTTGAGGGTCGCCGGGTCTGGGCGGGTGACCGAGGCCACCCGGTCGCGGTCCACGCACGCCCCTCGTGGCCCCGGCCCTGAGTGAAGCCGGGGGGGGTGCGTGCGTGGCCGCTGGGGCAGTCCCGGTGAGAGCGCCGAGGGGGCTTTCGCAGCCCCGGGCTCTTCGTCGCAACGCCAGAATGTGCGCGCCCAACGACTCGTCAAGCCCCCCCCGAAGCGACTTCTTCGGGGCGTGAGTTTCCGCCGGAAGGCCCGAGTGTCTCGGCCGCGCCGTCGCGCCGCAGCTGCTCCGGCTCGTGGCGTTGGCAGTGGGCAGAGCCGGCTTCATCCACCAGGGATCATCGACCCGCGACGACGGCACCGACGCCCTGGAGAGCGGGTCTTGACAGGCTCGATCAGGATGCAAAATTTCCGGGCGATGTCGGCCCGTAGCCGGAGAGAGAGAGAAGGAAAGATCATGTGGTGCGAGTGTGAGAACTGGGGCGGCGTGGTGGAGATGCCGAACGCACCGGTCTTCTGCGCCGAGTGTGGAGTGGGCGGAGGGCGCGATGCGCACGCGCGCTGACCTCGATTCGCGCTCGGGTGCAGCACGGCCCCGCAGCGCGCAGTCGGCCGCGACCGCCATGCGCATGCTCGAGGAGACTCGCGACGCGCTGGAGCTCGCGATCGTGTCCGGGGCGCCGCCCGATCTGGTCGACCGCCTCGCCCTCGTGGCCGGCCTCTCCATCGCCATCGCCGACCTGTCCAGCGACAGCCCGCCCCTCACCGCCTTGACGTCGACGACCTCGGAGCGAGCGCGGATCGCGCTCGACGCCTGGCGTACCTGGCAGCGCGGGACCCTGCCGCACACGGGCTGAGGGAGACTGGCGGGCGCGGAATTGTTTCGGCGTCACCTGACCGTTGCTGAATTCTTCCCAGCGAGCGCCCGCCGGATTCGGCGGGGCGCGTTCCGGCGGGCGTGCCCCGGGAGGTGCGAAATCCCCGTGACATTGACGTGGGAACACCTCGCGCCTACCCCGCCTCCGCCATGGGTCTGTTCGAAAAACTCTCCGGGAACGCCACCCTGCTCCGCCTGATGAGCGACGACCGCGTGATGCGCATCGCGACCGGCGTCATGGACGCGCGTTCACGGCTTTCCTCGGCCGGCGCCATCGCGAAGCAAGCGCTGGTTGTCCTCCGGGACGGTCACGAGCTGCCGAACATCGACCCGGCGCTCGATGGCGACGACCGCGATGTGGTGGTCTCGAAGGGACCGGCGACGACGAAGCGCGTGGAGCGCCACGCGGCGGTCCATGGTGACGCCAACGGCGGCACGAGCCACGGCGGGAACGGCGAGGGCCTCGCCGCGGCGAACGGCCACGCCGCGCCGCGCCGCTCCTCGGTCGCGAATGCGCCAACCCTCTCCTCGGTCGGCGGCGAGGCCGTGGAGGTCGAGGTGCGCCCCCGGGCCTCCGCGGGCGTCAACGGCAGCGGCCCCGCACTCTCCAGCGGCGAGCAGCTGCTCGCCGATCAGATGGCGTCCCGCGTCAGCCTCTCCAAGATCGGCGGCAAGGACGTCTTCGAGAAGGCCTTCAAGTTCATGACCGCCGACCAGGCGCGGTCGATGGGCATGTACCCTTTCTTCCGCCCGCTCGACCAGAACAACGGCCCGGAGGCGACCCTCGAAGGCAAGAAGGTCATCATGCTGGGGTCGAACAACTACCTCGGCCTGACCACTCACCCGCGCGTGCGCAAGGCCGCGCAGGACGCCATCGAGAAGTACGGCACCAGCATGACCGGCTCGCGCCTGGTGAACGGCTCGATGCGCATGCACGAGGAGCTGGAGAACAAGCTCGCGGCCTTCCACGGCAAGGAGGCCGGCCTGGTCTTCACCACTGGCTACCAGGTCAACATCGCCACCATCAGCGCGCTGCTGGGCAACAAGGCCAGCGTCGCGGTGATCGACAAGGACGTGCACGCGTCGATCTACGACGGGGTGCGCCTGGCCCAGGCCTCCAAGGCGCGCATGGTCCGCTACAAGCACAACGACCCCGAGTCGCTCGATCAGGCGCTGGGCGAGCTCGAGGCCGGTGAGGGCGCCCTGGTGATCACCGACGGCGTGTTCAGCGCGCAGGGCGAGATCGCGAACCTGCCCGGCCTGGTCGCCGCCGCCAAGAAGCACGGCGCCCGCATCATGGTCGACGACGCCCACGGCCTCGGCGTGCTCGGGCCGAAGGGCCAGGGCACCGCGGCGCACTTCGGCGTGCAGGACCAGGTCGACCTCATCGGAGGCACCTTCTCCAAGAGCCTGGCGTCGATCGGCGGCTGGCTGGTGGGCGAGCGCAAGGTGCTCGACTACGTCCGGCACTTCGCCTCGAGCTTCCTCTTCGCGGCGAGCGCCGCGCCCCCCTGCGTCGCCGCGGCGATGGAGGCCCTCGCGATCATGCAGGAGGAGCCGTGGCGGCAGGAGAAGCTGCGCGAGAACTTCACCTACATGCGGACGGAGCTGCGCGGCATGGGCTTCGAGCTCGGCAACACCGACACCGCCGTCATCCCCATCTACATCCGGCAGGACCTGCGCACGGTGATGATGTGGAAGAGCCTGCTCGACGATCACGGCGTCTACGTGAACCCCTTCATCACCCCGGGCGTGCCGCCCAAGCAGCAGGTGCTGCGCACCAGCTACATGGCGACCCACGAGCGGCACCACCTCGATCAGGCGCTGGAAGCCTTCCGCAAGGTCGGCAAGAAGTTCAGCGTCATCTGACGCGCCATGAAAGAAAAGAGCATGCCGTGAAGAACCTCATGGGGCGTCTCATGACGCGACCCGCCTGGGCCGTCGCCCTCGGGATGGCCCTCGTCGCAGTGCCCGTCATGGCGGCCGACAGGATCCAGGTGGCGGTGGACGGGGTCGTTGGCGAGTCGCTGGTGAGCGGCTTCGTCGGGACGATCGACGCGCAGTCCTTCGCCATCGGCGTGAGCGCTCCCTTCGACGCCGCCACCGGGCCGGGACCGGTCGTCGTCGCGCCGATCACGGTGACCAAGGTGATCGACAAGACGACGCCGGTGATGATGCAGGCCGCCGGAAGCGGCCGCGTCTTCAAGTCGGTGGTCATCACCTCCGCCAAGAACGGCACCTCCGCCCCGCTGGCCATCGAGAGGGTGACGCTGACCGATGCCCGGGTGATCGACTGGCGCTTCTTCGACAACGCCGGCGATCCCGACAGAGGGACCGAGCAGATCACCTTCGCCAGCAACGCGATGTCCCTCGCCTTCATCCCGTACAGCAGCACGGGCCAGGCGCTGACGCCGGTGACCGGTTCGGTCGCCGGCAAGCAGTGACCACACGCATCAGCGCGAGCGTCGCGCTGGCCACGCTGCTGACGCTGGGAGCCGCCTGCAGCGACGACGAGAGCGAGACCGCGGACGAGGTTCCGTGGCCGGTCCAGGAGCCGGCGTGCGAGGGCTTCGAGCTGCTCGGCGCCGAGGCGCGCGACCTTCGCACCGGCCTCGTCTGGGACCGCCTGGTCCGGCTCTCGTTCGCGACCCACGAGGAGGCGAGCGCCTCCTGCGCTGCCCGCGGAGCTCGCTTGCCGACCCGTGAGGAGCTCCTGGCGCTTCGCCAGCCCCAGGGCGGCGACGCCTGCCAGCTGCCGTCCTGTCCCTTTCAGGGCGACCGCTGCGCGACCCTCCAGTGCGGGTCGCTGGTCCCGGGGTCGGACGACGACCACTGGGGCGTGACGTTCTCCGGCGGCTCCCTCGTGCTGGTGCCGTCCGGGCAGCCGCAGTCGATGATCTGTGTGCGGTGACGGAGCGACCAGGTCGCGCGGTGGCGCGGCTGACGACGAGCCTCTCCTCGGGGGGTGCAGCCCCCCACCCGACCTCGCGGCAGAGCCACGTCCTCGACGTCCCCTTCGCCATGCGGGCGGTCGCCACCTCGAGCGGTGCGCGGTGGGATGTCGAAAACGGGGTCTTCGTCTTCTTGGGAGATGCGCTGCCGGCGGCGCTCGCGCCGTTCGCGGCGCTCCCCGACCCGTGGGAGCTCCAGTTCCAGCGCGAGCTCGAGGGCGCGCGCCCCGACGCGGCCGCGGAGCCCAGCCGGCCGAGGAGCTCGATCGTCCTGCGCCCGCACCAGGAGGAGGCCGTGCGCGCGATCGCCTCGGCACGCGCCGCGGGCAGCCCGAGCTTTCTCCTCGCCGACGACGTCGGGCTCGGCAAGACCATCTCGGCCTGGCAGGCCGTTCTCGGCCTGAACGACGCGCGCACCGCGCTCATCGTGTGCCCGATCGCCGTCGTCGCGCACTGGCGGCGGACCATCGAGGCGATGGTTGACGCAGGCAAAGAAGTCGTCATCATGAACCACGAGCGGCTCGGCAAGCTGTTCGAGGCGACCCCCGAGGCGCGCAGGCGGATCCGCAGCAAGAAGGGCCTCGCGCGCGTCGGTGCCGCGCCCGAGCTCGACGTCGTCATCTGGGACGAGAGCCACCGCTGCGAGAACCCGGCGGCCGCGCGCTCGAAGCTCGCGGCGAAGATCAACGTGAAGGCCGGCTTCCGACTGTGGCTGTCGGCGACCGCAGGACAGAATCCGCTCGTTCTCTCGTACCTCGCGCCACTCCTCGCGAGACCGGTTCGGGCCGCAACGGAGCGCCAGCGCCGCGTCAGGCGAGCAGGTCCCAGGCGACCTTCACCACCAGGGCCGCCACCACCGCGAGGACGACCACCCGCACCAGGCGATCGCCGCCGCGCAGCGCGGTGCGCGCGCCGAGCGTCGCGCCGAGGGCGTTGGCCGCGGCCATGGGGAGCGCGACCCGCCACATCACCTCGCCCCGCCACGCGAAGAGGGACACCGCGGCGACGTTGGAGGCGAGGTTGGTGATCTTGGCGTTGCCGCTGGCGCGCACCAGCGGGTCGCCGAACACGACGACGAAGGCGACGATCAGCAGCGAGCCGGTCCCGGGCCCGAAGAAGCCGTCATAGAAGCCGAGCGCGACGCCGATGGGCGCCGCCAGCCAGCGCGTCGCGGGCGCTGTGGTGGCCCGCGAGCGCCGCGGCCAGGAGACGACGACCGCCGCCAGCAGAAGCAGCACGAGCACGATGGGCTTCAGCGGCCCGGGCGGAACGGCGAGGACGGCAGCGGCGCCGAGGAACGATCCGACGAGCCCGAACGCGAACGAGATGGGCGCTCGCGAGCGGTCGACCCCGTCCCGCCGCCAGAAACCCACCGCCGAGGACACGGCGCCGAACACCGCCTGCCCCTTGTTGGTCGCCAGCGCCGCGTGCGGCGGAAGGCCAGCCGCCAGCAAGGCCGGCAGGGTGAGGAGCCCGCCGCCACCCGCCACCGCGTCCACAAAGCCGGCGGCGAACGCCGCCAGCGCGAGGATCGCGATCGTCGTGGGCGCCAGGGAGCCGAGCTCGCTCAGCAGGTGAACTCCTCCACCGAGGCGTGCCCGATAAGGACGTCGCACGCTCGCTCATGGGCCGCGGGGGGGCCCTTGGCGCACCACGTCACGACCAGGCAGCCCTTCAGCTTCATGCGGTGGTGATCGTGAAGCTGCAGCCCGCTCGTGACGAGCACGTCGGCCAGGACCGCGTGGTCGCTACCATGCGCGCAAGTGAGGCGGTAGTTCCGCTCCTCGGTCCGCGCGTCGATGCGCCGCTCGACGAAGGGGAGGAGCCACAGGGTGAGCAGCACCACGATCGTGGCAAGCCCCGTCACTCCGTAGAAGCCGCCGCCGATCCCCATCCCCAGGGCGGCGGTCAGCCAGATGGTGGCCGCAGTGGTGATGCCGGTGACCTTGCCGCCCTCGCGCATGATCACGCCGCCTCCGAGGAAGCCCACGCCGGTGACGATCTGGGCGGCGATGCGCGCCGGGTCCCGCAGGGTCGGGCCGCCCATGCCGAGCGACGCGCAGGTGAAGAGACACGCCCCGACGCAGATGAGCGTCATCGTCCGGAAGCCGGCGGCCTTGTCCCGATACTCCCGCTCGGCCCCGATGAGAGCGCCGATGACGAGGGCCACCACGAGCTTGAGGGTCTCCTCGGCGGTGGGAAGCATTCCCTCCTGGTCGCACGCGCGGCGCGAGCGGGACAACTTGCGCTCAGGCGCCGCTCGCAGAGGGCCCGCGGCGGCCGGAGGCTCACGCGGCGCGGTCGAGCTCCGCGATCATCCCGTCACCGCTCAGCTTGTCGGCCGCGGCGCCGTCCATGTACCGGAGCAGGCCGATCTCGCGCAGGTTGGGCATGAGGCGGCTGAACATCACGCGGCGGAACTCCTCCATCCCCCGCGAGCCGACGACGACCTGCTTCCAGTCGTCGCGCGAGAGCCGGCCCTCGAACCACTCCTCGTAGACCTCGAAGGCCATGAACCGGTTGCGCATGAGCAGCGCGACCTCGAACGACCAGTCCTCACGCTCGCGGCGCTCGGCCGCGGTGATGTGGTGGGCGAAGTGCTCGCGCAACGCGACGACGCCGTAGTGGACGTGGCGCGCCTCGTCCTGGATGACGTTCTTGAGGAGCGACTTCAGGAGGGGCTCACCGGTCAGGCGGTAGAGGGTGCCGAATGCGCCCAGCGCCAGGCCCTCGACCATGATCTGCATGCCGAGGAACTTCATGTCCCAGCGCGAGTCGGTCATCAGCGAGTCGATGATGACGAAGAGGTTGTCGTTGATCTGGTAGAGCCTGCCCATCTTGTCGTCGAGGTAGCGGCGGAACACCTCGACGTGGCGGCCCTCGTCCATCACCTGGGTCGCCCCGTAGAGCTTGCCGTCGAAGAACTGAACGGCCTCGGTCACCTGGGCGGCGGCGAAGAGCGCCCCCTGCTCGCCGTGGAGGAACTGGCTCAGCATCCACGACGTCACCGAGTGCACCAGCCGCCGGCGCTCGCGCGCGTCGAGGCGGACGCCGCGCGCCTCCAGCAGGCGGATGTCGATGAAATCCTCCGGAATCAGCGGTCGCGTGGGGTCGAGGGGGTCGACCGAGATCGACCAGTCGAGCGCCGTCTCCCCGTCCCACTGGCCGCGCTTGGCGCGCCGGTAGAGCTCCGCCATCTCCGGCTGATCGGAGGGGTAGCTCCAGTCGAAGTGGGCATGGTGCGAGGCCGGCATGCGGGTCGGCGTGCCCTGCTTGCCGCGCTGGAGCACCAGTCCTCGCACCCCGGCCGGGCCGAGAGAGGCGAGGACCTTGGGGTCCTGGATCTCGCGGAACACCGCGAGCGCATCGAGCAGGGACTCGACCTGGTAGCGCGCGCGGCTGGGGAGCAGATCGACGAGGCGTCGGGTGTCCATGGTGACTCCAGAGGTGCGGGCTTGATCAGGAACCGAGGGCCGCGAAGAAGTCGCGGACCTTCTGCGCGTGGTAGCGGGCGAGGAAATCGTTGAGCTGGGGGAGGGCGCGCTCGACCATCGCCGCCACGCGCTCTGCCGGCAGGTGCGCGAGCCGCCTCGTGATGAGCTCCGCCTCCTTCTGCAGGAGGCCGCCGATGGCGGCCTCGTACATGGCGAAGTCGGCGGCCTCGAAGCCGAGGTCGCGTGTGAAGCCGGTGGCACGGAGCTCGCCCCAAACCTCGAGGATCCACGCGTCCTCGCTGGAGACGATGGGGCGCCCGGCGGCGTCCTCCGAGACGCCGAGCACGCCGGCCTCGGCAAGGTCGTCGAGCTCGGCGCGGTCGAGCCCGGCCTTTGCCAGGATGGGGGCGGCCAGGGTGGGCACCGCGGTCGGTCGCCGCGCGAAGCCCAGGCGCTCCTGCACCTCGGAGAGCAGCCGCCGCTGCGCCGGGCTGAACGCCGAATCCTGCTCGTCGAGCAGGGCGCGGATCGCCTTGAGCGGGAGGAATCGCTCGTGCTGCAGCTTGCGCACGAGGCGCACCCGGCGGACGTGCTCCTCGCCGTAGTACGCCATGTTGCGGCCGGTCTTGTGCCCCTCGGGGACCAAACCCTGCTGGATGTAGAAGTGGATGACCTGCCGGGGGAGGCCCGTCTGCGCGCACAGATCCTTCATCCGGTAGGGGAAGGCCCCGCGGTCGATCGACACGGCCGCGCTCATGAGGCAGGCACCTCCACCGTGACATGACCGCAGGCGCTGGCGACGCACGCGAGGACGTCGCCAGCGGCGCGCTCGTCCTCCGAGAGGCAGCTCGGATCGGCCATTGCGGTGGGGCCGCTCACGCGCACCTTGCACGCGCCGCAGCCGCCCATGGTGCACGAGTAGGGGAGCGCGACGCCGGCCTCGAGCCCCGCCTCGAGCAGCGTGGCTCCGGGGCGGGCCAGCACCTCGCGCGCGGCTCCCCCCGGCAGGCGAAAGGTCACGCGCTGCGCCGCGGTCGCGGCCGGGGCGCGCTCTACGGTGACGAACCGCTCCTCCCGGATCGATGCCGGCGCCACGCCGCGCGCGGCGATGGCGGCGCGCGCGACGTCCATCATGCCTCCGGGGCCGCACAGGAACCACGTGGCCGCTTCCAGCGGGAACGGGACGCGGTCGAGCACGCTCGCCAGCACCGCGGCGTCGATCGGCCCGCGCAGCGCGAGGCCGGCGTCTGCCCCTTCCATCACCTGGTCGAGCACGTGGACGAGAACGAAGCGCTCTCCGTGCATCGCGGCCAGTGCAGCGAGGTCCGCCCGGAACATGACGTCCTTCCAGCTGCGGTTGCCCAGGACGACGACGACCCTCGCGTCCTCCCGGTGGGCGAGGCGCGCCGTCGCGAGGCGGAGCAGCGGCGTGATGCCGCTGCCCCCGCCGACGAGGACAGTCACCGTGCCGTCCTCCGCGCCCTGCACGAACGCTCCGGAGGGGCCGAGCGCGTCGAGGCGATCGCCCGGCTTCGCCTCGCAGAGGCGCGGCGATACGCGGCCGCCGCCCACCCGCTTCACGCCGACCGCGACCCTCCGCCCGTCGTCGGAGCACCAGGCGATCGAGTAAGCGCGCCGGGCGATCACGCCGTCGACCGGCACCAGGAGGGTGAGGAACTGGCCGGGCTGGTGCTCGAACGTGCGGCCCGCTGCGTCCTCCAGGACGAGGCGCACCGCGTCCTCCGTCTCCGGCGCGACCTCGACCACGGCCACCCTTCGCAGCGCGATGGCCGCCCCGTGGCCCGCCGCGGAAGCGCGGGCGTGGAAGGGAGGCGGCCGCTCGCCACGGAGGCGGGACGCGATCATCCGCGCGTCCCCCGAGAGGGTCGCGGCGCGCGTGCGGAGCGAACGGGGCAGCCAGTCCTCGAGTGGGCCGAGCATGGTTCGGAGCATGGGGTCAGGAGCGTTAAGCGTCAAGTGTCACCTTACACTTCGCACGCCAGTCGCGAGTTCTCGGCTTGGCTGCGGCCGGTCGGCTCCGGTACTCGTCGAGAGTCATGTCCTCCCGATCCTCTCGCCCGTCCCTCTTCGCCGCGGCCGCCTCGCTCCTCGCCGCATCGCTCGCCTACGCGGCGCCGGCCCATGCCGAGGGCGTCGCGGTGGTCGACCTGCAGGGCGCGGTCATGCAGACCGAGGACGGCATGCGCGCCCAGGCGACGCTGAAGAAGCTCTTCGACCGCCGCCAGCAGGACCTCGACGCCAAGCAGGTGCAGATGCAGCGCGTGCGCGCCGACATCGAGAAGCAGGCGCGCATCCTCTCGCGTGAGGCGATCACCAAGCGCATGGAGACCTGGCAGCGCGACATGCTCCAGCTGCAGACGACCTTCGTCGACTACAACAAGGAGCTGCAGAAAAAGCAGGCGGAGCTGACGCAGCCGATCGTCAAGCGCATGGTGGGCATGGTCGAGCGCCTGGCCAAGCAGAACGGCTACGGGATCGTCATCGACCGCGCCGCCGCGCCGTACGCGCGCGCCGACCTCGATGTCACCGACCGCGTCGTGCAGATGTACAACGGCGGCGGCGGCGGGGACGCGCCGCCCAAGGAAGAGCCGAAGAAGGAGTGAGCCCGTGCAGGAGCGACCGAAGGAGGCGGTGAGCCTCGACATCCAGCAGATCCTCGCGATCCTCCCGCATCGCTTCCCGTTCGTGATGGTCGACCGGGTGACCGAGGTCGTCTCCGGAAAATCGATCCGCGGTCACAAGTGCGTGACCTTCAACGAGCCGTGGTTCCAGGGGCACTTCCCGAACCGGCCCATCCTCCCCGGCGTGCTCATCCTCGAGTCGCTGGCGCAGATCGGCGGCATCCTCGCCTACGCGTCGGACCCGTTCGACCCGCAGACGAGCCTGATGTTCTTCCTCGGCATCGACAAGGCGAAGTTCCGCCGCACCGTCGAGCCGGGGGACCGGCTCGACCTCCGCGCCGAGGTGCTCCACCACGCCACCAACGTGTGGCGACTCAAGGCCGAGGCCAGCGTCGACGGCGCGCTGTGCTGCGAGGCCGAGCTGCTCGCCTCGATCGTCGACCGCCAGGCCTGACGCGACGGCGCTACAGCCCGAGCTCGGTGGTGCAGTTCACCGGATCGAACGGGCCAGCGGCGTAGTCGTTGGTGAGCCAGCCGACGAGGCAGCGGTCGCCGGGCTTGCCCTCGTCCCACACCTTGCCGCCCTTGTGCCGCTCCTGGAGGCGCGGCTTGCGCACCAGCGTGAGATCGCCGGCCGGGCGCTCGCCGCCCATGACCTCGTTCATGATCTCGGGCTCCAGACCGCACAGACTACGGTGGTTGAGGCCCAGCTCGATGTCGGTCGTCTGCTCGGAGCCGCCGGAGAAGTACTGGTCGGCGTCGACTCCGTCCTCGGGGAGGAGCGGCGCGCGCAGGCCGATGCGACCGTAAAGCTTGAACGGCCGCGAGCCGTCGCCATGGCAGTCGAGGGTGCCGCAACGCTGCTCCATCACGGCGGAGACGGGGCGGAAGTCGTCGATGGGGGGGCATGCGATGAGCGTCTGCTCCTCGGTCTCGACGCAGCCGCCGAAGCCGACCGCGAAGCCGCCGCCGAGGCCGACGCCGAGCAGGCCCGCGACCCAGAGGCGCCTGGTGCTGGAGAGGGGCCGCTTCACGGCGCCTCTCCCGGACAGTCGGCGCTCATCGGCGGGAACGGGTTGCTCGCCACCTCGTCGGGCGTGTTGCAGTAGATCCACCCAGCAGACTCCGGCCCCTTGCCGAAGAGCGTGTGGCATGTGGCGCACGAGCCGTCGCGGCTGATCACCGAGCCCATCGACTTGACGCGGAGGATCGGCTCGCCGCTGATCTCGTCGAGCACCTGGTTGCCCTCGGTGTCGTAGGTCGGGCAGCGGATCTCGACCGCCAGCGGGAACTGGGGATCGACGTATTTGTCGTCCCAGGTGCCGGCCTCGACGAAGAAGTTGCCGACGCAGTTCGTCTCCACTGTCTGCGTGATGCCGCGGGTGTCGGTGAGGACGACCTGGGCACCGGCCACCGGGAGGTACGACTGCTCGTCCGCGAAGACGGTGCCGCCGATGCTCATGAGGGGCTCGGCGCCTTCGTACGTGCTGTGGCAGAGCACGCACTCGCGCCCAGGGCGGTGGAACTCGCTCGGCTCGACGCTGGGGTTCTCGCCGCCGAGGATCTCGATGCGGTCGTCGGCCGCAGGGTTGCCGCAGGCGGCCGCAACGATCAGCGCGGCGACGGGCATGAGGAGCAGGAGACGCTGCAGGGGGCGCTTCATTCGAACTCCACCTCCGCCGACAGCGCGCCGAACACGCCCAGCCGCTCGAGGATGAAGAGGTGATCGAGGAACCGGGTGTAGACGCCGTCGCCGGAGAGGGTGAGCGCCCAGTTCTTCTCCTCGCCCAGGGCGAGACGGGCGCCGCCGCCGACGCTGAGGCCGAGCAGGGGGCCGAGCTCGCGGTCGCCGGTGCGCAGCGCGGGGACGCTCACGCCCGCCGCGGTCGGCGTCGCCGCGTAGGCGACCTTCCAGAAGCTGGCCCCGGACTGCAGGTGACCGCGAACGTGCGGCCACACGCGCCAGCGTGGTGACATGTCGATCACGTAGCGGCCGTCGGTCGTCGACGCGATGACGCCCCAGCTGTCGGCGTAGAGCCGCTCCTCCACCCGCACGGTGCTGGCGGAGAAGCGGTGGGCGATGCGGCCGGAGATCGCGTACCGCTGCCGATCGGTGGGGAGCTGCTCGAGGATGCGCTCCGGCTCTCGGACCAGGTTGACGACCTCGGGCGTGAGCCCGGCGGGCACCTGCTCGGCGTCGGCCGGGGTGAAGAGCGGGATGTAGCGGTACGGCTTGGAGGAGTCGCCGAACTCGAGCACCGCCGTCGCCCCCAGGGTGAGGACGCTCGCCTTGTCGAGCACGAGGGAGAGCGCGGCGTCGATGCCGTGGCGGTGGATGTCGCGCGAGTAGGCGCTGAAGCTGGTCCCGGCGCGGCCCGAGATGTCGTAGCCGAAATCGTAGCCGAGGCTCGGCGTCACCGTCTTGTCGGCGAGGTCGATGGCGCCGGTGACACCACCTCCGAGCGCGAGATAGTCGGGCTCGATCGACGCGTTGGCGCGCGCCCCGATGGTGATGTCCTCCAGCTTCTTGCTGCCATTCAGGCTGGGGACGTAGCGGACCTCGGTCCAGCGCGGCGAGGCGGTGGCGACGATGTCGCTCGACGCCGCGGTCACCACGTCGACCAGGAAGGCGCCACCCGCGCTCCACCCCCCGATGGGATCGGTCACGCTGCCGAAGGCGCCAGGCGTCACCACCGCGACGTTGTCGTCGTCGACGTAGCCCGACATCTCGGCCCCCACGAGGATGTTGAGCTCGGCGCCGCCGGGCCCCTCGCCGATGCACTTGGCGAAGTCCTCCCTCGTCTTGGCGGCCGTCATGCACTTCATGATCGCGCTGTCGGTGATGGTGGCGCCCTTGGGGACCAGGCGCACGTCGATGCTGGCGGTCTCGAACTCGCCGACGCTGACCGTCTGCTCGAACTCGAGGCCGCCCTCGCTTCCGATCTTGCCGGTGGCGGAGATGGTGTGCTCGCCGGGGTCGATCCAGATCTCGCCGCGGAGCTGGTCCGCCGGGAGATCCTTGCCGTCCAGCCGGACCACCAGCTCCTGCGCCTTGGAGGGTGGCCGCACGACGAGCTTCGGGATCTTGCCGCGCAGCCCGTCCGCACGCTCGCGGCCCTGCTTCGACGCGGCGGTGCCCGCGTCCCCCACCTTGTCGTACTGGGCGAGGGCGCCGATCCAGCGCCCTCCGCGCTCGAGGCAGCTCGCAGCGAGGAAGCGCGAGGTCGAGCGGTCCTCGGCGGTCGCAGAGCCGAGCGCCCAGCCGGCGCACTCGAGCCACTCGCGCTTGTCCTCGGCGCCGAGGGCCTTCTGGTAACAGCTGTAGGCGCCGGCGCTCCGCCAGCCACGCGGCGGGCGGCCCCCGCCCTCGCAGCTCTTCTCGGGGATGGCGTCGGTGCGCGATGGGGCCTTGGCGGGCTTGGCGCCACCGCTGCCGCCAGCAGCGGCGAAGGCGGCCTTGACCTCGTCGGCCTCGAAGCCCTTGAGGAGCTGGACCTTGGGGTCCTCCTTCAGGGCCAGGCGGAACGCCTCCTTCGCGTCGTCCGGCTTGCCAAGGCCCGACGCGAAGACGGTCCCGATGCCCACGTAGACCCTGGCGCGGACGGTGGGGCTGCACCCCTCCTGGCAAACCGTCGCCGCCAGCTGGAGCTTCTCCAGCGCGTCGGCGAACTTGCCGTCGACGAAGTCGGATCCGAACACGCCTTCGAGCAGGGCGATGGCCTCCTCGTCGTTGTTGGCGGCCGAGGCGACGCGCGGCGAACCTAGCGCGAGCAGGCCGGCGACGAGGAGCGGCGCGAAGTACGCGAAGCGGCGGGTCACCCGCCGCGCACTATACCGATCGGCACGCGATCTCCGAAGGGCAGTCTTCGCCGCGGCAAACCGCCGCGGCAGTGGTTCGGCGATGGGTCAGTTGCAGCCGCAGCCGGAGCCGGTGCCGCCGGAGCCGCCGACGGCGCCCTCGCTGATCGCGCGGAGGTGCGACTCGCCCATGCCGGCCATGTCGCTCGCGGCCATGGTCGGGTGCGCGAGCTTCGCGCGCTCGTACGGCTTGACCTCGGCGCAGCCCGTCGCGGCCGACAGCGCGGCGAGGACGAACATGCCAGCGAGGACGCGACCGAGACGAGCAGTGCGGGTGTTCATGACCGATGGCCTCCGGGAATTCGACACTGCACGGCGCGCGCCAGGCTCGCTCCACTCGCAAACGATCGGTATTCCTTCGGTCGTCGCATCGCACCTCGGGGTGCAGACCTGGATCCTCGATCTCCCACGACGGATCGCGCGAGCTTCGGGGACGATGTCAGCAAGCGTCGGTCAGGGTGCGAGCCGCGGCAGCGGGCACGCGTGGAGAGACGGCGCGAGCGGATGCTCAACCGCCACCCCCGCCGCCGACGCCCGCCGTGCCACCGGATCCCGCTGCGCCGCCAGTGCCCTCGCCCGCTCCGCCGTCGCCCGACGTGCCCCCCACCCCACCGCCGCCGGTGCCACCGGGGCCGGGACCCGCGCCGCCGGGCGGCTTCATCCCGCAGCGCACCCAGCGCTCGACCTCCACCAGCTCGTCCTGAAATGGGACCAGGCCGGCGGTCTTCGGCATTGCGCTGCCGCCGCCGGGCTGCGCCTTGATGTTGCAGAGGATCCACGCGCGCGGCGTGTCCTCGAGGAGGTAAGGCTCGCCCGCCGCGTTCTTGTACTCGGTGAGCACCGTGTAGAACTGGACCGGATCATCGGCGAGCAGCTTCACGTTGCGCGCGGTGGCCGCGGCTGCGTCCGTCCCGTGGCAGGCGGAGATCGAGCAGTTCCCCGGCGGCCCGGTGAGCAGCGGGAAGATCGACTCGAAGGTCGCGTCCGCGCACTCCTCGCTGTCGGCCGGGAGCAGGTCGATGTTCGGACACGAGTCCTTCGGCTTCTGTGGGCCGCCCGGCGGACCGTAGGGGCACGCGTCGTCGAGGTCGGTATCGAGCGTGTCGTCGCCGCACTTCTGATCCCCGACGCTGCAGCCGCCCGAGGCGCCGAGCGCGAAGCTCGCGATCGCGACCGCGAAAGGAGCGGCCGCGAGAACGGCCAGGGCGCGTGAGAGGAACGATCGTCCGAGGGTGCTGCGCATCCGCCGGGAACATGGTGCAGGCCCGGCGCGGGCTTGGCAACCCGGTCTCGCGCGCGCTCGTCGCACTGCCACGCCGCGGCCCCATGCGGTAGGCTGCGCGCCGGCGAGACGTCCCGCCGCAGCGGACGCGCCAGGAGATCACTTCGAATGATCACGCACTCGTTCCTCCGCGCATCGTCCCTCGCCCTCGTCGCGGCGTTCGCCCTCGTGTCCGCGGGCTGCGGCGGCGGCGGCACCCCCGCCCCGGAGACCCCGGGGGACGGGCCGAAGAGCCCCGAGGGCGGGTCAGGCGCCGTCGGTTCCAAGGCGCCCGAGCTGTCGGCGGCGCCAGTCGGAGGCGACGGACCCAAGAAGCTGGCAGACGCGGTCGGCAAGGTCGTGATCGTCGACTTCTGGGCGACGTACTGCGACCCCTGCAAGAAGAGCTTCCCCAAGTATCAGCAGATGGTCGACCAGTTCGGCGGTGAGCTCGTCGTCATCGCTGTGTCGGTCGACGACCCCGAGGACGCCAACGAAGACAAGCTGAAGGAGTTCGCGGCCACGACAGGCGCGAAGTTCTCCATCGTCTGGGACAAGGAGCAGCAGACCGCCGGCAAGTACTCGCCGCCGAAGATGCCGACCAGCTACGTCATCGACAAGGAGGGCGTCATCCGCCACGTCCACGCCGGCTACGAGAGCGGCGAGGAGGACAAGATCGCCGACGAGGTCAAGG
>JBKJLX010000487.1:0-3829 GCA_046596645.1 Polyangiaceae bacterium
GCCGCCGGCGCGCTCGACGATGCCGCGCGAGATGGAGAGTCCGAGGCCCGTCCCCTGCCCCTCCTTGGTGGTGAAGAAGGGCGTCCACACGCGCTCCAGGACCTCGGGCGCGATGCCCTCGCCGGTGTCGGCCACGTCGACGCGGACCGTGGCCGCGTCGGCGCGAGCCTCGACGCGGACCAGGTCGCGACCGCCGCCCTTGGGGATGGCCTGCACCGCGTTCACGACGAGGTTCACCACCACCTGCGAAAGGCGCCCCTCTTCCATGCGCACCGGGGGCAGCCCGGGGTCGACATGCACCTCGAGGTCGGCTCGCTCCAGGACCATCGCGCGTACCAGCGTCAGCGCGCCTTCGATGGCGCGGCCGACGTCGACCAGCACCGGCGCACCGCCGCCGGGCGTAGCGAAGAGGCGCAGATCGCGGGCGATGCTGACGATCCTCTCGGTGGACTCGCGCAGCTCGCGTAGCAGGTCCTCGACCCCGGCCAGCGCCGCCACGTCGCCGCTGGTCTCGGCGGCGCGGAGCCGGCGGCCGACGAGCTCCACGCCGAGCAGGAGGAACGCCGCCGGGTTGTTGATCTCGTGCGCGACGCCCGCCGCCAGCATGCCGAGCGTCGCCAGGCGATCCGACTGCACCATGCGTTGCTCGGCTTGGACGACCTCGGTGAGGTTGCGGAGCAGCGCGTAGCCGGCGACCAGCGGGTCGCTGGCCGACCGCGCGACCGACGCGTTGACGACGACGCGCGTCCCGTCGGCCCGCTCCAGCGTCCGCCGCGTGCCGGCAGGCGAGGACGGCTCGAGCGCCCCCTCGCCCAGCACCTGCTCCGCAGGTCGGCCGAGCAGCTCGCTGCGAGTGAGCCCGAGGAGGCGCTCCGTGGCTTCGTTCAGGTCGGTGATGCAGCCGACGGCGTCCCACGCGCAGAGGGCGTTCTCCGACGTCTCCAGGATGCGGGCGAGGCGGTGCACCCTCATTGCGGCCACCGCCCGCGGCATCGCCTCGGCGAGGGCGCCCGCGAAGGCGGAGAGGAGATCGAGCGGGGCGTCCTTCGCGGCGCCGCGCTCCTCGAAGACGAAGAGTACGTCGCCCGACGGCTCCGACGGGTCGGCACCCTGGAGCTGCGAGGCCAGCGGCGCCAGCACGTACGAGAAGTAGCCGGCATGCGCGAGCATCTGCTCCACGACGGAGCCGGTGCTGGTGTCGTCGCAGACGTAGGGCTGGCGGCCGCGGTAGACGACGGCGTTGGTGTGCGCCAGCACCGGCAGCCGTTGCTGAAACGGCGCGAAATCGTACCCGGGCCCCGTGGAGAGCGCGTAGAGCCGGTAGTGGTCGGGCCCGTCGCGCAGGGTGATGCCGGCGCGCGCAAAGGCGACGTGCTGCCGCATGGTGGCGACGATGGCGTCCCAGGCGTCGGGCGCGAGCAGGTTCTCGCGTCGGGCCAGCGACAAGACGACCTCGTCGAGGGCCCGGTGGTGGGCGTCGTCGATCGGGCCTTGGGTCACAGCTCGCTCGGCGAGTGGCGCCCGCTGCTGGGCGCCGGTCGAGGCGGCGGTCGGCGCCAGGCGGGATGCGGCGCCCGCGCGCCGGGAGCCGCGGGGGCAGGGGCCTCCGCCGAGGCCGCCGCCTCCGCCGGCACGTCTGCGCTCGCCTCCGGCGGTGGCGTCCCGCTCGCGGCCGGCGAAGACGTCGGCGGACCGGCCGGTGAGACGGCCACGGCCGTCGGCGCCGGCACGTCGAGCCCGCAGCGCGCCGCGAAGCGCCGCGCCGCCTCGAGGCGCGCCGGTCGCACGCCGATCTCGGTGGAGAGGACGTTCAGGGCCTTCTTCGCCTCCTCGGTCTGGCCGAGGCCGCATGCGACGAACAGCCGCGACCGCGCGGCCTCGATGCGCACGCGCGGCACCGCGATGGGTCGCGCCAGCGCACGATCGAGGCGCTCGGCCGCCTCATCGAACATCCCCTCGTCGACGTACCAGCGGGCGAGCAAGTACGGCGCGAGGCCGTCCTGCGGCCGCTTTTCCTCGAGCGCTGCCAGCATCTCGGCGGCCCACACCCGGTCCGGCGGGCGCGCACCGCGCCCGATGAGGAGAGCGATGGTCGCCTCGCGCCACGCAGACTCCCGCGAGGCGTGCAGCTTGACCTCGAGCGTCCTCAGACGGCCCTCGTCGTAGACGCCCTTCTTCGCCTCCTCCCACCGGGTGGCCGCCGTCTCGGCGTCGCCGCGGGCGAGCGCGAGATCGCCGAGCTCCTCCGCGGCGCGCACGCGCACCTGAGGAGGTCGCTTCGCGTCGTCGGCAAGGGCGGCGAGCGCCGCGGCGGAGGCGTCCTCCTCCCCCGCGCGCGCCTCGAGCAGCGCGGCGTCGATGGCCAGGCCGGGGTCGCCGTCGAGCTCGCGCGCGCGCGCGAGCTCGGCCCGGGCGCCGGTCCAGTCGCCGGCGCGCGCCAGCTGGTCCGATCGCTCCCGGCAGGCGTCGACGGTGCGCGGGCACCGGCGCTCGAAGATGGGCGGTCGGTCGAAGCGAGCCCGCGCCTGGATGCGCGCCGGCTCCGGCAGCTCGATCGCGTCGAGGTCGGCGTGCCACGCCTTTTCCAGCTCGGGGAGTGTGGCGCCGAGTGCGCGCTCGATCGGCTCGCCGCCGTACCAGCGGCGGATGGCCTCGGGACCGCTTCGCTGGCGCGCCCACGCGACGAAGGCCCCGCTTGCGGTGTAGGCGCGCGAGGACGTCTCCCCCAGGAAGCCCAGGCCGAACAGTCGCGCGAGCGGCGGCAGCAGCTCGAGCTCCCGCATCGCGCGGGCCCACTCGGCGGCGCTCAGATCGTCGTCCTTCGGGGAGGCGGCGACGGCGAGGCCCTCGATGAGACCTGGATCGGGCAGCCAGCCGCCGAGCTCGCCGGCGATCTTGAAGGGGCCGCGCGCGACGGACGCGGCGACGGCGTGGGCCAGCTCGTGGCCGAGGGAGCGGTGCGGGTAGCCCTCCTCCTGGACATAGATCTCGGCGCGCCAGGGCTTCGCGACCTGGGTCCTCGAGGCGCCCATCAGCGCGCCCTTCTGCCCCTCGCTGGCGAAGAGGAACACCGTGACCTGCTGCGGGCCCGCGGCGCCCAGCCAGGCCTCGACCTCCTTCACGTGGGCCTCGCACTCGCGCGCGAAGCGCTGGACGTGCGCTGCTGGCAGCGTGCGCGCATGGATGACCACGCAGCGCTCGCCCGTCACCACCGCGCCCAGGGTCTCCGCGATGGACGCGCGCGTCTGCCAGTGGCCGAGGCGTGGACCGGCTGTCACGTGGAGGAACGACGCGACCGCCGCAAGGCCGCCCAGCATGGCGAGGCCGGGGCGGCCGATGCCCTGCACCGCGACGCCGCCGCGCTCGTTGCGCGCCAGGTGGAGCGCTAGGACGAAGGCCGCGAAGAGCGTGGCCGCCGTGCCGGCGCGGTAGGTGACGAGGCCGTCGGGGTCGACGACGGTGTCGTAGAGGGTGCCGCTGAAGTACCCGACGAACGGGTCGTACGCGAACACCATCGGGCTCGTGTAGAAGCGCATGACACTCGCGCCGATGCTCCCGAGCGGCCCCAGGAGCGCCAGGAAGACGGCGAAGAGCGTCGCGCGCTTGCGCCGCCCCGCGACCTCCCCCGCGATGGCGCCCCAGGCGCCGCCGAGCAGGCAGCCGATGCCAGGCCCCAGGACGACGAACGTCATCCCCCCGGCTGCATCGCAGAAGCCGGAGCGCACGCCGTGGGCGAGGATGGCGACGGCGCCGGCGACGGCGACGATGGCGCCGACGGCGACGCCGCGGTTGAAAGCGTCGAACGGCTCCGGCCGGCTCCTCGCGATCG
>JBKJLX010000527.1:0-5346 GCA_046596645.1 Polyangiaceae bacterium
CCCGGAGGGAGCCGAGCCGGGTCGGCGCGCCACTAGCGGGCGGAGGGAGGCGGCGCCGGTTGGCTGGCGGCGATCGGGTTCGCGAGGCGCACGTCGAGCCCCAGCGACTCCTTGAGGAGCCCGCTCTTGGCGCGCACCGTCCACTCCTCCAGCACGCGGTCCTCGCTGCCCTGCACCTCGAGCCACAGGGCGCCGCCGTCGACGCGGGCCCGCACCGAGGTGACGACGCCGCGGTGCTCGCGATCGAGCGCGTCGGCCACGCGCAAGATGCCGGCGAGGATCTTCACCTGTCCCCGCGCCTTCTGGGCGAGCGCGCGGAAGTTCTCGTGCTCCAGCGACGGCGGGCTCTTGCGGTGGTAGCGCGCGACGTTGGCGACGATCTCGCGCTCGGTCGGGGTGAGCCCCATGAGATCGCTGTGGAGGATGATGTAGTGGCTGTGCTTGTGGTGGCCCTCGTAGCGGACGAAGTCGCCCACGTCGTGGAGGAGCGCCGAGGCGAGGAGGAGGATGCGCTCGCGCGGACCGAGGCCGTGGTACGGCGCGAGATCGTCGAAGAGGCGAGCCGCGAGGGCTGCCACGGTCTGCCCGTGCTGCTCGTCGAAGCGGTAGCGGCGCCCGAGGCGCAGGCACGCGTCGCTCACGGCCGCCGCCTCACCCGAGAAATCGCGGGGCAGGAAGTGCTGCGTGGCGAGGTCGACCAGGACGCCCTCCTTCAGCCCGACGCCGGGCGCGAGGATGCGTTCGATACCGTAGGCCTCGGCCACCGTGAGCAGGATCTTGGTCGCGGGAACGATGGTGTCCGCGCGATCCTGACGCAGGCCCCAGCGCGTCACGCGCTCCTCGACCGAGCCCTCGTACAGCTGGATCATCAGGTTGCGCATCGCCGCCACGTCGATGCCGCGCGTCTCGCTGAAGGCGCCTGGGACAGGGCACAGATCGGCGAGCGTCTCGATGTTGCCACCGGTGCCGACCAGGCCGTCCGGCTTGCCGCCCGCGATCTCGCCGATCTCGCGCAGCGACTCGCCGGCGACGCGCCGGACGTACTCGTCGAGGAGCAGCCCCTCCTTGGCGTCGACGCGGCCGTCGCCGTCCAGGAAGGCCTCGATGAGGCGGACGGTGCCCATGGGGAGCGAGCGCGAGTAGACCGACTGCCGGTCGCGCAGGAGCGTCAGCTCCGTGGAGCCGCCGCCGATGTCGACCAGGAGGACGGTGCGGCCGGCGAGATCGAGCCGCTCGTTGACGGCGACCTGCACCAGGCGCGCCTCCTCCACCCCCTCGATGACCTCGACGTGGATGCCGGCCTCGCGCTCGGCGCGCTCCACCAGGATGTCGCAGTTCTTCGCCTCGCGCGCTGCGCTGGTCGCGACGCAGCGCCAGCGGTCGACCTTGGCGGCGTCCATCGCGGCCTTGAACTTCTTCAGGGCCTCGCACGCCGCGGCGATGATGGAGGGCTCGAAGCGCCCGCGGGTGAAGACGTCGTGCCCGAGGCGGACCGGCGCCCGGTCGGCGAACACCTCCTTGAAGGCGCGGAACTGGGGACCGCGGGGGCCCGTCTCCGGGGGGTCGACGTCGACGATGCGCAGGCGCAACGCGTTGGACCCGATGTCGATCGCGGCCAGTCGCGCCATGCCAGCGGCTCGTAGCGGAGCGACGCTGCGCTGGCTACCCTCGGCGGCGACGCGATGGGGACCACCGACGACGAGCAACAGGCCGACGGCGCGGCCGTGATCGCGAGCGACGAGAGCACGAAGGCGACCGAGAGCGCGGCACCGCGCAAGAAGAAGCGCCGCAAGGGCAGCGCGCAGCCGACCGCCGAGAGCGACGCCCAGACCGACCGGGCGGCGCTGGCGCGCACCGCCGCGCCCGTCGTCGTCGACGACGCGACGGCGGCGAACGTCAGGCGTCCGCTCCTCGCGTCGGCGGCCGCGGCGGCGCTCGGCGTGGCGCTCGTGGGCACCGGCCCCACCGACGTCGGCATGTGGATCGCGCTGGCCGGCGGTGTCGGCCTGGTCGTGTCGATCCATCGCCTGGGCCGCCTGGGGCCGCCGGGCCTGGCCCCCTCGGCCGACGGCGAGCGGGCGGCGCGCTGACTTGCGGCCTCGCCCTTCGATGCCCGGGGGGTGCTCGGTCGTGGACACCGCCCGGCGGGCAGGGCTAGAACCATCGTGTTCCGCCGCGGCGCCGTCGTGCCACGCGGATTGCCTCACACGGCCGTGGTCGCCTGCGACCTCGGGCGGTTTTGGTGACGCAGCAGAAGCCATTGCACGAGAAAGGCCACCGTCGTGAATCGTCCCGAGCGCAAGCTGAAGACCCTGAAGAACAAGATCGAGGAGAAGGCGGGCAGACTGAAGCGCGCCCCCGGCAAGCGCCTGAAGCGCTGGAAGAAGTGGGCCGACAAGTACCAGCCGCTCGCTGGCTGAGCATGGATCGGGGGGACGCCTTGCGACGATCGACTGCCTTCCTCGTGGCCACGGCGATCGCGTCGTCCGGCGCGCTCACGAACGACGCCGTCGCGCAGCAGCCGCCGCCTCGCGCGGCGGCGACCGTGCCCGGCAGCCCGCCGACCGCGGCGCCCCCTCCTCCCACAACTGGCCCTCCGCCGGCTGTTCCGCCCCCTGGGGCACCGCCCCCGCCGCCGCCTGGAGCACCTCCTCCCGGCGCCGGCCCGTGGTTCCAGCCGCAGCCCCAGCAGCCGCCTCCAGGCCAGCCGTACCCCGCCCCGCCGTACCCGGCCGCCCCACAGCAGTGGGGCCCGCAGCATAGCCAGCCCTGGGGCGCGCCGCCTCCGCCGCCGCCTGACGCCGCGGGGTCGGACGATCGTGATGAGCTCGACGAGCGCGATCGAGGCCGCCGCAGCCCACGCAGGCGTCACCCGCCGGCACGTCTCAAGTGGGACGAGGGCGACCCCATTCCCGCGGGCTACGCGACCAGGTCACGGCCCAACCTCCCGCTGTTGATCACCGGCGCGGTCCTGTTCGGCGTCACCTACCTGCCGAGCCTCGGCATCGCCGCCAGCGTGGACGACGGGGACGACGAGCTCATCCCCCTCGCGATCCCCCTGGCCGGCCCCTTCATCACGATGGGGACGGCGGGCAGCGAGGGCGCAGGCACGTTCTGGCTCGCGGTCGACGGCGTGACGCAGATCACCGGCGCGTCGCTCTTCATCGCCAGCTTCGCCGCGCGGTCGTCCTTCCTGAAGCGCGTCGCCGGCGGCAACCCGGGCGACGGCGTGCCCCAGGTCGCGGTCGGCCCCTCGTCGGTCTCCGTCCGGGGGGCGTTCTGACGTGAGCGCCCACCATCACCCCGCCGATCAGCCCACGCCATCGATCAGGAGGACCGCCGTGCGCCACGCTCGATCTGCGGAGACGCTCGCCGCGGCGACGCTGGCCGCCCTCCTCGCCGCCTCGAACCCGGTGATGGCGCAGCCGCGCGGCCCCGCGGCCGCTCCGCCAGCGCCTCCCCCGTCCGCCGCCGCGGCCCCGCCGGGAGCCCCGCCGCCGGGCGCGCCCCAGGCAGCGCCGTCACCGGCCCCCCCCGGCTACGGGCAGCCTGGCTACGGAGGACAGCCTGGCTACGCAGGACAGCCTGGCTACGGGCAGCCTGGCTACGGGCAGCCTGGCTACGGGCAGGCGCCTCCTGGGTATGGTCCTCCCCCCGGCTACGGTCCCCCGGGCGAGCCCGGCCACGCGCCACCCGGCTACGGCGGTCCGCCACCGTACACGCCCCCCGGCACCGGGTCGCGCCACGACCTCTCGCAGCGCTACCCCGAGTACCCGCCCGGCTACGCCCCTCGGAAGATCCCGTCGGATGGCGGCCCCCCGCCGCCAGGCTACGAGCTTGGCGGCGAGGCGCGAACCGGCCTCTGGATCACCGGCGTGGGCCTCCTCGGCGGTGCCTACCTGCTGAGCTTCCTGGTCGCCGGCACCGCCGTCTCGGAGGGGGAGGAGGACATCGCGCCGCTCTTCATCCCCGTCGCCGGCCCGTGGATCACGGTCCGCACGTCGAACGACGGCGACGACCTCCGGGTCCCCCTGGTCATGTCGGGCCTGGTCCAGCTCGCGGGCGTCGGCCTGATCGTCGGCGGGCTCGCGGCCCAGCGCGACGTCTTCGTCCGGACGGACGCGGCGGTCGGCGCTGCGCCTCGCCCCGCGGTGCGTCGCGTCGACGTCGGCGCTGGCCAGGTGTCGATGTCCGGCGACTTCTGAGGGCTGCGGCGCCCCCCGGCGCCTACCCCGCCGCCAGAGCCTCATTCGCGTGAGCGAGGGTGCGACATCCACCCCCACCACGTCACGTCGCAGCGCGGGCGCCGGCATGCGCGCGAGTCGGTGCGATCCGGACCCCTCCGGGACTGGCATGGCGCCCCAAATGGGACTAGGCAGGAAGTCTTCACGATGGTCATGGATTTCGGAGTCAACGCGGGGCTCGTCGAGGAGCTCTACGCCCAGTACCTCGAGAACCCGGAGTCGGTGGACGCGAGCTGGCGCAAGCTCTTCGAGCAGCGCGCCCTCGCCGCCCCCGCGCCGCGGTTCTTCGGCGGTCTCGCCGTCGTGCCGAGCGCCCCTGCGCCCGCGGTGAACGGCACCGCCGGGCCGAGCCACGGGAACGGGGGCGGGAACGGCGCGACCGCGCAGGGCACCAACGGCGTCGCCCACGCGACCCACGGCCATGGAAACGGCAACGGCCACCACGCCGCGATCGCGCGCGAGGTGGAGAGGGCGTTCGTGCCGACCGAGCCGGCGTCCCAGCCCGCGCGGGAGGAGCAGGCGGTCCTCGCAGAGGCGGCAGTCAAGGCGCGGGTCGTCCAGCTGGTCAACGCGTATCGCGTCCGCGGCCACTACTACGCGCACCTCGACCCCTTGGCGGACGGCCCTCCCACCCCCCGCAAGGAGCTCGAGCTCTCGAACTTCGGCCTCTCCGATCAAGATCTCGACCAGCGCTTCCCCACGGCGGACCTGGCAGGCCTCGAGCCGATCGCCCCGCTGCGCGACATCATCGCCCACCTCGAGGAGACGTACTGCCGGACCATCGGCGTCGAGTTCACCCAGATCGAGGATCAGGAAGCGCGCAACTGGCTCCAGGAGCGCATGGAGCAGACGAAGAACCGCGTCGCGCTCACCAAGGCGCAGCAGTTCCGGGTGCTCGCCAAGCTATCCGAGGCGGAGGTCTTCGAGCAGTTCCTCCACGGCAGCTACGGCGCCGGCACCAAGCGCTTCTCCTGCGAGGGCGGTGAGAGCCTGATCCCGCTGCTCGATCTCCTGATCGAGCGCGGCGGCTCGCAGGGCGTGGAGGAGATCGTCCTCGGCATGGCGCACCGGGGGCGGCTCAACGTCCTCGCCAACATCATGG
>JBKJLX010000567.1:0-4679 GCA_046596645.1 Polyangiaceae bacterium
CGCCGTCGGTTCGGTCGGTGCAGGCGGGTCGTCGGCGACGGGCGCGCGGGTTGGCGCGCCGAGCTGGATCGGTGCGTCGGGCGGGCGGGCGCCGGCGCCGACCTTGCCGCGGAGGAACCAGCCGCCCGCGGCGAGCCCGGCCACCACCAGGAGCACCACCCCGACGACGAGCGCCGCCTTCCCGCCCCGCGCGGAGCCGGTGGAGGCTGGAGGCGCCTGGGCCGGCACCTCGACCAGGCGGGGCATCGGCTGGGGCGCCGGCGCGACGACGGGCTCGGGAGCCGCCGGCGCGTTGGGCTTGGCCCAGGGGCTGTCGTTGCTCGTCGATCCGCCACCGTGCTGCGCCTCGTCCGCCGCTGGGCCGGTGACGAGGGAGGGGCCGACCGCCGGAGGCGCGACGACGAACGGCGCAGCGTCCTTCGGCGGCGCCACGGCGATGAACGCGGGTGGCGGCGGCGCTGCGCCCCCGTCGCTCGGCGGTGCGGCGGGGACGAACGGCGAGCCGACGATCGGTGGCGCCGCGACGACGGGCGCCGTGACGTTGGGCGGTGAGGCGACGATGGGAGGCGGTGCGACGACGGGCGCCGGCGCGATCACCGCCGGTGGGGACACCACCTGCACGGGCGCGACGGCCGCAGGCGGCATGACCACCGCGGGCGGCGCGACGACGGCCGGAGGCGGCGTCGCCACGGGGCCGGGGTGAGCCCCGGCGAAGGGCACGTCCGCCGAGCCCGCGGCAGGAGGCGGCGCCGGCGTCCCGTCGGCGCTGGTGAACGGCAGCCCCCCGTCGGTCCGCGCCAGCGGGTGGCCGGCGGGCGCGGCGGCAGCCTGGAAGGGCAGGCCGGCCGAGACGGTGGGCGGCGGGACGACGGGCTGGAACGGCAGGGCGTGCGACAGCCCCGCGGCGGCGACCTGCTCGTTGACCCCCACGGTGCCTCGCGCCTGCGCCTTGAGCAACTCCGCGGCGGAGGCATGCGGCGCCTGCGGGGCGCCGCCGCGCAGCGCGCCGGGCAGCGCGTCCATCGCTGCGGGCAAGAGACGACCCGGGTCGTCGCGGGAGACCCGCGGCGCCTCAGGAAACGCGTAGCGCGGAATCCCGCCTGCCGTCCCTTGTTGCATCGGCGGCCGCAGTCTACACGGCTGTCGGCCGGCGCCGAAGTGACTCGCCCGGGTCCTCCCTCCATCCGGGTGGACTGAGCCCGTGCTCCAGCTTGCAGACGGATCCCGACTGTGCATGGATCCGCCCCCGCGGTGCCTCGCGAGGCGCCTGCATCCGGGAGGGGTTCGACCCCTCCGCCATCAGGAGAACGTTCCATGAATGCGAAGCGGTCTTTCTTCGTGCCGTCGTGCCTCACCGCGATGTTCGTCGCGGCGCTGTCCATTGCCGGGTGCAAGGACGACCCCGCGCCCACGCCCGCTCCGGAGGGCTCGGCCACTGCAGCTTCGAAGGACCCCAAGGAGAAGAAGCCGACCGCGGCCTCCAAGCTCGACCCCCTCGCGGTGAAGACCTACCGCGCCGAGTCCTGCTACTTCGGCACGCTCAGCCTTCGCCAGGCGCGTGCGGCGTATAACGCCAGCCTCGGCGGCGCCGAGCCGGCCGAGGGGAAGATCCCCAACTTCGGCGCGGCGACCGCGGACCGGGCGGAGCCGCTGGTCAACGTCGTCGACAAGGGCGGCGACAAGGCGAAGGGCGACAAGGACAAGAAGGCCGCCGCGCCCGCCGGCTCGGCCGCCCCCAAGGTCGCCGCCGCCCCCGGCGGCTCGGCCAGCAAGCTGACCCCCAAGGCGACCGGCCCGCGCGCTCGCCCGGTGCCCTACGAGCGCCACGCGCGCTCCTGCACCGTCGCCGCCGGCATCAAGGCGCCCCCGGCGCCCGGCCTCGACGAGGTCCTCGCCGAGTTCGCCCCCTACGCGGTGCAGCTGTCCAAGGATATCGCCTCGGCGAACTCGTACTACGCCAAGGAGGAGTTCAAGAGCGACTCGTTCGCCAAGGGCAAGGAGCTCCACAAGAAGCTGAACGACGGCTTCGCGAAGCTCGACGAGATGCAGAAGAAGCTCGCCGACGCGCTCAACAAGTTCCGCGACGGCAACAAGGTCGACACCTCGAAGGACAGCGAGGCGCAGAAGCTCGCCGCCGCCGCGGTGACCGATGCGCGCGACGCGATGGTCCTCCTCACGGGTGACGCGGTCGACGCCGGCAAGGTGAAGGAGGAGCTCGACTCGCTCGAGAAGGGCGTCGCCGCGCTGAAGAAGTTCGGCGACGAGCACAAGGAGGACGCGTGGGCGCGCATCGTCGCCCCGTCGCTGGAGACGTTCCACAAGGAGGCGAAGCGCGTCGCGGAGACGCCCGACCTCAAGGCGACCAACCCCGACGATCTGCTCCAGCTCGTCACCTACTTCACCCGCATCCTCGAGTCGCAGAACCGCGGTCTCACCCGCCAGGTGTCTGGCAGCGGTGGCGGCAGCGACATGATGAAGAAGCGTCCGTCGTTGAAGGTTCCCGCCGGCGGCGGGGATCACTGACGCTGAGCGGCCCTCGGGTGGTTGGCGCGATCGCGCGTTGACGACGGCGGTTGCAGGGGGACCTGATGCAGGTCCCCCCTCAGCGCCTCCGGCGCCGAGCCTCCCCCCAAACCTTCGACTCCGGCGCGAGTCTCCGATGCGGTGAGCTCCGCTGGAGCCGCGCTGGTGGCTCTTGTGCGAAGCGCTGGCGCATCGGAGCCTGGCGCCTGCGCGTGCTCCGCTGCGCTGCGCAGAATGCATGGTGCGTAGGGCGCGTGCTTCGCACGGCGCCGCTTCGGAGGCGCCTTCGGCGGGCCCTCCTCCAAAGGTCAGGCGAAGGAGGCGCGGCGCCTTGCGATGGCGAGGCGGTAGAGCGCTTCGTAGGGGCGGGCGGCGTGGCCCCAGCCCATGGGCTTCTGCATCGCCTCCCACTGCATGCGGCGGAAGCGCGGTCCGTCCTCCCGGTAGAGGTGCACGGCCCAGGCGACGGTGCCGTACAGGGCGTCGGCGTCGAGGACGTCGAACTTGAAGCCGGTGGTGTTGTGCTCGACCGTGTCCTCGAGCCCGCCCACCGCGCGCACGATGGGGAGCGTGCCATAGCGCTGGCTGTAGAGCTGGTTGAGGCCGCACGGCTCGTAGCGGGACGGCATGAGGAACATGTCGCTGCCGGCCTCCACCCGGTGGGCGAGCCCCTCGTTCATGCCGAGGAAGGCGCGGAACCCCGTGCTGGAGGTGGAGAGCTGGCGGAACAGCGTCTCCGCCCAGGTCTCGCCGGAGCCCAGGGCGACGACCTGCGCGCCGAGCGCGAGGATGCGCGGCAGGGCCTCGGCGAGGACGTCGATGCCCTTCTGCTGGGCGAGGCGGGAGACGATGCCGAGCAGGGGCACGTCGGCGCGCACCGGCAGGCCCATCTCCTTCTGGAGCGCCGCCTTGCACAGCGCCTTGCCCGACAGGTCCTCTGCCCGGAAGGGCGCCGCGATGTGAGGGTCTCGCCGCGGGTCCCATGCGACGTCGTCGATGCCGTTGAGGATGCCCACCACGGGATCGCTGCGCCGCGCCAGCACCGACTCCAGCCCGGCGCCTCCGTCCGCGCGCTGGATCTCCAGCGCGTAGGTCGGCGACACGGTGGACACCGCGGTGGACCGCTCGAGGCCCGCCTTGAGCAAGTTCAACGTGCCGCCCCACTCCAGCGTGCCGAACGCCTCGGGCGGGACGCCTGTCGTCCACGCGTCGGCCCTGGGGAACAGGCCCTGGTAGCCCATGTTGTGCACCGACAGCACCGTCGCCGCCCGGCCGAGCGCGGTGTGACGCTCCACCGTGTCGAGGTAGACGGGCAGGAGCGACGTCGGCCAGTCGTGCACGTGGATGACGTCCGGCATCCAGTCGAGCGTGCGGCAGAGGGCCAGGGCGCCCCGCGAGAGGAACGCGTAGCGCGCCAGGTTGTCGCCGAACTCGCCGAAGCGGTCGCCGTAGACGCCGTCGCGCCCGTAGAGCTGCTCGTGCTCGAGCAGGTAGACCGGCACCTTGCCCGGCAGCTCGCTCTGCCAGACCGCGCACCACGACTCGCCGCCGTAGGGGGCCGGCACCGCCAGCGGTGCGCTCAGGCGGATGCCCGGACGCTTCGCCGTCATCGGGTAGCGCGGCATGACCACGCGCACGTCGTGCTTCCGCGCGGCGAGCGCGATCGGCAGGGCCCCTGCGACGTCGCCGAGGCCGCCGGTCTTCGCGAAGGGAAAGCACTCGGAGACGGCGAACAGGATCCTGAGTCGAGCCATCGAGAGCGAGCGCCTCCTGGTGAGACTTGGGCGACGGTGGGCGGGCAGTCTAACCCGCGAGCACGCCCCGCGCGATCTTCGCCACCCGCGCGACGCTGCGCTCCAGCCCGAGACGCGAGGTGTCCACCACGTTCTCGGCGCGCTCGTAGAGCGCGCGGCGCGCGCGGAGGATGGCGCGTAGCTCCTCCATCGCCCGATCCCGGCTCTGCATCGGGCGCGTGTCGCCCTGCTCCACGACGCGGCGGAAGTGGTCCTCGGCCCGCGCCCGGAGCCAGATGGTGGTCGACCCGGCGAGCGTTGCCTCCAGCGCGGCGTGGTCCGTGACCAGCCCCCCGGTGGTCGCCACGATCGCGTCCGGTCCCTCGCGCAGCACCCGATCCAGCGCCTCGCGCTCCAGGCGTC
>JBKJLX010000643.1:0-18535 GCA_046596645.1 Polyangiaceae bacterium
GAGCGAGCTCTTCGGCCACGAGAAGGGCGCCTTCACCTGCGCCGTCTCCCGCAAGACGGGGTGGGTCGAGCTCGCCCACCAGGGCACGCTCGACCCGCCCCGGCTTGCGGGCGACGGCGCCGGTGAAGGCGCCCTTCTCGTGGCCGAAGAGCTCGCTCTCCAGCAGCGCCTCGGGGAGCGCACCGCAGTGCACCTTGATGAAGGGCCCGCGCGCGCGGGCGCTCGCCTCGTGGAGCGCGCGCGCGGCCACGTCCTTGCCCGTCCCGCTCTCGCCGCGGATCAGCACCGTGGCGTCGGAGCGCGCGGCGCGGCCCAGGAGGTCGCGCGCGGCGCGCAGGCTCGGCGCGTCCCCCACCAGCAGCGACTCGATGCCGGTGGTCGCGGGCGGCGCCACCGCGGTGCTGCCGCCGTCCCCATCACCGGCGCGCGCCAGGGCCTTGCGGAGGACATAGACGATCTCCTCGCGCTGGAACGGCTTGGTGAGGAAGTCGGCGGCCCCGGCGCGCATCGCCTCCACCGCGACCGGGATCGAGCCGTGCGCGGTGATGACGACCACCGGCAGGCCCGGCCAGCGGCGCTCCACCTCACCGAGGAGGCCGAGGCCGTCCATTCCCGGCATGCGCAGATCGGTGATGACCGCGTCAAAGGCGACGCGGTCGAGCGCGACCAGCGCCTCCGCCGCGCCGGGCGTGATCTCCGGCGCGAACCCCTCCTGGCGGAGGGTGGCGGCCAGTGCCCGCGCCACCGAGGCGTCGTCGTCGACGACCAGGATGCGCGACGCCGGCTGCGGATCGTCGACGGAGGCGGCCACGACGCGGAACGGTACCACCCCCCGTGCACCGCGGTGTACGCGGGCTGTGCAGGCGCCTGCACGGTCCGCCGCCCCTGGGCGCAGGATCGCGGCCTCGCCGGCCCTCGGGCGGCCAGGCGGTGCGGATCGCGACCCGCGGCACGTCCGGTGCTCAGTGGTTCCGCGAGACGCGCCGACCACCGCGAGATTCGCCTCCCATCGAGGCGGCCCTCGCGCTCCCCGGGCGGCGCCTCGGGAGGATCCCCATGTCCCGCCTCGTTCGCGAGCGCGCGCCTCGCCGCGCGCTCCGCCTTGCTTCCGTCATCGCACTCGCCTCCGTGTTTCTCACCAGCATTGCGCCGGCCGGGGCGCAGGAGGCCACGGTCCCGCCCGCTGCGATGGACCTGGCGCCGCGCGCCGACGGGCGCGCGATCTCGGTCTGCGGGACCGCGCCCCTGGGGTCGATGACGTCCACCGTCCGCGACTCCGTCGTCGAGGTCGAGGGGCCGCTGGCGATGAGCCTGGGCTTCGTCTTCGGCGAGCCCGATCTGGTGGTGGTGCCGCTCGAGGTCGCTCGTCGCGGGCGCGGCGTCATCGTCCGCCGCGGCGGCGTCACCATGACGGCGACGATCGCCGCCCTCGACGAGGAGGGCGGTCTCGCGATGCTGCGCGTCCCCGACCTGCGCGCGACGCCGCTCCAGCCGAGCGCGATCCCGGTGGAGCGCGGCACGGCCACCCTCCACATCGGGCAACCCTGGGACGCGCCCGGCGACGCCGATCAGGTGACGCCGGGCTCGGTCACCACCACGCGGGGCATCCACTTCCGCAGCACCGGGGGCATCAGCTATTCGTTCGACGTCGGCGCGCCGGTCGTCGACTGCTTCGGCCGCGTCCTCGGCGTCTCGACCCTGAGCGTCGACGAGGCCGTCACCATCGACCGCGCCGAGATGCTCCTCCGCCGGGTGCGGCAGGGCGCCGAGCCCTTCGTCGGCGAGGTCGCGGTGTGGCCCGGCTTGCGCGCGCTGCTCGAGGTCGACGACCAGGCGTGGGGGGGCGGCGAGATCGGCGTTTCGGTGGTCGACCGCGATCTCTGGGAGGCGAGCGCCCACGGTCGCATCCTCGGGCGCGGCGAGGTCGAGGCGCCCGACGCCGAGGGCTGGACCACCGAGCGCTGGGGCGTCCGCGGGGGCCTCGACCTCCGCGCCGGAGCGCGGATCATGGTGACCGAGGGGATGATGCCGTTCTATGTCGTGCCGCAGATCGGCGTCGGGTTCGACGCATCGGCCGAGGGCGGCACGGTGTCGCGCGGGCAGGTCGAGGGCGACGGCTGCTCGGAGGTCGAGCCATGCGGCGTCGTCGAGGCCAGCCGCAAGCTGCCGGTCACCACCGATCTCGACGTCGGCCCCCAAGTCGGCCTCTCGCTGCGGCTGGGGGCGCTCGACCTCGGCTACACCTTCCGGATGGACGCGACCGACGTCGGTGACTCCAGCCACCAGGTCGGCTTCGGCCTGGCCTTCTGACAGGTCAGCGCGCTGCGGCGGCGGGCACCCACAGCTCGACGACGGTGCCGCCGCCCTCGCGCGGCCGCACCTCGAGCCCGCCGCCGTGCGCCTCGGCCACGCGCCGGGCGAAGGAGAGGCCGAGGCCGCTGCCGGAGGCCTTGGTGGTGAAGAAGTCGTCGGTGGCGCGTGCCCGGGTGGCCTCGTCCATCCCGGGGCCGTCGTCATCCACCACCAGGATCGCGCCCAGCTTGTCGCCGCGGGTCGCTGCCGCCGCGCGGACCGTGACCTGGCCGGGGCGGCCGTCGAGCGCCTCGAAGGCGTTGCGCAGGAGGTTGTCGACGACCTGGGTCACGAGATCGGCATCCCAGCGCGCGTGGAGCGGGGCGGGGGGCAGCTCGATCACGACCACCGCGCCGACGGGCGCGCCGCGGGCCGCCGAGGCGCCCCAGCCGGCGAGCCAGGGGCCGACGTCGACCCCGGTCGGCACGGCCTCGACGCGCACGAAGCGCCGGTAGTCGTCGACCAGGCGCGCGAGGCGGTCGGCGTCGTCGCGGATCCCGGTGGCCAGCTCCAGCAGCTCCTCGGGCGGGCCCTTGGCGCCTCGCCGCAGCTCCTCGACGAGGACGTCGGCGGCGCCGCGGATGGCGGCGATGGGGTTCTTGAGGTCGTGCGCCATCTGCGCGGCGGCGTGGCCCAGGTGCTGGAGCTCGGTGCGCCGGGCGCGCACCATCGCCGCCTCCACCACCACGTGGCGCGTCGCCACCACCACCGCCACGATCACCGAGCCCACCACCAGCGCGAGCGCGGCCGTCGAACCGGCCAGGACGCGCGCCGCGACCAGGGTGGTCGCGACCGCGCTCGACGCGACCAGCGCGGCCTGGACCGCGCTGGCCGTCGACAGATCCCGCCCGAACAGGCGCCAGCGCACGGCGACCGTCGTCATCGCCACCGCGCTCCCCAGGACCCCGATCGGCGCCAGCATCGGCAGGCCGGGGATGAACGTCTCCAGCAAATCGGTGGCGCCGAAGGTCGCCGCGAAGGGCAGGGCCACCAGGAGCAGGCGCGCGCGCGCGCGCTCGTCGGCGGTGCCGGATCGCTTCCACACGCGCCCGATCTGGACGGTCGTCAGGGTGGCGCAGCCGGCGAGCCCGATGAGGAACGCGATCGTCCACGGCGCCTCGTCGAGCAGCGGCTCGCCACCGAACGCCATCGCGCTCGAGACCCCGAGGGCGCCGAACCACACCCACGACAGCGCGAGCCAGCCCCGCAGCTCGCGGGTACGGCCGGCGAAGGAGGCCGCGAAGTGGAGGCCGATGGGGAGGCTCAGCGGCGAGACGGTGACGTCGAGCACGTGCCAGGCTGGCGGGCCGCCGAGGTCGTGGACGGCGTCGGCGGTGGTCCAGACGACCAGGGTGCCCGCAAAGGCCGCGCTCCACGCCGCCATGGACCCGCGGGCGCGCAGCGCCAGCACGAGGACGGCGGCGAGGCCGAGGTCGGCCAGCACCGCGATGACGAACGTCGCGGGCACGCGGCGATGGTACGGGTAAAGTGCCTTGCCCATGGCGGACGCGGCGCTCGACTCGGCCCTCTTTTCCTTCGACGACGCCGACGCATCGTTGGAGCGCATGCCGATCGCGGCACGACGCGCCCTCGAGCTGTCGGGGTGGCGCGTTGCCCTCGACGCCTGGCGCGCGATGCCGTGGGACGGCCGGCGCCGGGTCACCCTCGCCGGCGCCGCCGACGTGATCGACCCCTTCGTGGTCGAGGAGGCGGTGCGGCGCGCCGGCAGCTCGGTCATGCGTGTGCGGCCCACGCCCGAGCCCGACCCCTCGCGACCCCCCAACGATCTCGCCTCGGCGCTGGAGCCGGGGCGGACGCTGGAACCGAAGCTCTGGGCGAGCATGCGCTCGATCGAGCGCTACGCCCTGGTGCACGCGCTGCGGCACGCGCCGGATCGCGCGTACTTGCACGACGTCTTCGACGAGGTGGTCCCGCACCGACAGACCTCGCCGCCCACGCCGGCGCCCGCCACCGTCTTCCGGCGCAGCTCGCTCCCCCCCTCGACGCTCGCCGCCGGCGAGCAGCACATGATCCGTCGCTCGGCGCGGCCCGAAGCGGGGCCGATGACGCTCTCGGAGCGGCCCCTGGCGGCGATCCCTTCCCCGCCGAAGCTGCCGACCGAGGCGCCCTCGCCTGCGTCGAGCCACCTGACAGCCGCCGGCGAGGTCCACATGGTCGACGTCGGCGCCAAGCCGGCGACGGCGCGTCGTGCGGTGGCGGCGGCGAGCGTCCGCATGCGGGCGGAGACGATCGCTCGCGTCGCGCGGCGGGAGGTCGACAAGGGCGAGGTGCTGGCGACCGCGCGCATCGCTGGCATCATGGCGGCCAAGCGCACGCCGGAGCTGGTGCCCCTGTGCCACCACGTGGCGCTGACTCACGTCGAGGTGCACCTCGACATCGATCTGCAGGGCCGCCGCGTCCTGGTCACGGCGGTGGCCGAGGCGCACGACCGGACCGGGGTGGAGATGGAGGCGATGGTCGCCGCCAGCATCGCCAGCCTCACCATCTACGACATGCTCAAGGGCACCGACCGCGACATCGTCGTGGAGAGCGTGCGCCTCCTGGAGAAGAGCGGCGGGCGCACCGGGCCCTGGCGCCGGGAGGAGCCGTGACCGCGGAGCGACCCGCCGCGGCAGCCCCGCGCGTGCGCGGCGAGGTGCTGTCGCTCGACGAGGCGGTGCGTGCGGTGACCCACGCCGGCGCCGGCGCGGTGGCGACCTTCGTCGGCGTGGTGCGCGACACCAACGCGGGGCGGGCGGTGACGCTCCTCGAGTACGAGGCCTACGGGACGATGGCCGAGGCTGAGCTCGGCCGGATCGAGGTGGAGATCGCCGCCGAGATGGCGGGCGTGCGCGTCTTCGCGACCCATCGTGTGGGCGCGCTCGGGATCGGCGACGTGGCCGTCGTCTGTGCGGCGAGCGCGCCGCACCGGGGCGAAGCCTTCGACGCCTGCAGGGAGCTCATCGACCGCATCAAGGCGCGATTGCCGATCTGGAAGCGCGAGCACGGGCCGGCTGGCCCCTACTGGGTCGGCTGGGAGGATGCGCGCTGCGTCTCCGGGGACGCACACGGCGACCACGCTGGCCACCATCACTCCTCCGGCTGAGCCTGGCTGGCTGCTCCATCACGTCTTCGAGAAACGACGCGCCGCTGCTCCATGACGCAACGGAGAGCGATGCGCGCGGGCGCCGTCGTGCCTCAGGCGACCTTCGCCGCTGGATCACAGCGCGAAGGCGGTCGCGAATGCCTCACGCGCTGCGGTCGCGCGGCGTGGCGTCGAGCACCTCGCGGAGCTTCCGCGTCAGGCTGTCCACCGTGAGAGGCTTCTGCAGGTACGCGACAGACGCGTCGACGACTCCATGCCGCACCGCAGCGTCGTCGGTGTAGCCGGACATGAAGATGACCCGCATCGTCGGCCGGGTGACGACGAGTCGCTTCGCCAGCTCCGGTCCGCTGACGCGCGGCATGACGACATCCGACAGGAGGACGTCGATCGCGCCGGGATGCTGCTCGCAAAGCTGCACCGCCTCCTCCGGCGTGCCAGCGACGAGGACGACGTAGCCTTGCCGCACGAGGACGTCGTGCGCGACCCGCCGGACCGGCTCCTCGTCCTCCACGAGGAGCACTGTCTCCGAGCCGCGAGCAACCTCCGACGCGGGCGGTCGAGCGGCCTCCGCGCCGCTCTCGACGCGAGGGAGGTACACCTTGAACGTCGAGCCGAGCCCGGGCTCGCTGTAGACCCAAACGTTGCCGCCGCTTTGCTGGACGATGCCGAGGACGGTCGCGAGCCCGAGCCCGGTCCCCTTCGCCTTGTCCTTGGTCGTGAAGAACGGCTCGAAGACCCGCGCGAGGGTTGCCTTGTCCATGCCCGTCCCGGTGTCGGTGACGGAGAGCATGACGTAGGAGCCAGGCTTTGCGCCGAAATGCGATCTCGCGTAAGCCTCGTCGAGCTCGACGTTCGCCGTCTCGATGGACAGCCGCCCGCCCTTCGGCATCGCGTCGCGTGCGTTCACGACCAGGTTCATCACGACCTGCTCGAACGACCCCGGGTCGACGCGCACGCGCCCGAGAGCGCGTGCGCTTCGCGTCGCCAGCTCGACGTCCTCTCCGACGAGCCGCTGCAGCATCTTGTCAAGCGAGGCGAGCAGCGCGTCGAGGTCGACGACCTTCGGCTCGAAGACTTGCTGCCGGCTGAAGGTGAGCAGCTGACGCGTCAGGTCCGAGGCACGTCGGCCGGCGTGGCGGATTTCCTCGACGGTCTCGCGCATCGGGGCGTCGCTCGTGAGGTCCTCGAGGAGCAGGTCGGAATACCCGAGGATCACGGAGAGCAGGTTGTTGAAGTCGTGGGCGACGCCGCCGGCGAGACGGCCGATGGCCTCCATCTTCTGGGATTGCCGCAGCTGCTCGACGAGCGTCGCGGAGTCGTCTTCCGCAGCCTTGCCACGGATGCGGACGGCGATGGCGTCGGCGATCGACGCGAAACCCTTCAGGGTCACGTCGCTCAGCGGCTCCTTCGAGAACATCGCAAGAACGCCGACGACCTCGCCGCCGACCAGCAGCGGATGCCCCGCGAACGCCTGGAGCCCCTCGCGGCGCGCCCACTCGCGGTCGACGAACGGATCGATGAGGACGTCGTTCGTGAGGTGTGGCCTCCGGTCGGCGGCGATGCGCCCGATCTTCGCCGCGCCCATGCGGACGCGGGCGTGCGCACCGTCCAGGTGCGTGTAGATGCCGGCGCTGGCCTGGAGCTCGAGGACGTCATCGGTCGCGGCCATCCTCCAGATGCGCGCGAACGTCGCGCCGAGGTGGTTCACGATCGCCTGGCAGCAGCGCTGCAGGTTGTCGGCGAGCGTCCCCTCGCCGGTGAGCGCCACGCCGACGTCCCGCCCGAGCGCCGCGATGCGCATGCGAGCGAGGAGCTCTTGCTCGATACGCTTGCGCTCCTCGATGTCACGGATATACGCGACGAACGAGGTCGTGCCGTCGAGATCGGCGCGCGTGATGGATAGCTCGACCGGGAAGGTCGCGCCTCCCCGGCGCATGGCCGTGATCTCGATGCGCGTGCCGAGCAGCGTCGAATCGCCCGTCGCGGCGTCCCTGCCGAAACCGCGCAGGTGATCGTCTCGAAGCGCCGGTGGGACGATGACGTCCGCGATCGAGCGACCGAGGACCTCGGCAGCGGCGTAGCCGAACGTCCGCTCGGCCGCGGGGTTCCACTCGGTGATGTGCCCTCGCTGGTTGACGATGACCACGGCGTCGAGCGCTGCCGTCACCACCGCCGCCCTTCGATGCTCGGCGTGGTCGCGGTCGGTGACGTCGACGGTGAGTCCGAGGATGCGGTCGGCATCGAGCTGCGCGAATGCGACGAGCAGCCGCACCGCGGTGCCGTCCCCGCGACGGACCACCCGCTCGCGAGGGCCGGCGCGGCCGGTCTGCCGCAGCTCCTCCAGGGTCGCGCGCTGCTCGTCCGGATCGGCGCCTCGGGCCGGGCAGCGCAACGCGCGCGCCTCGAGGTCCGCCTTGTTCCGGCCGATCATCTCGAGATAGCGATCGTTCGCCTCGACCAGCGTCCCGGCGGAGTCGGCGACGGTGACGCCGACGATGCCCGCCTCGACGAGCCGCCGGAAGCGCAGATCAGCCTCGCGCAGAGCGTCCTCGGCCCTGCGTCGATCGGTGATGTCGGTCACCATGGACAGGACGCCCGTGTCACTCCCGTCGTCGTCGCGGAGCGGGCTCGACTCGACGAACGCCCAGCCCACCGTGCCGTCCTTGCGAAGGAACCGCTGCTCGTACCGTGGAGCACGGCCCGCCGCGAGGTCGGCGAGCCGCTGCGGCATGTCGACGCGATCCGCGTCGAAGAACTCGGACGCCAACACCCGATCCTTCTCCTCGGTCGACACGCCCAGGATCTCGGCCATCCGCGCGTTCATGAATGTCGTGTCGCCTCTGACGTCCACGAACCAGAAGCCGACCATCGCGGAATCCACCATCTGCCGGATGCGCCGCTGCGCGGTCTCGTGTGCACGCTCTGCCGCGAAGCGCGCGCGGCGCACGTCGCGATCACGCAGCTCCCGCTCGATCGCGATCACAAGCCGGCCGAGACGAGCCTTGAGGACGAAATCGTGCGCGCCCGCCCGTATCGCCGAGACGGCGCTCTCCTCTCCCACGGTGCCCGACACGAGGATGAAGGGCAGGTCGCGCGCGAGCTCCTGGACGACCGCGAGCGCGCCGAGGCCGTCGAGCCTGGGAAGAGACCAATCGCTGAGGACGATGTCCCAACCGCCGACGATGAGCGCGTCACGAAGGGCGTCGCGGGTCTCGACGCGTAACGTCTCGACGGGGCGGTCCAGTCGCTGGAGCTCGACCCGGATCAGCTCGGCGTCGTCGGGCGAGTCCTCGACATGCAGGATGCGAAGCGGCGTCACGGCCGGCCACGCCGTGCAGACGAGGGCTCGTTCTGCTCCAGGCGCACGCGGCGCGCAACGACCGCCCGCAGGCCACGGGCGACCTCGACGTGAGGCCGTTGCGCGCCGGCAACGCACTCGACGCGGCGTGCTACCGATGCGGCGGCGCGGTCACCGTCAAAGAACTGCAAGCGTGTCCCCCCCGAACCCAGCGTACCGCGCGTGATGCGCCCGAGCGAGGGAAGACGGCGTGGGGCCGTTCCGGAGTTCTCTCCGCCGAGGAGGGGCGATAGCGGCCCACCGAAGTCCGGGGCCATCGCGGCCGTCAGCTGGCGGTGCGGCAGAACTCCGCCACGCAGTCGAGGAGGCGCTGCATCTTCACCGGCTTCGTGAGGGTGTCCTGGACGCCCAATGGCGCCGTCCGGTCCAGCGCGCGATCGGCCGCAGTCATGACCACCGTGGGGATCGAGGCCAGCTCGGCGTCGGCGAGCTGCTGCGCCCGGAACTGCTCGCCCCCCATCACCGGCATCGAGAGATCGAGCAGGATCAGCCGCGGTCGAACGGTGGCGAGCTGCGCCAGCGCGTCTGCGCCGTTCACCGCGCGCACGACCGAGTAGCCCTGACCTTCGAGGACCTCGGCCAGCGTGTCGCGGATGTCCATGTCGTCGTCGACGACCAGGACGGAGACCTCACGGCGTGCCGGTACCATGGCCATCGTCGACACCTCTCCCTCTTCGTCGGTCCGCGTCGCTCGCGCGCCCCGTGGGGTCGAGCGGCAAGTGGATGGTGAACGTCGACCCGGCGCCCAGCGCGCTATCCACGCGAACGGCGCCCCCGTGGGCCTCCACGACGGTCCTGACGATCCAGAGGCCGAGCCCGAGGCCTCCGTAGTTCTGCTCCGGGACCGCGCGCTCGAAGCGCTCGAAGATCCGCGCCTGCTCGGCCCCCGCGATGCCGAAACCCTGGTCCGTCACGCGCACCGACGCGCTGCCGTCACCGGCGTCCACCTCGATGGCGACCGGCTTGCCGGCGCCGTACTTCAGCGCGTTGCCGAGAAGGTTGCCGATCGCCGTCTCCAGGCGCACCCGGTCCCATTCGCCGCCGACGCCACTGACGCCGCCCACGGACACCTCGCACCCGGAGGCCTCGATCGCGGCGGCGTGGTGCGCGACCACGGACTCGACGAGCGCGAGAAGATCAAGGCGATCCGCACACAGCTCCACGCCGCCCGACGTGATCCGCGTCACGTCCAGCAAGCTCTGCACGAGGACGAGGAGGCGGTCGGCCTGACGCTCCACCACCGCGAGCTTCTTTTCGACGCGGGGATCGGCGACGCGCAGCTCGTCCGCCTGCTGCGCGAGGAGGCGCATGCTCTCGAGCTGCAGACCCATCGAGGTAAGCGGCGTCTTCAGCTCGTGCGACGCGATGGACAGAAACTCGTCGCGCGCGCGCACCGCCTGGCGTAGATCCTCGACGAGGCGCTGGCGTTCGGTGACGTCGCGAAGGACCGCCGAGTAGCCGCGGAGCGCCCCCTCCGCGTGGATCGCGTCGAGCGTGAGAGACGCCCAGAACCGCGTCCCGTCGCGGCGGAGCCGCGCGCCCTCGCCGCGGTAGGATCCGGCCTCCTTCGCCGTGCGCAGCGCCTCTTCCGGCGTCCCGCCCCGCCCGTCGTCATCGGGAAAGAACAGCGCGAGAGGCTCACCGAGCACCGCCGCCTCGTCGTACCCGGTGAGCCTCTCGGCGCCCTGGTTCCAGCTCGCGACGCGGCCATCCTCGTCGAGCATGAAGATCGCGTAGTCGCGCACGTTGTCGACGATGAGGCGGTGGCGCTCCTCGGCGCGCCGCAGCTGTGCCACCGCTTGGCGCCGCTCCCGGCGGACAGTCACCTCCCGTAGCTCGCGCTCCACGGCCGCGGCGAGCCGCGTGAGGTTCGCCTTCGGGAAGAAGTCGTGCGCGCCGGCCCTCATCGCCTCGACCGCGACGGCCTCCCCGACGCTGCCGGAGACGATGATGAACGGAATGTCCTTTCCGGTCGCCTTGAGGATCTCGAGCGCCGCCCGCCCGGTGAAGCGCGGCATGTTGAAGTCGGAGAGGACGACGTCCCACGCCTCATCCTCGAGCGCGGCCCGGAACGACTCCGGCCGGTCCACGCGCTTCCATTCGCAGGTGTACCCGCCTTCTCGCAGCTCGTGCAGGACGAGCTCGACATCGTCCGGGTTGTCCTCGACGGCGAGCACGCGGAGCGACGTCACGGCCGCGGCCTCGAGGCGGCCGGGGGCGGCTCGTTCAAGGTGAGCCAGTAGGCGCTGACCTGGCGCGCCGCGGCCTGGAACTCCTCGAAGTCGACCGGCTTGCGGACGTAGCTGTTGGCGCCGCAGCGATAGCTCTCGACGAGGTCGCGCTCCTCGCGGGACGACGTCAGGACGACGACCGGGAGCAGCTCCGTCCGTGCGTCGCTGCGGATCCGCCTCAGCACCTCGATCCCACCGAGCTTCGGCAGGTTCAGGTCCAGGAGCACGATCGCCGGCGCCTCCGGTGCATCTTCCCCGGTGCGACCGAAGAGCCGCTCCAGGGCCTCGGCTCCGTTGCGCGCGACGACGATGGGGTTCGTGACGCCGTTCTCCTGCATCGCCAGGATCGTGAGCTCGACGTCATCGGCGTTGTCCTCCACGAGGAGAATCGAACGATCGCGGATCATGTTGCCAGCCCTTTCCCCAGCGTGAACCAGAACGTCGCACCGTGCCCGGGCGCGCCCTCGGCCCAGACGCGGCCGCCGTGGCGCAGGACGATCCGCTGCACGGTGGCGAGGCCGACGCCGGTCCCCTCGAACTCCTCGGCGTCGTGGAGGCGCTGGAACGGTCCGAACAGCTTGTCTGCGTACGTCATGTCGAACCCTGCGCCGTCGTCGCGCACGAAGAAGCGTCGCTCGCCGTCGAGCATCTCGCTGCCGAGCTCGACACGAGCCTCCTCGTTCTTGCCCGTGAACTTCCAGGCGTTGCCGAGCAGGTTCTCGAGCACGACGCGGAGGAGCTGGCGATCGCCGACCGTACGGAGGGGCTCGGCGACGACGAGCTCGACCCGCCGCGCGGGGCTCGTCCGCTGCAGCTCTTCGGTCACCTCCCGAGCAAGGACCGCGAGGTCGACCGGCATCCACCGCAGCTCGGCGCGCGCGAGCCGCGACAGGCGGAGGATGTCGTCGATCAGCGCACCCATGCGCTGCGTGCCCGACCGGATGCGCTCGAGGTAGTGCCGGCCCTGGGTGTCGAGCACTTCACCGTACTTCTGGAGGAGGATCTTGGAGAACCCGTCCACGCCGCGCAGGGGCGCGCGCAGATCGTGGGAGACCGAGTAGCTGAACGACTCGAGCTCCCGATTCGTCGCTTCGAGCTCCGCGGTCCGCTCCTTGACTCGCTGCTCGAGCTCGGCGTTCGCGGCGTGGATCGCGTCCTCCGCCTGCTTGCGGCCCGTCAGATCCCGCGTGACCTTCGCGAAGCCGCGGAGCTCGCCCATCGCGTCGCGAATCGGCGTGAGCACGACGCCGGCCCAGAACGTGGTGCCGTCCTTGCGCACGCGCAGGCCTTCCTCCGCGTAGCGGCCCTCGTCGGTCGCGATCTCGAGCTCACGCTGGGGGTGGCCGGCGTCGACGGCCTCGCGCGGGTAGAAGATCGAGAAGTGCTGGGCGAGGATCTGCTCCGTCGTGTAGCCGGTGAGCCGCTCCGCGCCCGGGTTCCACGTGGTGACGTGCCCCGCGGTGTCGAGCATGAGGATCGCGTAGTCCTCCACGTTCTCGACGAGCAGCCGGAACCGCTCCTCGCTCTGCCGCAGGCCCTCTTCCGCGCGCATTCGCTCGGTGAGATCGCGCGTCACCTTCGCGAAGCCCCGCAGCTCGCCGGTGGTGCCCCGCAGCGCGGTCACCGTCACGTCCGCCCAGAACCTCCGGCCGTCGCGGCGAACCCGCCAGCCCTCCTCGTGATAACGACCGTCGCGCACCGCGTGATCCAGCTCGCGCTTTGGGTGCCCCGACGCCGCCGCCTCCGGCGTGTAGAACACCGAAAAATGGCGGCCGATGATCTCCTCCGCCAGGTACCCCTTGATCCGCTCGGCCCCCGCGTTCCAGCTCGCGATCCGCCCCTCCGGATCGAGCATGAAGATCGCGTAGTCCTGGACGCCGTCGACGAGCAGGCGGAAACGGTCGTCGCTCGCCGCGAGCCGCGGGGCGGCATCGGTGTCCGGAACCGCCGGCTCGAGGACGTTCGCCGCGCGCTCCAGCCGTTCCACCAGACGTGTCACGTCCTCGACGCGGTGGGCGCGGAGCCGCCCCGCGTTGCCGCGAAAGGTCCATCGCTGCCCGACCGCCCGGAGGGCTGCGGCCCAGCCGGCGACGTGCTCCAGGAGCTCGTCGTCGCGCAGCTCGTTCGGCTCCTGACCTGAATCCACCTTCAAGGCGCATCTCCCAGGGTCACAGCCTCCCGCGAGGCGCCGGGCCTGGCCGGGAAGAACCTACGTGTCCGGGGATCGTGCAAGCGTCGCGCCTCTCGCGCAAGGAGCGGCAGCGACCTTCGGCCTCGAGAGCCGCGCGTATCATGCCCCGCGGCTGAGGCCGCGGGCCGCCTCGACCACGACCCCCCTCTTGCGCCGCCTTCGGACCCCCAGCTCGCGTACCGAACGCCCTGGCCGTCCGGCTCAGGTCGCCTTCGGACCTCTCCAGGCTCGACTTCCCAACCGCTTCCTCGGGTGAGCGCACGTCCGCACGATGGGCCCTTCACCGATGACCAGCGTCAGGTGAAAGCGCATGATCCGCGCATGATGATCTCCTCGAGCGCACGTCGAGCCGCGGCAGCCGCTGCCGTCCTGCTGGCGGCCTGCGACGGCGCAGCCGACGAGACGTCCGCAGCGGCGGCGGGCGGCGAGACGTCCGTCGTGGCTTCGACGGGCTCCTCCAGCGGATCTTCTGCCGGGGGGGCAGACGCGACCGGCAGCGGCACCTCGTCCGGGGGCGACGCGGCTGGCGGGACCGCGGCGGGCGGTCTCGGCGCTGGTGGTGAGGAGCCGCTCGCGTGCGACCCGAACGAGACGGAGCCCTGCTCCTGCGAGGCACCCGATGCCGTCGGGGGCCGACGATGCGCCGCCGACGGGAGCTTCTGGGGCGCCTGCGAGTGCATCGCTTACGGCTCGGAGCTCGTCGTCAGCACGACCGCGCAAGGCGGCGGCATCGGGTCGGACGACTCGCCGTTGACCCTCGACGAGGCGCTCGACGAGATCGCGGCTCGAGCCGCCGAGGGGCTCCCGGAGGGGGGTCTCGTCGTTTGGCTCGAGGGCGGGACGTACCGGCTCACGGAGACGCTGAAGCTCGAGGCGGAGCACTCGGGTACCGAGGGGCGCCCCGTCGTCTTTCGCTCGAGGCCGGGCGAGGAGGTCAGGCTCACCGGCAGCGTGGTGGTGGAGCCCGGCGCATCGAGCGCGGTCGATCCCACGTCTGCGGTCTGGGACCGCCTCCCCATCGAGCACCGCGACCGGGTCCGCGCGATCGATCTGGCCGCGCTCGGGGTCGAGCCGGCGCCGCTCGCGAGACGGGGCGGGCCATGCGGGTCGGCGCTCGGGACGAACGAGCTCTTCATCGGCGGCGCCCGGCAGCCGCTGGCGCGGTGGCCCGATGCGGACGACGACAGCCATCAGTCCGCGGAGGCGGGTGAGACCCTCACGTTGCGGAGCCTCCAGGTGCCCGAGGTCGGGGGCACGTACGAGCTGTGGAAGGAGCTCGATGGCGTCCACGCGTTCCGACGGTCGGAGCCGACGTCGAGCGGCCTCCAGTACCACCTCTACCGGAAGAGCTTCGTCGCGGACGGCATCCCCCACCAGTACTGGTTTCTCACGACGGCGACGGATGGAGAGTGGCCAGCCAACACGAGCACCGACCCGTGGTGGGCCGCCGACGCGGCGGACCTCACGACCCTCGAACGCTGGAACGGCGGCGTGCACGAGGAGGTCGTCGTGGAGTCACCGCCGGACACGGCGAACCACGGGTTCGCCCAGGTCGCCGGCGCGATCTCGCCGACCGAGTTCGTCTACGCCGGCGACCGGCCCGGAACCTGGAGCGACCCCGCCAGCGTGTGGTTCCACGGGCTCTGGTACTTCAGCTGGTACGACTGCCACGTGCGCGCGGCGAGCATCACGCCGGAGCAGCACAAGGTCACGCTCGCCGACACCTTCTACGCCGGCATCCGGGGCGGACAGCCGTACTACGCGTACAACATCCCGGAGGAGATCACGCAGCCGGGCGAGTGGTGGATCGACCCGGAGAGCCGGATGCTCTACGTGCTGCCGACCGACGACTTCGACGACGTGCCGGTCGAGATCGCCGTCGTGGGTGGACCCGTGGTCCGTCTCGGCGTGACGAGGTACGTCGAGCTCCGCGACCTCCACATCGAGATCTCGCGCGGTCCGCTGGTCCAGATCCAGTGGGGCAGTCACAACGCCCTGGTCGGCCTGACCCTGCGCGGTGCGGGGAACGAGGCCGTGCGCATCGATGGCGACGACGTGATCGACGGAGAGCGCAACGGCCACAACCTCGTCCGCGGCTGCCACGTCTTCGACGCCGGAAACGGCGGCGTCGCCCTGGAGACAGGTGATCGCGCCTCCCTGAGGGGCGGCGGCGAGACGGTGGAGCAGTCGCACCTCCACGACCTCAACCGCTGGGAGATGACGTACCGGCCCGCGGTCAACGTCGTGAACGTCGGCCACACGGTCCGCCACAACCACATCCACTCCCTTCCGCACCAGGCGATCAACTTCGACGGAAACGAGCACCTGATCGAGCTGAACGAGATCCACGACGTAGGGCAGTTCACCGACGATGCGGGGGCGATCTACGCGTACTTCGACTGGGGCGGCCGCGGGAACGTCGTGCGTCACAACCTCATCCGCGACGTGGACAGCGCGCTCCCCGAGCACATCGGCGTCCAGGGCATCTACCTGGACGGCTACTTCAGCGGCGTGCGCGTCGAGGGGAACATCCTCTCCAACGTGTCGGGGTTCGCGCTGTTCTCGAACGGCGGACGCGACAACGTCTTCGCGAGCAACATCGTCGCTCACGCGTGGACGGCGCTCGCCAACGCGAGCGGCGGCCTCGCGTGGACCGTCCCGGAGGACCCCGACGCGCCGCCGACGGAGCCGGAGCAGCTCGTCGACGAGCTGATCGGCCTGGGTTACCGCTCGAGCCTCTGGGCGACCGAGTACCCCGAGTGCGCCGCGATCCCGGAGGACTGGACGCAGATCCCGGGCACCAGCTGGGCTGCGCCAGAGAACACGACGTTCGACGGGAACGTCCTCCACGACACCGAGCACGACGTCGCCGCGACCCCGGCGACGCTCGCGTATTTCACGCCGACCGGGAACGTCGAGGCCGCGGCGAGCCCCTTCGTCGACGAGGCGAACGGCGACCTCACCCCCGACCCGGCCGCAGGCCTGCCGGACGCGGTCCTCGCGATCCCGTTCGCCCAGATCGGCATCGTCCCCCCTTGAAGACGAGGTGGACCGCGCCCGACTTTCGTCACGGCAGCAGCACGAGGGTCATCGGGGCGTCGATCACCCGGTCGCCGCGCTTCACCTTGACCACGACCTTCTCCCCCGGCCGTCGACCATCGAGCGACTGGTAGAGGCCGTCGTAGTCGTCCACCTTGCGGTCGCCGACGCCGACGATGACGTCGCCCAGGGTGATGCCCTGCGCCGACTCGACCAGGCCGCGGAGGCCGGCCTTCTCCGCCGGGCCGCCGGGCGCCACGCCGAGGACGATGACGCCGCGCATGCCGATGCGGCGCTCCAGGCGCCGCTGCGGATCGAGGCTCACGCCGATGCCGACCTGCTCGACCTTGCCGGTGCGGATGATCTGCGGGACGACCCGCGCGATCACGCTGGTGGGCACGGCGAAGCCGATGCCGGCGCTGGAGCCGGTCTTGCTGAAGATCATGGTGTTCATGCCCATGAGGCGGCCGGCGGAGTCGAGCAGCGGCCCGCCCGAGTTGCCGGGGTTGATCGCGGCGTCGGTCTGGATCATGTCGCGGATGGTCACCCCGCCGATGCCGTCGACCTCGCGCCCGAGGGCGCTGACGACGCCGGTGGTCAGCGTGTGATCGAGCCCGAAGGGGTTGCCGATCGCGATCGCCTTTTGCCCGACCTCGAGCGTCGTCCCCGCGGGGAGCACGCGCATCGCCTTGAGCTCGGAGGCCGGCGCGGCGATGCGCAGGACCGCGATGTCCTTGCGCGGCTCCACGCCGACGACGCGCGCTTCGTACGTCTTCTGCGAGTGCAGGGTGACGGAGAGGGACTGCGCGCCCTTCACGACGTGGAAGTTGGTGACGACGTGGCCGCGATCGTCCCACAGGAAGCCGGAGCCCGCGCCAGCCGGTACCTCGGCCGACGTCCCCTCGAAGCGGTTCACCACCGTCCTCTTCTGGGTGACGAACACCACGCTGGGCGCGACGTCGCGGAAGACGGAGATGGTGTTGTTCTCGTCCTCGATGCGCGCCCCGGCAGAGACGGGCGCCACCGGCGGCACCGCGGTGGGGGCGGGGGGCTTCGCCTGGCCGGGGAGGCCGCGTTCGGACGCCAGCTCGTGCGCGACCGGCTCGGCCGAGGTGGGCGGCGCGTCGGCCGCGTCGGGCGACGCCTGGCAGCCGGCGACGCCGGAGGCGGCCATGGTGACGCCCAGGCTCACCGCGAGGAGCCGGTGGAGGAGGGCCGTGACGGCCCCACGACCGCGAGGGGCAGCACGCATGGGGGCGAACATAGTCCCGCCGTCCGGCGGCGCCATGGGGGCGGCGCACCGGATGTGCGAGGGGATATTCCCGAAGGCCCGACGCGGTGCACCGACTACCCTCACGCCCCTGCACCATTCCGTGACCGCAACCGCGCTCAGCCGCCCTCGAACGCCCCCGTTCACCAGGCTCGCCTCCGCCACCGACAGCGACGGTGTGCGGAGGTGACCGGGGTGGTGCACGCACGCTCGTCCAGGTCGCCGCGCGCCCGCGCCGCATCGTTGGCGGCCGCGCAGGCTTTTGCCATCGCCGTGGCTGCGCCGGGTCGGGCGGAGGGGCAGCTCGGGGTCAGCCTGGGCCTCGACGGCGGCATCACGCTGCCGCAGGCGCACATCCGCGCCGCCACGACGTCGGATCCCCTGGAGGATCCTCGGCCCACCGTCGCGCTCGGTCTGGACGTCGCGGGGTACTACTTCTTCGAGCCGACGCTCGGTGTCGGTCTGGCGATCGCTCCGACCCTCTTCGGCGCCGGCCCCGAGCCGTCGCCCGGCCTCAACTTCGCGGTCGCGCCCCGCTTCGTGTGGAGGCCGGGCGACCTTCACCTCGCGTTCGACGCCGGCCTGGTGCTCTCCTCGTTCACCGACAGGTGCTCCGGATCCTTCGAGGGCGTCAGCTGCCCGCTGACACAGGAGGTGAACCCGACGGGGGTGGGTTTCGCGGTCGCCGTCGCCCCGCTCATCCGCGCGGCGCACGTCGACGACTTCGACTTCCTCATCGGCCCGGCGCTGAGGTACCAGCGCGCGCACTACGACTACACGGGCGCCGCGGGCGGCTTCGACCTGCAGGTGCTCCAGGTGGTCCTTGGAGCTCGCTTCTTCGGGCGGTTCGTCGATGCACCGAGCTCGTCCCCCGCGCCGAGCTCGTCCCCCGCGCCGAGCTGGTCTCCTGCGCCGGCCCGCGAGTAGGAGGTCGTGCATGAGACCAGCTCGGCGCGGGGGACGAGCTCGGCGCGGGGGACGAGCTCGG
>JBKJLX010000651.1:0-7514 GCA_046596645.1 Polyangiaceae bacterium
TCGACGCCGCGCCGAACCTCCTCACCATCGGCTGCTTCTGCATCGGGACCAACCAGGTCGATCTCGCGCACGCCAACGCGCGCGGGGTGCCGGTGTTCAACGCTCCGTTCTCCAACACCCGGAGCGTGGCGGAGCTCATCATCGCCGAGATCGTGGTCCTCGCCCGCCAGCTGGGGGACCGCTCGCGCGAGGTGCACGAGGGCAAGTGGCAGAAGAAGGCCACGAAGTGCCACGAGATCCGCGGCAAGACGCTGGGCATCGTGGGCTACGGCCACATCGGCTCGCAGCTCGGCGTGCTCGCGGAGTCGATGGGCATGCGCGTCATCTTCCACGACGTGATGAAGAAGCTGCCGATGGGCAACTGTCGCCCGGCGTCGTCGCTCGTCGACCTGCTCAAGAGCTCGGACTTCGTCTCGCTCCACGTGCCGGAGACGCCGCAAACCAAGAACCTCATCGGCTACGACGAGCTCGCGGCGATGAAGGACGGGAGCTACCTCCTCAACGCCAGCCGCGGCAGCGTGGTCGTCATCTCGGCGCTGGCCGACGTGATCCGGTCCGGGCACCTGGCCGGCGCCGCGGTCGACGTCTACCCGGAGGAGCCGGAGGCGAACGGGCAGGGCTTCGAGAGCGAGCTGCGCGGCCTGCCCAACGTGATCCTGACACCCCACATCGGCGGCTCCACGGAGGAGGCGCAGGAGATGATCGGCCGCGAGGTCTCGGAGAGCCTGGCGCGCTTCGTCGCCCGCGGCGCCACCACCCGCTCGGTGAACTTCCCCCAGGTCGAGGCCCCGCTCGACGAGGGGACCCACCGCATCCTCAACGTGCACCGCAACGTGCCGGGCGTGCTCCGCGACATCAACAAGATCGTCTCGGACTGCAACGCCAACATCCACACCCAGGTCCTCTCCACCGATCCCACGATCGGCTACCTGGTCATGGACCTCGATCAGGACGTGTCGGCCGAGGTCTGCAAGCGCGTGGGCGCGCTCGAGACCTCGATCCGCACGCGCCGCATCGTCGGCCGCTGATGGCGCGCGCGGCCGCCGCGCCGCTCGACAAAACGCCGCGGGGGCCGTCGCCGGCCCCCGCTTCGTCGTTTCGTGGTGCGAGGCTCCCGCGTCAGATGCCGCGGCGGCGGCGCATGCCGAGGAGGCCCAGCGCTGCCATGGCCAGGGCAAGGCCGGCGTCACGGCCGGCGCCCGGAGCGCTCACCGTGCAGGCCCCGCCGGAGGCGATGATGCCGTCGAGGTCGTTGCCGCCCTCGCCGCCGCCCGCCGCGGCGCTGGTGGTGACGGGGCCGGCACCGCTGCTGGTCGCCGTGACCACCGCGCCCGGCCCGCCGGGCCCCTCGCCGCCGGCCGAGGTCGTGTCCCCACCCTGGCCCTCGCCACCGGTGCCGCCGCCCTGGCCGCCGGTGCCGCCGCCCTGGCCGCCGGTGCCGGCGCCGCCCTGGCCGCCCGCGCCGCCGGCGCCGTCCTGGCAGATGCCGAGGGTGTCGTCGTCGGTGCTGCAGAGCTGGCCGTCGGGGCAGCCGGCGCCGTCCACGCCGCCCTTGCAGCCCTCGACGCACTCCGCCGCGTCGAGGTCGCACACCAGCCCGTCGTCGTCGCCGCCGCAGTCGCCGTCGGCGTCGCAGGCGATGTCGTCGGTGCCGTCGTTGGGATCGCGCTCGCCGTCGTCGATGGCGCCGTTCTGGTTGTCGTCCTCCACGCCGTCGGCGATGCCGCCCCGGTCGGTGTCGGGGTCGAGCGCCGACGTGGTGGTCGTCGAGTCGGCGTCGGCGACGCAGCTGTTGGCCGCAGCGTCGGTCGCCTCGTTCTCGCAGCCGAAGCCGCGCTCGGTGCCATCGAAGAGCCCATCGCCGTCGCTGTCGGCGTCGTTGACGTTGCGGTCGCCGTCGTCGTCGGTGTCGTCGGTGGGGTTCTGCTCGTCGCCGTCGAGGACGCCGTCCTCATCGCTGTCCTGATCGTCGCTGTCGCTCCCCAGGAAGTCCTCCAGCCCGTCGGAGAGGCCGTCCAGGTCGGTGTCGACCACGCCCGCGTCGTCCGCCCCGTTGCCGAGCGTCGGATCCGTCTCACCGTCGGCGACGTCGAAGACCCCGTCGAGGTCGAAGTCCTCCGAGCCGTCGCTCACGCCGCCGTCGTCGCTGTCGGCCCGGAGCGGGTCGGTGACCGTGGCCCCGTTGTCCCCATCGGGCCGGCAGCGCGCCGGATCGGAGTCGGCGCTGCCCAGGCAGTCGACGCCCAGCTCGGTGCCGTCGAACAGCCCGTCGTCGTCGCTGTCGGGGTCGCGGGCGTTGATCAGGCCGTCGCCGTCGGTGTCCTGGTCGAAGTCCGGCTCGTCGCCGTCGATGACGCCGTCATCATCGGAGTCCGCGTCGAACGGGTCGGTCCCGATCACGCCCTCCTCCGCGTCGCCCAGCCCGTCCTGATCGGTGTCGAGGATGCAGACGCCGAGGGTGCCGTCGTCGACGTTGCAGGTGAACCCGGCGGCGCAGCCGGAGCCGACGAGGTTGCGGCATCCGTCGACGCAGAGGCTCTCGATGGTGTCGCAGACCAGCCCGTCGTCGTCGATGCCGCAGTCGTCGTCGGCGTCGCAGGGGAGATCGTCGGTCGGATCGTTGGGGTCGCGCTCACCCTGGTCGACGCGGCCGTCGCGATCGGTGTCCTCCTCCCCGTCGGAGACGCCGCCCTGATCGGTGTCCGCGACCAGCGGGTTGGTGCGCGTCGCCGGATCGGCGTCCGCGATGCAGGTACCGGGCGCGGGGTCGGTCGGCGGGTTCGGGCAGCCCAGGCCCTGCTCCGTGCCGTCCCACAGGCCGTCGTTGTCGCTGTCGGGGTCGAGCGCGTTGATGGCGCCGTCCGCATCGGTGTCGTCGGTGAGGTTGACCTCGTCGCCGTCGCGGACGCCGTCGTCGTCGGAGTCCGCGTCGTTCGGATCGGTGAGGAGGAACTCCTCCTCACCGGTGGAGAGGCCGTCGCCGTCGGGGTCCAGGTTGCCGAGATCGTCGCCACCGTTTCCGGCGGTGGGGTCGGTCTCGTCGCCGTCGACCTGCCCGTTCAGGTTCGCGTCCTCGGCGCCGTCGCTGACCGTGCCGTTGTCGCTGTCGGCGTCGGTCGGGTCGGTGAAGGTCGCTCCGGCGTCGGCGTCGGGGATGCACTGCGCCAGCACCGTATCGGCGCTGTCCATGCAGTCGACGCCGAGCTCGGTGCCGTCGAGCAGGCCGTCGTTGTCGCTGTCGCGGTCGGCGGCGTTGATGGTGCCGTCGCCGTCGCTGTCCTGGTCGAAGCCGGGCTCGGCGCCATCGAGGACGCCGTCGTCGTCGGTGTCCGCGTCGGCAGGGTCGAGGCCCAGGGTGGTCTCGGTCCCGTCGTCGACGCCGTCACCGTCGGTGTCGCCGGTGGGTGCGCACCCGTTCGCATCGCAGTCGACCGGATCGCTGAACGAGCCGGACAGCGTGGGCGCCGTCGAGTCCGCGATCGCCGTGCCGCCGTTGTTGGACGAGCCGCAGGTGACGCGGAGCGGCGCCGTCGGATCGAAGCCGGACGCGACGAGCTCCGACAGCTCGAGTGCGAGGTCGATGTAAAAATCCGGAGTGCCGCCGAAATTGGTGGGCGCGTCGACCGAGCGCGCGTGACCGGCGAGGAGGGGGTCGATCACCGTGGAGAGCGTCACCTCCGGCGGATCGTTGAAGCTGTCCTGCGTCCCCTGGACGGTGTTCTGCTCGAGGATCAGCTCGTCAGGGTTGGCGACCCCGTCGAGCGAGACCTTGTACTCGAACGAAGTGGGGTCGCCGTCGGTCTCGAAGTAGCAGACCCAGCCGAACGGCCTGAAGTTGGTCGCGCTCTGGAGCGGGTCCTCCGACACGCGGATGCGCAGGAAGTAGTGGGTCGCATCGCGCGTGATCTGGGCGACCGGGTCGTTGGCGTCGCCGACGATGTCGCGCGAGCCGTTCCCGTCCCCGATGGGGTCGGTCGATCCGCCGCCGGTCAGCTCGAACCAGTCGCCATCGGCGGGCCAGGTGACGGGTGCGGCGATGGCGACGCTCGCCACCAGGAGGCCGGCGGCCGACCAGATCGGGATCGAAGTTCGACGCGACGGAAATGAAGCTCTTCTCATGGCATTCTCCGTGACCACACCGGGCTGGAACGGCTCAGATTCCCCACGTCGAGGACCCTTGCTGCGAGGTCGTTTCGCTAACGTCTTCATGACGTTCGTCCTGCCGCCGGGCGCATCCTACTCGCCCGAGCCCATCGCGCCGCTCTTTCACCATTTCACCATTTTCCGCACCCCGCCCGCGGCGCGCGACGACGGTTCGAAGTAGGCGGCCGTCGGGCCCGGCCGAGCACGCAAGAATGCCCCACCTCGGACTGTCTCCCGAGACCTTGCCCCAGGCCTCGATCCGGTTCCATCATCGCCCCGCTCGGCCTGTGAGCCACTAGGGCCCCGCCAAGCCACTTGCCCGATGACGAACATCTCGCCCCCTGTTGGAGTGACTGGCTGGAGGCATGGCGAAGGCGAGGTCAAGACGGTCCTCGCGTCGAGGCCGACTCCGCTGTAGTAAGGCGCAGTCGGAAGCTGCCCACCGAGGGGCTCGCCGTATCGAAGTACGCAGTACGCAGTACCGCAATGCCGTAGGCCGCGTCGTTTCGCTTCCACGAAGCGTCTCCTGGTTTCGGGGGGGCGCCTGCTCGTCGAGGCCTGCACGCGAATGAACTTGGCGGTCGCCTCGCGACCCCCGAAACAAGGTGAGGACATGCGCAGAGGCTTGATCGCGGGTGGATTGCTGACGGCCGCTCTCTTGGGCGTCGCGTCCGGGGCGCAGGCGCAGGACAACCCGCCTGCGACGACGGGTGGGGACCTCGCTCTTGGGCGATTCAACCCGGCACCGGCGGGCGATCGGATGTTCGGCGTGCCGTCGCCGTTCGTCGCAGGCGACCCCGCGCTGCACGTGATGGTGCTCGGTGACTACGCCCACCAACCGCTCGTCCTCGTCGACGAGAACAACGACGACGAGAACGTCGGCGACGTCGTCGCCTACCAGTTCTTTCTCCACCTCAACGCGAACCTGGCGCTGTGGCACCGGCTCGCCATCAACGTGAACATCCCCGTCGCGGTCGCCCAGGGCGGCGACGACCCGGCTGATTTGCCTGGCGGCTTGGACAGCGCGGACGGCGCGGCATTCGGCGACGTGCGCCTCGGCGCTCGGCTGCGCCTCTTCGGCGACTACTTCGATCCGTTCCAGCTCGGCGTCGGCGGCTACGTGTGGCTCCCGAGCGGGGACGACACGAACTTCACCTCGGACGGCAGCGTCCGCGGAATGCCGTACCTGTCGATGGGCGGTCGCGCCGACCGCTTCATCTGGACCGTGGCCACCGGCCCCGAGTTCCGCGATTCGAAGTTCTTCGGGAACGTCGGCACGGGCGACCAGTTCTACATCGGCGGCGGTTTCGGATTCCTGCTCGGTGAGGACCGGCAGTTCCAGATCGGGCCCGAGTACAACATGTTCATCAACTTCGAGGAGGTCACGGAGCGGACCACGAACGCCGAGCTGATGCTCGACGCGCGCTACCGCATTGGCGACTTCGAGTTCGGCGGCGGCGTCGGGCCGGGCCTGACTACGGGCGTCGGCACTCCCGACGTGCGCGCGGTCTTCATGCTCGCCTACACGCCGGAGATGAAGCAGGCGAGCGACCGCGACGGCGACGGCATCATGGACGACGTCGACGCATGTCCGGACGTGCCGGGCGTCGCCGACCCCGATCCCGCGAAGCACGGCTGCCCGCCGCCGTCCGATCGCGACAAGGACGGCATCCTCGATCAGGACGACGCGTGCCCCGACGTGCCGGGCGTCGCCGATCCCGATCCGAAGAAGAACGGCTGCCCGCCGCCGAACGATCGCGACAAGGACGGCATCCTCGACGGCGTCGACGCCTGCCCCGACGAGCCTGGCGTCGCCAGCGAGGACCCGGCGAAGAACGGCTGCCCGCCCGACCGTGACGGCGACACCGTCTACGACAAGGACGACGCGTGCCCCGACATCCCGGGCGTCAAGACCAACGACCCCGCGACCAATGGCTGCCCCGGTGACACCGACGGCGACGGCATCCGCGACGACAAGGATGCCTGCCCGCGCGAGAAGGGCGTGGCCGATCCGGACCCGACGAAGAACGGCTGCCCGAAGCTGGTCCGCTTCACCGACACCGAGATCATCATCCTGCAGCAGGTGCAGTTCGACTTCGGCAAGGCGACGATCCGCAAGGAGAGCGACGAGCTCCTCAACGAGGTCGCCAGCGTGCTGAAGGACCACCCGGAGATCACCAAGATGGAGGTCCAGGGTCACACCGACAACAAGGGCAGCAAGCAGCTGAACGCCAAGCTGTCCGACGATCGTGCCAAGGCAGTTCGCGAGGCCCTCACGGCGCGCGGCATCGAAGCCGGCCGGCTGACCTCGAAGGGCTACGGCTTCGACAAGCCCATCGCCGACAACAAGACCGACGACGGTCGCCAGAAGAACCGCCGCGTGCAGTTCATCGTGACGGAGAAGAAGGCCGTCTCGACGGTGGTCGCGGTTCCCGCTGCCGCCCCGGCGGCGCCCGCGCCCAGCGGCAACACGCCCCCCGGCGGCGCGAAGCGCTGAAGAGCGGCTTTCCCGCGGCCCCGCGCCACCTCTCCTGGAGGTGACGCGAGGCCCGCGCAGCATCATCCGAGACGTGGCGCGGTGAGGACCTCCTCGCCGCGCCGCGGCGCTTTGTAGCGGTGCTGCGATCGCACCGGACCTGGCAGCCCGCCATCGCTCCCGCCTTGCCGCCGCGCCGGTGCGGGCGGAGTGGGTGCGGCGTGAGCGCTCCCGCGACCGGTGTGCACCCCGCCTCGCTGGTGCATCCTACGGCGTTCGTGCACCCCACCGCCGTCATCGACGATGGCGCGACCGTCGCGAAGGACGCGAAGGTCTGGCACTTCGTGCACATCTCCCCCGGCGCCCACGTCGGCGAGGGTACGAGCCTCGGGCAGAACGCCTTCGTCGGCCGCGGCGTTCGCCTCGGCGATCGCGTCAAGGTGCAGAACAACGTCTCCATCTACGAGGGCGTCACCATCGAGGATGACGTGTTCCTCGGCCCCAGCTGCGTCTTCACCAACGTGAACGCGCCGCGCGCGTTCGTCGCGCGCATGACCGAGCGTGCTGTCACGCGAGTCGGCCGCGGCGCCACGGTCGGCGCCAACGCCACCATCGTCTGCGGCCACACCATCGGCAGCTTCGCCTTCGTCGGCGCCGGCGCCGTGGTCACGGCGGACGTCGCGCCTCACGCCCTCGTGGTCGGCAACCCCGCGCGCCGCGTCGGCTGGGTCTCTCGCGCTGGGCGTCGGCTGCCGCCCGGCGGCGACGTTCGCTGTCCGGAGACCGGGGAGCGCTACCTGGTCGCCGACGACGAATGTCGGCCGGCCAGTTCCGGTTCCGGTTCCGGTTCCGGTTCCGGTTCCGGTTCCGGTTCCGGTTCCGGTTCCGGTTCCGG
>JBKJLX010000729.1:0-4699 GCA_046596645.1 Polyangiaceae bacterium
TCCCAGGGCCTCGGCGAGCGACGCGAGCTCGGTCTCGACCTGCTCCCACTCGGCGATGAGCGCCTCGACCTTCGCGTCGAGTGTCTGCTCCTCCTTCACCAGGCGGTCGACCTCGGCCCCGGCGGTCATCTCGTAGAAGCCGGGCTTCCCCCAGCCGGCCTTGATGGCCGCGAGGCGCACCTCGTCGCGCTCCATTTCGTTCGTGACCTCGTCGCGGCGCTTCTCCAGCACCTTCTGCCGGTTTCGGCGGCGCTTCTGCTCCTCCCACCCGCCGCCGACGTCCGGGCCCGGCTTGCCCGGGCGCTGCGACGCCTCGGCGCGCTTGGCCGCGAGGCGGACGGCGTTGGCGTCGAGGTGATCCGAGCCCTGCTTGGCCAGGTAGTCGTCGTAGGTGCCGGGAAAGTCGACCAGCCCCTCGGGCCGCACCTCGACCACCCGCGCCGCGAGCCGCTGCACGAACCAGCGATCGTGGGACACGAAGATCACCGTGCCGTCGAAGCTCGCCATGGCGGTGGCCAGCGCCTCGATCGACTCCAGATCGAGGTGGTTGGTCGGCTCGTCGAGCACCAGCACGTTCGGTCTCTCCACCGCGATGCGCGCGAAGAGCAGGCGCGCCGCCTCGCCGCCGGAGAGCTGGCCGACCTTCTTCTCCACGTCGTCGCCGGAGAAGAGCGCCATGCCGAGCTGGCCGCGCACGAAGCTCGTGCCCTCCAGCGGGCAGAACTGCCACAGGTAGTCGATGACCTTCTGGCTCGGGTCCGGCAGCAGGTCCTTGTGGTCCTGGGGGAACCAGCCGACGCGCGCCTCGTGGCCCCAGGTCGCCTCGCCCGCGTCGGACTCCAGGCGGCCGGTGGCGATCTTCAACAGCGTCGACTTGCCGAGGCCGTTGGCGCCGATGATCGCGACGCGCTCGCCGCGACGGATCGTCAAGGACACGTTGGAGAGGACCTTCTTCTCGCCGTACGCCTTGGAGACCTCCTCCACCGCCAGCACGTCGCGACCGCTCGGACGCTCGGGCACGAACTTGATGCGCGGGGCGCGGCGGCTCGACGGCTTGAGGTCGACGATGGTCGCCTCGATCTTCTCGATCTGCTTCTGCCGGCTCTGCGCCTGCTTGGCCTTGCTCGCCTTGGCCCCGAAGCGATCGACGAAGGACTTCTTGTGCTCGATCTCCTCCTGCTTCTTCGCGAGCTCGGCCATCGAGCGGCCGAGCCGCTCCGCCTTCTCGGTCTCGAAGGCGGTGTAGTTGCCGCGGTAGAGGATCACGGTCTCGTGGTCGACGTCGAGGATGTCCGTCGCCACCGCGTCGAGGAAGCGCCGGTCGTGGGAGATGACGAGCGCGCAGCCCTGGTAGCCCTGGAGGAACTGCTCCAGCCAGCGGATGGAGAGGATGTCGAGGTGGTTGGTCGGCTCGTCGAGCATCAGCACGTCGGGCCCGCCGATGAGGACCTGGGCGAGCAGGACGCGCAGCTGGAAGCCGCCCGAGAGGGTGCGAAGCGGCATCTTGATTCGATCGGCGGGGATGCCGAGGCCGGCCAGGACCGAGCCCGCGCGCGACTCGAGCGTGTGGCCCTCGAGCAGGCGCAGCCGCTCCTCCAGGTGAGCCAGCTCGGACGCTTCGTTCGCTGCGGCGTCGGTCGCGTGGTCGGTGCGCGCGTGGGCGCGCTCCTCGATGGCGCGCCGCTCCTCGAGCAGGGCCCACGTCTTCTTGTCGCCCATCATCGCGAGATCGACGATGCGCGCCGTCTGATCGAGGAAGCGGTCCTGGCGGAGGACGCCGACCCGCGCGTCCTTGGGGATGGAGACGGTGCCCTCGCTGGCGGCCTCGTCGCCCGCCAGGATCTTGAGCAGCGTGGTCTTGCCCGCGCCGTTGGCGCCGACCAGGCCGTAGCGCGCGCCGGGGACCAGCTGGATCGACACCCCCTCGAAGAGGGTGCGCGGCCCGTACGACTTGCCGAGCCCCTGGATCTGGATGGTCACGGGCTGGACGTCGCGGGGGCCATCAGACGTTGAAGAGGCCTAGACATTGAAGAGAAAGTTGGCGACGTCGCCTTCCTTGAAGACGTACGTCTTGCCCTCGACCCGCAGCTTGCCGGCGGCGCGGATGGCGGCCTCGGTCTTGTGCGCGACGAGATCGTCCACGCTGTAGATCTCGGCGCGGATGAAGCCCTTCTCGAAGTCGGTGTGGATGACGCCCGCCGCCTTGGGCGCGGGGCACCCGGCCGGGATCTGCCACGCGCGGATCTCCTTCGGGCCCGCCGTGTAATAGACGCTCAGCTCGAGGAGCGCGTATGCCTCGCGCACCAGGGTCGCCAGCGCCGGCTCGGTCATGCCCAGGCCGGACAGCATCTCCTGCTTGTCCTCGGGCGACAGCTCGGCGAGCTCCGACTCGAGCTTGCTGCACACGGCGACGACGCGCATGCCCTCCTCCTTCGCGCGCTCGCGGACCTTCTGGGCGAGCGGCCCCTGGCCGAGCGGATCGCTCTCGTCGACGTTGGCGACGTAGAGGACCTTCTTCGCGGTGATGAGGCCGAAGCCGCGGAGGATCTTCTTCTCCTCTGGCGTCTCGAAGCCGAGCGCGCGCACCGGCTTGCCCTGCTTCAGCGCCTCCTCGCACCTCTGGAGCAGCTCGGCGGTCGGCTGCAGCTCCTTGTTGTGGGTCGCCTGCTTGCGGATGCGCTCGTAGGACGAGCTGACCGTCTCCAGGTCGGCGAGCAGCAGCTCGGTGTCGATGGTCTCGATGTCGCGGATGGGGTCCACGCTGCCGTCGACGTGGACGATGTCCGCGTTCTGGAAGCAGCGGACGACGTGGAGCACCGCGTCCACCTCGCGGATGTGGGAGAGGAACTTGTTGCCCAGGCCCTCGCCGGTGCTCGCGCCCTTCACGATGCCGGCGATGTCGACGATGCGCACCATCGCCGGGATGATCTTCTCGCTCTTGATGTGCTTGCGCAGGGTGTCGAGGCGCGGGTCGGGGACCGCGACCACGCCGACGTTCGGCTCGATGGTGCAGAACGGGTAGTTCTGCGCCTCGGCGCCGACGGCGGTGAGGGCGTTGAAGAGCGTGCTCTTGCCGACGTTGGGCAGACCGACGATGCCGACTTCCAGGGCCATGGGGGGCGCGCGTTCTCGCAGCCCGGCCGCGTGGAGTCAAACGCGGTCGAGCGCCGCCACGTCCGCGCGGTCGCAGGCGCCACCGCCGAGGTCGGTGCCCCGCCTCCGGGGCCTCCGGTCCCCCCCTGCGCGGCGCGGCCATGGGCGCCCCGACCGGGGCGGACGTGACGCTTCGGTGCCCCGGCGGTTTCCCCATGGGCGACCCATGGGTTCGCTGCTAAGTCGCCTTACCATGCGTCGTTTCACCTCCATCTCCTGGCTTCTCCTGGGCTCGTTCGCGCTCGTCGCCTGCGGCGACGACAACACCGACACCGCGTCCTCCGGTGCGGGCGGCGAGGACGGCAGCGGCGGGTCGGACGGATCCACCGGTGGCGACAGCGGCACCACGACGACCAGCGCGACCACCACCACGACCTCCGCGACCACCACCACGGCGAGCACGACCGGGGCCGGGACCGGCGGCGAGGGCACCGGCGGCGGCGGCTCGGCGGTGTGTGGCGACGGCGACCAGGGCGTCGGCGAGGAGTGCGACGACGGGGAAACCGTGGACGGCGACGGCTGCTCCGCCGAGTGCGTCATCGAGATCATCCCCAACGTCTGCGGCAACGGCGTGACCGAGCCGGGCAACGACGAGGAGTGCGACGACGGCAACGACGTGGCCTGGGACGGCTGCGAGGTCGACTGCACCCCGTCGCCGGAGGAGGTCGTCTGCGAGGAGCTCGGCGCCGGCGCCTGCACCGTCGACGCGGGTGACGCGTCGAAGGTCCTGATCGGTGACGTGCTCCTGCCGTACACCGTCCTCAAGGGCGGTCAGGTGGCGGTCGACGCCGAGGGCATGATCACCTGCGTCGGCTGCGACTGCGCCGAGGCCCGCCCCGCCTCGACGGTCGTCACCTGCCCCGAAGGCGTCATCTCTCCGGGGCTCATCAACCCGCACGAGCACATCACCTTCGCCCAGAACGATCCGGCGACCGACACCGGCGAGCGCTACGAGCACCGCCACGAGTGGCGCAAGGGCGACGCCGACCACACGATGATCCCCGCCCCCGGCGGCGGCGACGCCAACGACGTCAGGTGGGGCGAGCTGCGGTTCATGCTCTCCGGAGCGACCTCGCTGGTGGGCTCCGGCTCCGCGTCCGGCTTCCTGCGGAACCTCGATCGCGACGAGAAGGAGGGGCTCGACGTCGCCAGCGTGCATTTCGACACGTTCCCTCTGGGCGACTCCGACGGCGACACCGCCGACAGCGGCTGCGGCACCTACGACATCATCTCGCAGCAGTCGGTCGCGGTGGACCTGGCGTACCTCCCCCACGTGTCGGAGGGCATCAACCAGGCGGCGCGCAACGAGTTCGTCTGCGTCTCCGGCTCCCCGGGCGAGGACCTGCTGGAGAACCACATGAGCTTCATCCACGGCGTCGGCCTCAACGCGGTGGACTACGCGGACATGGCGACCGAGGGCACGAGCCTCATCTGGTCGCCGCGCTCCAACATCGTCCTCTACGGCAACACTGCCCAGGTGACGATCGCCGCGCGCGAGGGCGTCAACATCGCCCTCGGCACCGACTGGATCCTGTCGGGCTCGCAC
>JBKJLX010000279.1:0-3731 GCA_046596645.1 Polyangiaceae bacterium
GTGCCTCATCATGGCGTCGACGTCGGGCAACGAGAACGCCGCTCCGTCCGACGCGAAGAGCACCTTCCGCAGCCACACGCGCAAGCGTCGGAGGCCGAACACGCGGACCGCGAGGGAGGCGATCGGCACACCGTCCACCAGCGCGTCGACCCGCGACAGCTTGCCCGCCTCGCTCGCATCCTTCGACGCCTGCGCGACGATGTAGATGATCGGGTTCGCCACGCCCACCGTCTCGACGGTCTGCGCGGGCTCGGCGTTGGCGTGCGCCGAGAGCCATAGCGGCGCTTCGCCGTTCGACGTGAGCGTGATCTTCACGTCGGTCGGCAAATGCAGGCGCCGCAGCGCGACCTCCACCGTGTCTCCGGCGGTCATGCCGATCGCGGGCACCCGCTCGAAGGAGCTGTTCGGCGCGTCCGGGATCCCCCAGTGGTCGAGCACGGGGTGGCGCGGGTTCGGCGGCGGAGGATCGACGTGGTACCGATCCCGCGGCTTGGCCGACTGGGCAGCCTTCTTGCGCTCCGCGCGGTCGTCGAGCGTCTTCGGGTGGACCTTCTGCGGTCGCTTCGACTCGTCGATCTCCCGCTTCTCCTCCTTCGCGGCGAGCAGGAGGTACCGCGGCGGATCGATGCCTTCGAAGGCGGCGAGCGGCACGCCGGTGAACGCGTGCGCGTCGAGAGTTTCTCGGGCCACGTTACTTCTTCCCCTTCTCCGCCGCCGCCGCCATCGCGACCGGCCACCTGTCGAGATGCTTCTTCAGGACCTCGGCCGTCTTGTCGATCGTCTTCTGATTGAGCACTCCCGTCGGGGGTAGCTTCGGGTCGTTCGCGTCCATCTGGAAGCGCATCACGTCGACGGCTGGGTCTCCCGTCACGTAGCCGAGCGCCTGGAGGCGCGACCAGGCGTCGGCCGGCGCCTTGCCTTCCGCCGAGACGTGAAGCGCGCGCAGATCGTACGTCGCACCAAACGCCTCGAGCGCGTAGCCGTCGCGCGCGAAGATCGGCTTTGCGCCGTCCGCGTTCTCCTTCGGGGCCTTCGGGTCGATCACGGCGCTCCGGCCCGAGCGGTACGAAAAGGCGATGGGTCCGAGATCGCCTTGCGTCTCGATCTGCCCGGGCCTACGGACGAACAGGATCTGCAGCCCTTCCGGCAGGGTCAGCTTCGCGGCGGCCTCGCGCGTCGCCTTTGCCGCGTCGCCCTTCGGCTTCGTCACAGCCGCGTCCGGCTTCGCGACCGGCTTGCCGTCGCGCGGCCCGTCCCCCTTCGCCATCAGGTGCCCCTGTGGTGCGCGCGGAGCTTGTCGCGCGTCGCGTCGTCGACGTCCCCGGTCGCGTCGAGCCCCTCGTGCTCCTGGAACGCCGCGAGCGCCCGGCGGGTGTCTTCGTCGAGCGCACCCGTCACGGCGCATCGAAAGCCGACGTTGTTGAGCCGCGCCTGCACGCCGGACATCTCGTCGATCGGGTCGAGGTGGCCGATGTCGACGCGCAGGACGAGCGCTTGCGCCTCGGTCTCCGCGCCGCCGATGAACAAGAAGAGCTCCGCCGACTGCGCGTTCGGCGGCACCTCCTCCTCGACGAGGCCGTCCCCGTCGGTCGTGCCTTCGATGTCCGCGACGCCGGCGATGCGCAGCAGGTACTTCGTGTCGGCCAGGGGAGCGCCGCCCTGCGGCTCGTGCAGGTGCCAGCGCACCATGACCTTCGGCACCTTCGCGCGGAACGTGTGGAGCCGCCCCGTCGCGCAGCCCTCCTGCCACTTCTCCTCGCGCTCCGGGATGACGATCTGGTCGCCCGCGCGGAGGACGTAGGGGGTCTTGCGCAGCTCCTTGAGGTCGGCGTTGTCCGGATGATCGAAGAGCGTCGCGGCGTCGGGGTAGCCGTAGCGATGCGCGATGCTCGCGAAGCACTCGCCCTGCGCGACCCTGTGCACGAACATCAGAGGTGCGAGCGTTTCCGCCGGAGCACACGTTGTCAAGCGCGGTCGGCTCGACGCCAGGGTCAGTCAGCCCGATCCGGTCGGTGACCCAAGCGCCTGTGCGCGATCGTCGCGCCGGGGGGCGTCGTCACCGACTTCGGCGGCGGCGTCATGCGCGGTCCGGCGCTCGGCGAGTCTCCTCGAGCGCCACGGGCCCCGCGGAACCTCAAGGCATGCGCTTCGCCGCGCGGTCGCCCTCGCGGGCGCGGAGGGCGACGCAGCGCTGCATCCCCTCCAGCACCTGGTCGATGCGACGGTCGGCTCCGTCGACGCCCTCCATCGCCCTGGGAAGGAAGCGGCCCACCTGCGTCTGCAGCTTGGGATCGCAGACCGACGCCACCGCGTCGATCGCCCGCACGAGGAGGCTCGGCGTCGGCACCTTGGCGCGCAGCTGGGCCGCGCGACGCTCCAGCCAGGACACCACGAGGGTGCGCGCGTCGGAGCGCTCGCCGGCCGCGACCAGGAGGGTCACCGACTCCTGCTTGCGGAGGTTGCCGGCCACCGACAGCTCCAGGCTGCGCTCGAGCAGCGCGGGATCGCCGACGCTGGCCAGAGCACCGAGCAGCGCGTTGCGCTCGTTCGCGTCTTTGGCGGTGCGCAGCGCCGCCTCCAGCCGCGTCCACAGCGCCTCGTCCGCGGTCCGCGCGACGGCGCGAAGGGCGATGGTCGCGACGTCGAGATCCATGTTGGCCGAGGCGCCCTCGCCGGGCGCCGTGGCGCCGCGCTCCACCGCGTCGAGGAACGCGCGCGCGCGGGGCTCGGCGTCCTTGGCGATGCGATCGGGAGCGAGCTGCGCCAGCGCGCCCAGCGTCGCACGCCGTAGCGCGGCGCGATCCTCACCCTCGGCCGGCGCCGGATCCCAGCCGACCTCCCTGGCGATGGGGCCCAGCTGCGCGGCGACGAACCGCGAGAACGAGGCGCGGGATCGATCGTCGATCACCGCGCGATCGAGCTCGCGGAGCGCGGAGGCCACGCGCTCGACCACCAGCCGCGAGCGGTCGCGGCGCAGCCCCTCCAGCATCTCGAAGACCACATCAACCGACGCGTCACCGCTCTCGGTGAGCGCCCAGGCATTGTCGAGGGCACCGAAGCGAACGCGCGCGTCGAGGGTGGGGCCGGCCTTGGCCAGCGCGCGGAAGCCGGCGTCGTCCAGCGAGGAGCGGTAGTAGCCGCGCTCCGCGGCGTTGGGATAGACCCAGCGCGGGCACTTTCCTCCGGGGATCTGCACCTCCGCGGCGGACTGCGCGAGCAGCGTGCAGACCGGCTTCTGCCCCTCGATGTCGACGCACACCGGGATGGTCCACGGCGGGTCCTTGGGGTCGTTCGGCCGCCGCTCGCGCGCGCGGTACCGCGACTGGGTCAGCGCGACGCGGGGCGGGCCGCCCTCGCAGAGCAGCGCCGCGCGCACCATGGGGACGCCGGCGCGATCGAGGAAGGTGGAGGCGACCGCGCCCACGTCCTGCTTGCTCGACGTGGAGAGCGCCGCGAACAGATCGGCGGCGGTGGCGGTCCCGTGAGCGTGCTCGCGGACGTGGCGGCGCAGCCCCTCGCGGAACGCCTGCTCGCCGATCCACCCCTCCAGCATGTCGACCACGCGAGCGCCCTTGTCGTAGACGATGGCGTCGAAGGCGGCCTCGGCGTCGTTGGCGTCGACCACCGGCATGCGCACCGGGCGCGAGGAGTCGAGCGCGTCCAGGCTGATCGCAGTGGTGCGCGCCAGGAGCTGGATGGTCGGGTCGACCTCCTGCTTCATGAGCTCCGGG
>JBKJLX010000310.1:0-8970 GCA_046596645.1 Polyangiaceae bacterium
CTCGCTTCGGCGATGGCGCCCGCGCGCGCGCCGGGCGGCGCTACTTGCCGATCGCCTGACGGTAGACCCAGCCCTTGGCGTCGCCCTTCGCGGGCTGGACCAGGTACCACTCGTCGCGCTGCTCGAGGATCTTCACCCGCGAGCCCTGGGGGGCGCGCGCGACGACCTTGCCGTCCTTCGGCGCGTCGCGGAGGAGCGCCTTCTCCCAGCTCACCGTGGCGGTGCCCAGGCTGCCGCCCTCCGACTTGTCGCCCCCTGCGCCGGCCTTGCCCTCGGCCCCGCCCTCGGCCGTCGGCTCTGCCTCCAGCGCCTTGCCCGGGGGGACGAAGCGCACCTTCGCCACCAGCGTCACCCGCGGCTGGGTGTGCGCGATCTTCTCCAGCTCCAGCGTGCCCAGCTCGTCGCCGGCGCACTTCAGCACGCCGCGCACGGTGGAGCTGGGAAAGGCGCTCTTGCCGCCTTTGCCGCTCTGATCCACGCGCACCGACTTCTTGTCGAAGTCGAGCTCCAGCTCGAGCTCCATGTCGCCCTCGAGCCCGATCGCCTCCGGGCAGCTGGCGAGCTCGCGCAGCCGCGGCTCGATCCAGCGATCGGCCGCCAGCGGCGCGCAGCTGCCCTGCTCGAGCTTCTTGCCCTTGTCGTCACGGCAGCGCGCCACGGCGAGCGACGTCAGCACCGCGCGCTGCTTGTTGGTGACAGCTTGTGGCGCCGCGTCGTCGTCGTCGTCGTCGGGGGGCGACGCCGCCGCGCTCCCCGGGGCGGCGGGCACGATCTCAGCCGGCGACTCCGGGCCCTTCTGGCTGCCGCCCGGGACCTCCGGCCCCAGCTTCACGCCGAGCAGCTTCGGCCAGGCGATGCCGAGGGCGAAGCCGATCACCGCCACCAGGCCCACGCGAGACAGCACCGGGCGATCCTCCAGCGCGGAGGGGATGCGGACGTCGAGCGGTGCCTCCTTGCGGACCATGCAGTGCCTCTGTGGCCTCACCATCCGGCCGGAGTCGCAGGCGACTTCGGCCGTGTGAGGCACTCGTGGTCGTTCGCCTACCACGAACGCGGGAGCGGCACGAAGAAGTCCGCGGCCCCGCGCCGGCCGCTCATCGAACCGCTTCCAGAAGCGCGCGCACCCCGCCGCGCCCCACCGCGAACACGGCATCGACGTCGCTACGTCGGGCGTAGCTGACGCTCTCGCCCTCGCGGGCGTCGCTGGCGCCCACGGCGAGACGGAACGGCTTGCCCTCGATCGGCGTGACCTCGAGCTCGAGCACCGGTCGGTCGAAGCCGTGCTCGGGCCGGGGGGCGCCGACCGCGACCGCCTCGATCGCGCTCAGCCCCTCCAGCCCCTCGCGTGCGCGCGCCGCGCGCGCTGCCGCGTCCGCGGGATCGGCGGCGCCGGGCACGACGAGCGCTCCGTCGACCCGCTCCAGCGAGAGCGGCGTCCGCGACCCCGCGCGAACGACCAGGCGCGCCACCGACGCCGGAGCGACGCGCAGCGCGCCGCGATCGATCAGCCATCGCAGCGCGGCCTCCTCCAGTCCGGGCGGCGCGACGAACACCGGCGCCTCGCCCACCACCTGCGCGAAGGGGCCGTCGTCGGTGGGGGTCCCGAAGCGGATCGTCCGCGTGGTCTCGGTGCCCGGGCCGCCGCTCTCGATCGCGATCTCGAGCGTGAACCGCGGCGGTTCGAGGCCGAAACCGCCCTCGTCGCGCGCAGCGACCCAGCGCACCGCCTCCAGCCGGGCGGACTTCTCGAGCAGCTCCAGGCCCCAGGTCTCGTCGGCGCCCAGCCCGGGCCCGCGCGGCGCGACCAGAGCCACGCCGAGGCCCGCGCGGCGGACTCGCTGATCGACGCCAGCCCCGCGCACCGCGACCTCGCGCACCTTCTCGGGAGTGACGTCGATCACCTTGCGCTCGCGCAGCACCAGCTCGGGCGCCAGCACTGCGCGCAGGACCGCCTCGTCCACGGTCAGCGTCGCGCCGTCCTCCTCGCGCACGACCGTGCGGCGGCCCCCGTCGGTCGGTCCCACGCGGATTACCTCGATGCGCTCGGCGTCACCGCCCGCCGCGGGCCGCGACACCACGCGGACCTCGGCAGAGCCCTCGCCCGTGCCGGCGGCGGCGCCCTCGCCGAGGCTGCCGCGGGCGGCGCCCAGGGCGTCCAGGAAGGCGCGCGCGGCCGCCTCCGGTACGTCCTTCTCCTCGGGGAGGCGGACGAAGAACCCCGAGCCCTTGCGCGCCATCTCCACCACCGCGGCGCCGCGCGCCACGCGGACCTCGACGATCTCGTCGCGCGTCGCGGCGATCAGCCGCGCGTCGACCAGCTCGTCACGTGGTCTCAGCAGCGGGGCGACCACCGCCGAGGCGACGCACGCCGTGAGCGGAGAGGGCTCGCTCCGGTGCACCACGATCAGCTCCGGGTGCTCCGGGCACGCGCCTCCCACCGCGAGCACCGCGCGCGCACCCTCCTTCGGCATGAGCACCAGGGTCACGCGCGGCTCCTCCAGCGCACCGGCGTCCACGTCGAGGAACAGCTCCGCGCGGAGTCCACCCAGCGCCTCCAGCAGAGCGTCGATCGCGCGCGCCGACGCCCGCGGCCCCGCACCCGCGAAGCGAAAGGCGCCGCCTGCGGTGGCGGGCCAGCTGGCGCGCTCGAGTGACCGGCTCCCACCCTCGCCCTCCAGCGAGAGCTTCGCGATGGCCGGCGAGCCCCAGGGGACCAGCGTGCGGTCCCGCAGGGTGTCCGGCTTCACGTCGAGCGACTGCGCGAGCGAGGAGGCCACGACGAACACGCCACGCTCCTCGACCTCGACGTAGGTGCCGTCCCCCGGCGCCGCCGCGCCCAGCGCGAGCCGGTGGGTCACGTCGCCCATCTCCACCGTGATGCGGGAGCTGGGCGCGTCGAGCCCCATCGCCGAGCGATCGATGCTCGACTTCGGCACCTCGCGGCGCACCGTGGCCAGCTCCATCGTCGCGAGGAAGCGGTCGACCTCCTGGGGATCGGCGCGGAAGGTGCGCCCGCCCTGCTCGACCCGGAAGGCGTGGTCGTCCGGGTCGTCGGGGTGCTCGCGCACCATCGCGGCCGCCCCGTGCAGGGAGACCACTGTCACTCGCGTGAGCTCGGCGCCGCGCCACACAGGGAGCAGGTTCTGCCGGCGCGCCTCGCGCTCGGACGTGGTCGCGAGGCCGCGCTCGGCGACCATGAGCCAGAGGCCCGCGCCCAGCGCAGCGGCGACCAGGACCAGCGTCGTCGCGTGCCGGCGCACCAGCGCCCTTCGCCGCGACGTCACGGCGGGCCGCCGGGTCGACGGGCTACGACCCCCGGCACCTCACGACGTCGTCGCAGCCACACCAGCACCCCGCCCAGCGCCGCCGCCGCGGGGAGGAGCACCACCGCCGTGCGGAACACCGTGGTGAGGCCGGCCTCGGTCACGTCGAGCTGGGTCATCACCGTGGGTTTGGAGGGAATGTCGAGGAACGCGCGGTGCGACGCCAGCCAGGCCACCGCGCCCTCCACCACTGCGGCGGTCGCTGCCAGCTCTGGCTCGCGCCAGTTCGCCTGCGCGAGCACGCTGGTCGTCCCGAACACGACCAGGCGCGCGCCGCGTTGCTGGCCCGGCGTCGCGGGGCGCTCGGTGGCGAAGGCGACGGTGAGCGGTCCGCTGCGATCTCCCTCGCGCGCCACCGGCTCGCCCGGCGCCTTGGCCCAGCCGAAGAAGTCATTCATGCCGAACGCGCGCGCGCTGGTGGTGAGGAGGGGCGCCGGCGCCAGCGAGGTGCCGAGGTCGTCCAGCGAGCTGGCCACGGTGAGCACCACGTCGCCGCCGTGACGATCGAGGCCGGACGTGATGGGGTGGGGTGCGACGATGGGGAGGAACGTCTCGCCGAAGCCGCGGGCGATGCGGCGGTCCTCATCCAGCTCGAAGATGAAGTCGTCGGTGCGGCGCACGCCTGCCAGCGCGAGCAGCGGCGCGTCGCCCAGTGGCACAAAACCTCCGTCGTCCTCGCGAGGGACCGGCCCCACCACGAGGAGCGCGTTGCCCCCGCTCTCTACGAAGCGGCCGAGCTGCGCCACGTGCCGCTCCGGCAGGGGCTGGGTGGGCCCGGCCACGATCGCCAGCGTGCAGCCCTCGAAGGGTGCGGTCGGCTCGGCGCCCTCCGTCCACACCGAGAGCACCTCGAGGTTGTTCTTGATCAGCCGGTCCTTGAAGACGGCCAGGCCGTCGTCGCCGGCGACATCGACGCTGCGCTCGCCGTGGCCCTCGGTGAAGCACACCCGCGGTCGCACGCCGCCGACGATGCGGCGGATGGCGCTGGTCAGCGCCTCCTCGATCCGCGGCCGTGTGCGGAGCGGGTCCGCCTGGTCGGGTTCCGCGAGATCACGCGCGGTGAGGAAGTACGGTGCGTCCGCGCGCGCGACCACCACCGCCGCGTCCATGATCACCGCGCCGTCGTCGCCGCGCGCCGCGGTGACCCCGTACTTGCGCTGCACCGCCAGGAACTCCGCCGGCGCGCGATCGGGGTCGGTCGCGCGCACCTCGACCCGGCTCGACTCGGCGCGGTAGGCGAGCAGCATCTGATCGAGCGACGCGCGCAGCGGGTCGCCCTCCGGCACCAGCACGTGGATGACGACCGGCTCCTCCAGCGCGCGCAGCGTCTCCCGCGTCGCGCCGCTGAGCGTGTAGAGGCCGCCCGACGTCGCGTCCCAGCGGCGGAAGTGGCGGCTCCCGATCACGTTGAGCAGCACGGCGAGGACGATGGCGGCGGCGACGCCGACGACCGTCGAGATCTTGAGCGGCGCGTCTCCGGTGCGCGGGCTCATCCCCATCGCCACGACTCCACGGTGCGCGTCGCCGCGAACAGCGGCACCAGGACGACGGTCAGCCCGAAGACCAGGCGGCGCGAGTCCACGATGCCGCGCGAGAGCTCGTTCATCGTCGACCACACCGAGACGTGCGCGGCCGCCTCGCGCGCCAGGCCCGGGGGGAACACGAACTCGCCGAGCCCCAGCATGAAGAGGCCCACCACCGCGACCATGGCGGTCATCGCCGCGGTGAGCTGCGAGCGCGCGAGCGCGCTCGCCAGGACGCCGATCGCGAGGTAGCCCGCGCCCGCCATCACCACGCCCAGGTAGCCGGTGGCCACGACGCGCCAGTCGATCTCCCCCAGGCGCGAGAGGAGGACGAAGTAGGTCGCAGTCGGCGCCCACAGCGCGACGTAGGTGACGAGGGCCGCCGCGTACTTGCCGGCGACGACGCCGCCCGCGTCGACCGGCGCGGTGAGCAGCGTCTCGATGGTGCCGGCGCGCCGCTCCTCCGCGAACGTCCGCATCGTGAGCAGCGGGCACAAGAACAGCAGCGGCAGGTAGAGCAGCACCGTCTGCCCGAAGAAGGCCTGCACCGGGCCGCCGTCCACGGCGAGCCCGGGCTGGGCCGCGAAGTGCGACACCAGCAGGTAGAAGTGGAGGCCCTGGAGGATCAGGAACACCGTCGAGAGCGTCCAGGCCAGCGGCGTCACGAAGAGCGCGAACAGCTCGCGCTTGAGGATGGGCCAGAAACCCCTCACGACGCGGACTCACGGGCCGCCGCGGCCCCGGACCCGGTCTCCGGCGCGGCTGGCTCTGCCGTGACCTGCTCGAAGACGTCCTCCAGCGTCGCGCGCGCCGGCCGCACCTCGCGGACGCGCAGCCCCGCGGCGACCAGCGCGGTGACCACCCGCTCGGCGACGTCGTCGGCGTCGGCACCGGGGGCAAGCGCGATCGCGAGCGCGTCCCCCGTCGTGCCCTGGCTGCTCGACGCCACGCCCGCGAGCCCTGCCAGCGCCTTCAGGGCAGCCTTCGCCGCGCCCTCGGGGCCGGCGACGCGGGCCACCAGGGCCGAGCTGGTGCGCAGCGCGCGCAGCTCGTCCAGGGTGCCGCTGGCGACGACCTCGCCCCGGGCGATGACGATGCCGCGCGAGCAGACCGCCTCGACCTCCGAGAGGATGTGGGTCGACAGGAGGATGGTGTGCCGCTCGCGCAGCCGTCCCACCAGCGCACGCACCTCGCGGATCTGGTTGGGGTCGAGGCCGGCCGTCGGCTCGTCGAGGATCAGCAGCGGAGGGGAGGCGACCAGGGCGTCCGCCAGGCCGACGCGCTGCCGATACCCCTTGGAGAGCGCCGCGATCGGCCGCCCGGCCACCTCGTCGAGGCCGGCGTCGTCGATGGCGCGCTTCACGGCTGCGTCGCGCACGCCTCGCCGCACCTCCTTCAGCTCGGCGCGGAAGCGCAGGTACTCCACCACTCGCATCTCGGGGTAGAGCGGGCAGGTCTCCGGCATGTAGCCGATCGAGCGACGCACCTCGATCGGGTCCACCGCGGGATCGTGCCCCGCGATGCGCACCTCGCCGGCGGTGGCCCCCAGGAATCCCGCGAGAACGCGCAGCGTGGTGCTCTTGCCCGCCCCGTTGGGACCCAGGAACCCGACCACCTCCCCCGCTTCCACGCGGAAGGTGACGTCGCGCACCGCGGGGTGCGTGCCGTACCACTTCGCGAGGTGACGGACGTCGATCATGGGTGGCTCATGGCCGTGAAGCGCGGGGCCTCCGCCGGCGGGTGTACTCCGAAGCCGGTTCTTCGCAAAGCGCGGCTCTGGTAAACCGGAAGGCGCGATGGATCAGGCTCTCCTCCGGGGTTACCTCTCGACGCACTACGAGCTGCCGGCCGCGGCCGGACCGGTCCGCGCGTCGATGGATGGCGATCCCGCCACCGATCCGCGCACGTTGCCCGAGGTGCTGCAGCGCCGCTTCGCGCTCCTCACCGCGTACAATCCCCGTTCCATGCTGCTGCCGCGGCGGGTGAACGACGGTCGGCACCTGGTCCTGCGCGACCTGCTGATCCTGGGCTGCTACCGCATCGAGCCCTGCGTGGGGACGGAGGGGGAGAGCGACAGCACCTTCCGCGAGCCGGCGTGGCTGGTCCACGCCATGGACCGAGACGAGGCGATCGCCTTCGGCCGGGTCTTCCGCCAGAACACGATCGTCTTCTCCGACCGCGGCAAGCCGGAGCTGCTGGTCACCGATCCCACGGCGGACGACGTCGGTCGCAGCTTCCCCGGGACCTGGCGCCTGCGGACCTAGCGCCTGCGGACCAGGAAGCCAGGGACGTAGAGCTTGCGATGGAGCCGATCCTGGAAGTAAACCAGGAGGATATGCGACGACGCTCCTTCCTGCCCGTCGCCCTCGCCAGCCTCGTCCTCGGCGGCTGTGGGCCCTCCAAGGTGGCCGAGTGCAACCGCCTGGTGGCGGTGGTGAACCAGGGCGTCGCCAGCCTCGACCAGGGGATGAAGGCGACCAGCGACCCCTCCGGCGTGGGCGAGCTCCGCAGCATGGCCGACGCGATGGAGAAGGCCGCAACGGACGCCGGCAAGGTCGAGGTCTCGATCGGCGAGCTGAAGGACTTCTCCAAGCGCTACCAGGACATGGCGAAGGAGGTCGCGCGCAGCGCGCGCGACATGGCCGCCTCCGTCGACGCGAAGGACGCGGCCAAGATGGCCGCCGCGCAGGAGGCCATGGAGAAGGCCGTCAAGAGCGAGGACGCCCTGGTCGACGGCATCAACAAGTTCTGCGGCGGCGGGTGACCCGAGCCTACGTGACGATGCGGTAGCCGACCCCGCGGACCGTCACGATGTGCTTGCACTCCTCGTCATCCAGCTTGGCGCGCAGCTGGAGGATGAAGTTGTCGATGGTGCGCTGGGTGCCGTGGTGCAGCGGCCCCCAGACCTTGGTCTGGATCTGATCGCGGGTGAGCACGCGCCCCTGCGACTCCACCAGGCAGAGGAGGACGTCGAACTCGGTCGCCGTGAGCTCCACCGGGACGCCGGCGCGCCGCACCTCGCGCGTGGCCGGGTCGACCTCGACGTCGCCGAAGCGGAAGACGTCGAGGCCCGGGCGGCCCAGGGCGTCGCGCCGCAGCGCCGCCTTCACCCGCGCCAGCAGCTCGGCCAGGCTGAAGGGCTTGGTGACGTAATCCTCGGCGCCCAGCTCGAGTCCCATGACCTTGTCCATCTCGGCGCCGCGGGCGCTCAGCATGATGATGGGCATGGTGTGGCGCTCGGCGCGCAGCGTGCGCAGCACCTCGAAGCCGTTGAGCTTGGGCAGCATGACGTCGAGGATCACCAGGTCGACGCCGCCGCCCCGGGCGAGCGACAGGCCCTGCTCGCCGTCCGCCGCCACGAGGACGCGGTGCCCCTCCGCCTGGAGGTTCATCTCCAGCCCCATCGCGATGCTGGGATCGTCCTCCACCACGACCACCGTCTTGCCGGTCGCCCTCGACTCGCTCATGCCGCGTTCCCCTCGCGCGCGCGCGCCGCCGCTGCGTCTTCTTCCTCCCGCCGCCGCGGGAGAAGGAGGAAGAAGGTGCTCCCGCGCCCGATCTCGGACGCGATCTCGACCCGGCCACGGTGCGCCTTGAGCACGTGCTGCACGATGGCGAGGCCCAGGCCCGAGCCCTCGCGCCGCCGCGCGAGCAGATCGTCCACCCGGTAGAACTTCTCGAAGATGCGACGGTGCTCGCGCTTGGCGATGCCGGGCCCGTTGTCGCGCACGCCGAGGGTCACGTGCTTGTCGCTGGCGCTGAGCAGCACGTCGATCCGGCGCGGGTCACCACCGTACTTGTAGGCGTTGGAGAGCAGGTTGACGACCGCGTCGACCAGCGCCGCGTGGTCGCAATAGAGGAGGGGCAGATCGGGCGGTGCCTCTATCTTCACCTGGACGTCCCGCGCCTCGCGCGTCGGCGCGAAGATGGCCACCGCGTCCTCGGCGACGTCACGGGGCGCGTGCCAGTCCATCTCGTAGATGCGTCGCCCGCTCTCCATCCTCCCCCAGTCGAGGAGGCGGTCGATCAGCTCCTGCAGGCGCGCGCTCTCGCGGTCGAGCGCCCCGATGCACTTGTCCTCCGCCTCGCGGTCGCCGCGCCGGAGCACCAGCGTCTCCGAGAAC
>JBKJLX010000381.1:0-2903 GCA_046596645.1 Polyangiaceae bacterium
GAGCACGGGCACCGGAAGCGGCACCGGGAACGGCCAGAACGGCAACGGCGGTGGCTCCTCCGAGGGCGGCAGCAACGGGTCGGGCGCCAGCGACACCACCAGCGGTGGCGGCAGCGCCCGACCCGTTGCTGCCGCCCTCGGAGGAGCCACCGCCGTTGCCGTTCTGGCCGTTCCCGGTGCCGCTTCCGGTGCCCGTGCTCGCGCTGCTCGGGGTGAACGTCTCCGGGTCGCTCGCGCAGCCCGAAAAACCACCGAGCACCGCCGCAGTCGCGGTGGCGAGAGCCAGGAGGGTCGTCGTCGAGGGGCGCACGAGAGTTCCAATGAGCAGCAAGCGTGCCACTGCGCTGTGTCTGTAAGCCATTGTTGTTACTTTAGAAGTTGGTGTAGGTCCGCGGTCGCCAAGCCGTGGGAGTGGATCAACACGGACCCATGCACGCCGATCCAGAGGTCGTCTCGAGGAGAGCGATGCGACATGTGTGGTTTCGCTAGGATCGGCGCCGACCCAGGCGCAAGGACGGCCAGCATCGAGCAGGCTACAGGCGCGACGGCTCGCGTGTGAAGCCCGTGAATCTGCGCACTTTCGACCACTTGAATCGAGGCAGCACCTCGGGCCGGGCGGGGGGGCCGGAGCTAAGTCTGGATGGCGGCGCGGGCCGTGGCGCCGTCGAACCGCGGCGCCGCGAGGGCGATCGCGATCGCCGACGCGTCCTCTACCGAGGCGACGTCGGCCACGGCGAGCGCGACCCCGGGTGTGGAGAGAGCGAGCGCGATGGCGCGCGCCACCGGGGCGGCTGCGCGCAGCGCCTCTGGAAGGTGCGGCGCGAGATCGCGGAACAGGGCGTCTGCGTCGCTGCGGGCGCGCGCGCCGACCCGCGCGCGCAGCGCGTCGAGCGCGGCGCCTAGCGCCGGCAGATAGCGGGCGCGCAGCCGAAGCCAGCGGTCGCCCAGGGGCGGGCGCAGCGCGTCGAGTGCCGATGTGGCGGCGCCCAGCGCGGGCTCCAGCGCATCGCGGACGAACGCGTCGACGTCGTCGAGCGTGGTGAGCTCCGCGGGCAGGGGCCCGAGCGCCTCGGAGAATGCCAGCAGGGCGCCGGGATCGAGCTCGCTGCCCGGAGGGACCTGCAGCTCGCTGGCGATCGTCGTCCGGAACTCGGACTCCAGGGCGGCGAGCGCCTGGCGTGCCGCCTCGAAGGGCGGCGGATCGGCGGGAGGCGCCGGCGCGTCGAGCCGCAGCCGGCGGCCGCGCTTGCGGGCGTCGAGCGCGCCGAGCGCGATGCCGCTCCCCTGCGTGGCCGCGGCGCCGCCGTCGGTCGCGCGGAGTGCCAGCGTGCGCAGCGGTGCGTGCGCGTCCTCGCCGCCCGCTGGGTGCGCGACGCCGACCGCGCCGAGCCGCCCCGCGCCGCGCAGCGCCACCAGCGCCTCATCCTCGGCCGCGGTGGGCACCGCGGCGACGACCACACCGTCGAGCGTCGCCACCGCGAGCAGGTCGGCGATCGCCTCGGCCATCGCGGCCGGGCCGGGGCCCTCACCGGGGTCCACGCGCGCGAGCAGCACCAGCCCCTCGCGCGGGGGGCAGGCGCCGCTAGCAGTCAGGGCCTCGAGCGCCGCGCCGACGCGGCGCGCGGTGTCGCCCTCGACCAGGACCGCGCTCACCCCGGCGGCGAACGCCGCGCGCAGCACGCCCTCCATGTCGCGCGTCGCCGGCCGCGGCGCGACGACGACGCGGCTGACCGCGAGCTCGCCCACCATGACCGTCGCCTCCTGGGGCAGGGCGGCGGCGACGGCGCGGGTGCCCTCGGGCGTCGCGCGGCCGGGACGCAGCGGCGGTCGCACCGCGCGCTCGCGCCCGCTCCGCGCCAGGCGAAGTGCCTCGTGGAGCGTCGCGCGGAGCGCCTGCGGCGTGGTCGCGGGGGCGGCGCACGCGAAGTCGCGGCAGACGTACGCGGCGGCAGCGCCGTCGACCAGCGTCTTGCCCTCGAGGAGCGGCCGGGCGGCGGCCACAGGATCGAGCGCTGGATCGTGCCTGGCGATGGCGCGGTTGGGCAGGAACATCGAGGCGAGGACGGCGTCGAGGGCGCGCGTCGCCTCGGCGTCGGGGGCGCCGATCAGCGCGACCTCGATCGGCGGCTCCACCAGGTCCTCCACCACCAGGAGAGAGGTGGAGAAGGCGCGAGGAACGCGCCGCATGGCCGCGCCGTGGGCGGCGATGGCGCGGCCGGCGCGGGCGCGCAGCGACGCGTCGCCGAGGTGAGCGCCCAGGCGCGCCAGCGTGCGCGCGGCGACGGCGCTCGCGCTGGGGATCGCCCCGTCCGTGCCCTCACGGCTGCGCACCAGCAGCGCCTCGTGATCGTGGGCGGTCGAGAAGAAGGCCCCTGTCTCCTCGTCGCCGAAGTCGGCCAGCATGCGCCTGGCGATGCGGTCGGCGTGCGCGAGCCAGGCGTCGTCCCCCGTCGCCTCGTGGAGGTCGATCAGCGCGTCCGCGACGAAGGCGTAGTCCTCGAGGTAGGCGTCGAGGTGGCTCACGCCCGCGCGGTGGGTGCGGAAGAGCCCGCCGTCGGGCCGCGCCAGCGTCTCCACCACGAAGCGGCCCGCGCGCACGGCGCTTGCGAGCCAGCGCGGGTCGCCGAGCACGCGCGCGGCCTCCGCCATGGCGCCGATGGCGAGGCCGTTCCACGCGGCGAGCGCCTTGTCGTCGAGGAGGGGGGGGACGCGGCTGCGGCGCATCGCCAGCACCTTCGCGCGCGACGCCGCGAGCTCGGTCTCCAGGGTGGCGGGCTCGACCCCCACCTCCTTCGCGACCTCGGCCAGAGGGCGCGGCATCCAGAGGACGTTGTGCCCCTCCCAGTTCCCCTCCACGCGCACGTCGTAGACGGCGCAGAAGCGCGCGGCGGCGGCGGCGTCCC
>JBKJLX010000442.1:0-18633 GCA_046596645.1 Polyangiaceae bacterium
GAGCTGGTCCCGGGGCAGGCTCCGCTGCGCATCGTGGAGGTGCCGCTGCTCGCGTGGAGGGACGTGGCGGGCTCCAAGCTGCGTCTTGCCGGGCTGGTGCGGGGCTTCGCGGAGGCCGGGTTCCTGCTCGCCTCCTCCGCCGCCGGTGGTGCGCGCCCGCGCTACGAGGGTGTGGTGCAGCCAGGGCGGGCCGATGAGCGCCCGGCGGCCGGCGGGAGCGCCGGACGCGAAGCGCATCGATGACCGACGCAGTGCCGCTGACCGGTCGGCGCATCGCCGTGGTGCTGATGGTCGGCCTGATCGTGCGCGCCGCCCTGATGTCGCTGATCCACTACCGCGTCGATGCTGGGGACGCGGTCGGCTACGACCTGCTCGCCCGCAACCTCGTCGAGCACGGGGTCTACTCCCTCGAGGTCGCGCCACCATTCCGGCCGACGCTGCTGCGGCCCCCGGCCTTTCCGTTCCTGGTGGCGGGGAGCTACGCCCTCTTCGGCCCTCGGCCCATCGCGGTCCAGTTGCTGCAGGTCGCGCTCTCCTGCGCGGTCCCCTTCCTGGTACATGCGCTGGCGCGTCGGCTGTGGCCGCGAGTCGCCACAGCCGCGCTGTGGGCGACGATGCTGTGCCCCTTCGACATCTTCTACACCGGGGCGCTCCTCAGCGAGACGCTGTGCACCGCGGCGCTCGTGGCCGGCGTCGCTTTACCGGCGCTGCGCCCCGGCAAGCTCGGCGCCTGGGTCGCAGGTGGGTTCGCCTTCGGGGTGTGCCTGCTGACACGTGACGTCTACCTCCCCGCGTGCGCGGCGATGGTCGCGGTCGCCTGGCTGGTCAAGGACGCTCGGTTCGGCGCGCCGCGCCGCATGCCCCTCGCGTTTTCCCTTGCCGCCGCGCTCACCGTCGCCCCGTGGACCGCGCGCAACGTCGTCAGCACCGGTCAGCTCGCGCTCGTCAGCAAGGGCCTGCTCGGCTTCAACCTCTGGGTGGGAACGTGGGAGCGCGACGGCAACTGGGTCGCCGCCCGAGCCGCGGGCTACCCGCCCTACGCGTACCGCGACGATCGCGAGCGGGAGCGAGTCGCGGCGCTCGAGCGGTCCACCTCGTCGCAGGAGCAGGATCGGGGCTTCCGCGCTCTGGCGGTAGAGCGCTGGCGCGCCGAGCCCGCGGCCGTGGCCGCTCGTGGCGTCGCACGCACGCGATTCATGTGGCTGGGGACGCGCTCCGACCTCTTCGAATTCTGGCCGGCGCCGCTCAGGGCCGGAGCCCCCTCCTGGTACGCCCTGAAGGCCGGGCTCTGGGCGCTGAATTTGGCCGTGATCGCCAGCGCCATGGTGGGGATGGCCGTCGCGATCCGGCGCGAACGCCGCGCGCTGTGGCTGGTCGCTCCGATCGCCATGAACGCCGCCGTGTACGTGCCATTCCACAGCACCGAGACCCGGTACTCGCAGCCCGTGTATCCGCTGGTCGTTCTCTTCGCCTGCGTGGGCGCCATGACGGCGGTGGAGGTGGTGCGCCGGCAGAGCGCGGTGTCCCAGACGTCCCCGGCGGTTCCGGACGCGCCGACCTACCCGTAGCCGATGGCGCAGCGCGTCCTCTACCTCGTCACCGAGGACTGGTACTTCGTCTCGCATCGCCTGCCGATGGCGCGCGCCGCGCGCGACGCCGGGTTCGAGGTGCACGTCGCGACCCGCGTGCGAGGGCAACGGGCGGCGATCGAGGCCGAGGGCTTCCGGCTCCAGCCGGTGGAATGGCGGCGAGGGAGCGTCGACCCGTCGGCGGCGCTGCGGACGGTCGCCGACGTCCGCACGATCCTCCGCCGCGTGGAGCCGCAGCTGGTGCACGCGGTCGGCGTGCAGCCGAGTGTCCTCGGAACCCTCGCCGCGGTGGGTCTGCCGGTGGTGACACTGGCGGCGATCGCCGGGATGGGGTTCGCCTTCACCTCCGCCTCGCCGAGGGCGCGCGCGGTGCGCGCCGTGCTGAGCGCCATCATGCGCGCCTCGTTCGGCCGTGGGGGCGGCGGCGTCCTCGTCCAGAACCCCGACGATCGTGCGGCGATGCTGGCGCTGGGCATCCGGCCCTCGGCCATCACCTTGATCCCTGGATCCGGCGTCGATACGCGCCGGCTGGTGCCGCTCGCCGACCCGCCGGGCCCCTTCACGATGGCGTACGTCGGCCGGCTGCTGGAGGACAAGGGCCTCGCCGCGCTGCTGGAGGCGCACCGGCTCCTGCGCAGCGAGGGGCGCGACGTGCGGCTCCTCCTCGCCGGCGAGCGAGACCCGGCAAACCCCGCGTCGTTCGCGCAAGAGGTTCTCGACGCCTGGCGGCAGCGCGAGGGCGTCACCCTGCTCGGCCACGTGCAGGACATCCGGACGGTGTGGGCTGCCGCGCACGTGGCGGTGCTGCCGTCCCGTCGTGAAGGTCTGCCGCTCAGCCTGCTGGAGGCCGCAGCGTGTGGTCGGGCGCTGGTGGCGACCGATGTGCCGGGGTGTCGAGAGGTCGCGCGGCCCGGTGTCAATGCGGAGCTGGTGCCGGTCGACGCGGCGGCGCCGCTGGCCCGCGCCATCGCACGGCTCGCCGACGATCCGGCGCGGCGCGCGCGCTACGCCGACGCGAGCCGCGCTCTGGCCGAGGCGGAGTTCTCCAGCGACCGCATCGGCGCCGAGGTCGTCGCCCTCTACCGCCGCCTCATCCACGCGCGCGCCTCGGGAGTCGCATCGTGATTCACCTCGCGCTGGCGCTCGGCTGCGCCCTGGCCACCGCCGCGCTGATCGTGCTTCTCCGTCCCGTGCTGCAGCGCTACGCGCTGGCGCGCCCCAACGCCCGCTCGTCGCACAAGGTGCCGACGCCGCAGGGCGGAGGCATGGCCGTCGTGGCGGCGTCCCTCGCCGGGCTCCTGCTGGCGCGAATCGGCCTCGACGTGGAGGTCCGCGGCACCACCGCGGAGATCGTCACCATCGTCGCTGGCGCGACCGCGCTCGGCGCGGCAGGTGCGGTCGACGACATCCGCGGCCTGTCGCCGCTGCCGCGCTTTGGCCTGCAGATGGTCGCGATCGCCGCGCTGCTCGCCGTGTTGCCGGGGGACGCGAGGCCGCTGTCGTTCGTGCCACGCAGCGTCGAGTTGCTGGTGCTCCTGCTCGGCGGGGTCTGGTTCGTCAACCTGACGAACTTCATGGATGGCATCGACTGGATGACGGTGGCCCAGGTGGTACCCATGGCGGCCGGGCTCGCGGTTCTCGGCGCGCTGGACGCCATGCCACCGCGCGGCGCCCTCGCCGCGGTCGCCTTGTCGGCTGCGCTGGTGGGGTTCGCCCCGTTCAACCGGCCCGTCGCCCGCCTCTTCCTGGGCGACGTCGGTAGCGTACCCATCGGGTTCCTCCTGGTGTGGCTGCTCATCCTGCTGGCCGGTCGCGGGCACCTCGCGGCAGCGCTCTTGCTGCCCATGTATTACCTCGCCGACTCGACGATCACGCTCTTCCGTCGGCTCTCGCGGAGGGAGCGGTTCTGGGAGGCCCATCGCACGCATTTCTACCAGCGGGCGACCGATCGCGGCCTCAGCGTCCTCGCGATCGTCACGCGTGTCTTCGTGGCGAATCTCGGCCTGGCCGCGCTGGCGACGTGGACCGTGCTCGACCCCTCACCGGTCGTCTCGGCGGCGGCGCTGGCGGCGGGTACATTGCTCACCGCCGGCCTGCTCGCGTCGCTGGTGAGAGTACGACGATGAATGTCCTGATCACCGGCGCAAACGGCTTCGTGGGGCGACACCTCGTCGCCATGCTGGCGCGCCGGGGACACCGCGTCCGCGCCGGGGTGCGCGGCGCCGGGGCGCTGACCGACGTGGCCGGCGTCGAGACGGTCGTGATCGGGGATCTGGCTTCGACGACCTGGGAGAAGCACCTCCGCGGAGTCGACGCGGTGGTGCACCTCGCCGGGATCGCGCATGCCACGGGCGTGGCGGACGACGACTACGATCGGGTCAACCGGGCTGCGACCGGTGCGCTCGCGCGAGCCGCTGCCGCGGCCCGCGTTCGTCGTCTGATCTTCGTCTCCTCGATCAAGGCGCAGAGCGGCGCCGCCTCGGAGGCCGTCCTCACCGAGCGCGATCTGCCGCGTCCGGTCGACGCCTATGGGCGCTCGAAGCTCGCCGCCGAGGCCGAGGTCGCGGCGGCTGGCGCGCCCTTCACCATCCTGCGGCCAGTGCTCGTCTACGGAGCCGGCGTGAAGGGGAATCTCCGCACCCTGGTGCGCGTCGCGGACCTGCCGCTCCCGCTTCCCCTCGGACGGGTGCACAATCGCAGGTCTCTGCTGGCGATCGAGAATCTCGGGGCTGCGATCGAGCTCTCCCTGGTGTCGCCCGCGAGCGAGAACGAGACGTTCGTCGTGGCGGATCCCACGCCGCTGTCGCTCGCCGAGATCGTCGCGGCGCTGCGCCGCGGCATGGGTCGGCCGGCGTGGCTGCTCCCGGTGCCCGAGGCCTGGCTCCGCGTGCCGCTGGAGCGGGTGGGACGCGGCGCGCTCTGGGACCGCCTGGGCGGCTCCCTGGTCGTCGACCCGTCGAAGCTGCTCGCGGCCGGCTGGCAGCCGCAGGTGGGCACTGCCCAGGGGCTCGCCGCCATCGCGCGTCGCTGAGCGCACGCTCCCCGTCAGCGAGGGCCGACTCGCACAGCGCTCGCCGGCACCAGCCCGGGCGGCCGTCGCGGAACCGAGCGGTCGAGCGTGAGCCGTCGCTCGCCGGCCGGTGCCGTGGCGCGCTTGGGCCAGCTCTGCATTGCGAGCACCGCCGCCACCATCACCACCGACAGGCGCTGACGAAGCATGAGGCCGACGTTGGAGAATGACGTCGCGTACATGATGAGGATGGGGATGATGAACGCCAGGAACATCAGGAGCGTCGCCCGGTCCTCGCGCCACAGCCGCTTGGCGGCAATCCACGACCGCCAGAGGATGAAGTACCAGAGCAACGTGTCGATCTTGCCAATGTGGAAGCCGACCGAACCACCGGCCCACGGGAATGGGGAAAGGATGGTGTAGGCGAGCTTCGGGCCCATCGCGCCCCAGGCGTTGCCACCGTCATCGAACGACACACCCGACCCGCCCGAGGCGTTGATCTCTCGCGTGGCCTTGTTGGTCCCCTTCTCGAACGCGGCGTCGGCGCGCTGCGAGACGGTGTCCACGACGTCGGTCGCGGCGAGGGTGGTTGCGAACGCGGCCCCGAGCAGCAGCATGGCGAAGAGCGGCCGCACCACCGACCGCGACTTCACGCCGGTCAGGCCGACGACCAGCGGCGCCGCCGCGACGAACACCAGGTAGAAGCGGATGTGCCAGAGCGCCAGGAGGAAGAGGGCGCCCGAGATCAGCTCGCCCACGGAGAACCTTCGCGCCAGGCGGATCGAGCTGCTCACAGCGCCCGTCGTCACGAAGAGGACGAGCCCGTCCTTGTACATGTCCGACGTGTACAGCAGGAAAGCGGGGCTGAAGAGCAGCACGCCGGCGAGGGTGAGGGCGCGCCGCGGGTCGGCGCCGAGGTCCACGGCGAGGCGGTAGAGGTTGAGGCAGGTGAGGCACCCCATGACGGCCACGATGGCCGTGCATCCCAGCGGCGTCGGCTCGCCTCCGTTCAGCGCGATCACGAGCGCGAACAGGTTGGGGGGCAGCGACGTCGGACCGATGAGGGGGATGTCGTCGGCCGTGACGTACTGCACGCCAGCGAAGCCCCAGAATCGGTTGATCTCGAGCGCCCACAGCTCGTAGACCATGTAGTCGCCGCCACCGCCGTGGCTGAACAGCGAGAGATCGCGGGAGAAAGCCTGCACGATGAGTCGCGCCAGGTAGCCGGCGATCATGAGGCGCATCAGCTTCTCGTCGCGGCCGGTCACCGACGTGGCGCGCACCAGCGCCACGAGCACGAAGAACATGAGGATGGCGAGTAGGGCGCCGATCATGAAGAGGTCCCGGGGAGCGGAGCGCCACGGGGAGCTCTTCCACGCCGAAAGGGACCGGCTATTCCATCCGCGGCCGAGAAGCCACCGACGGTGAGGCCCATCAGCCAATGAGGGGTGAGCTCCCGCCCGTTACGTTGCCCCTTCCCACGTCGGCGTTCAACCATCCACCAGGCCACTGCGGCAATCCGCCTCACCCCGGTGGGCGCAAAGAAAGACGCACTCTTGTTCTTCCTCCTGTCGAAGTCGCTGGACCTCGCCGCGTCCCCTCTCACGTGGATGCTGCTGCTCCTGGCGGCGGCCGCGTGGGCCACCGCCCGCGAGCGGTCGAGGCGCGTGCGCCTCATTCTCCTGGCCGGGGTGGCCGGCGTCGGCCTCGTCTTCGCCAATCCGACCGTCGCGAACCGGCTCTGGTTCGCGCTGGAGGCGGACGCGCCCTCGACGGTGCGCGACGGCGTCCCGTACGACGCCGTCGTCCTCCTCGGGGGGGTGGTTCCTCAGGGAGCACTCCCCGCCGGCGCGACCCCGACCTACGGCGACAACGTCGAGCGGCTGCTCGCCGTGTTCGATCTGCTGCGGCAGGACCGCGCCAAGATCGCCCTGATCACCGGGGGCGCGGCCCGCGCCAGCCCGGGTGACGTCGTGGATGCTCGCGTCCTCGCGGACCAGCTGGTGCGCTGGGGCATCGCCCCCGACCGCCTCGTCGTCGACGAGACGGCGCTGAACACCCGGCAGAACGCGGAGCAAGTGGCGCGGATCGCCAGGGAGCGCGGACTCGGGACGCTCCTGGTCGTCACGAGTGCCTTCCACATGCACCGCGCAGCCGGATGCTTCCGTGCGGTGGAGCTGGACGTCGACCTCCTCCCCGTCGACCGGCGCGCCGTCGAGCCGGCGCGGGCGTCGTGGTCCGTGGCGCCGCGCGCCGACGCTCTCGACCTGAGCACGCAGGCGCTCCGCGAGCTCGTCGGCAGGGCTGTGTACCGCCTCGTCGGGTATGCGAAGTGAGGCGATCCTGCGCGTCCGCCCAGCGGCAAGCAGGTTCACCAGCCTTTACGCCCTCGGAGGGGTTCGGTAACGGTGCCGCCCACGAGGCGGCTCGACGCGTTCGAGAGGACGTGAACTTCCCGTCGCGTTCGGGCACCTCATTGCGCCCCGGGAACCCCAGAACGTCGTGGCCACCGAAGAACACAGCGAACCTGCGGCGGCGCCCATCGACCTCATGGCGGTGCTGCGGCCCGTCCGGAAGTTCTGGCTGACGTCCCTCATCGTCGCGCTGCTGATCGGCGTCGGCGGCGCCTTCTACACGCTGTCGCAGACCAAGATCTACGAGGCCTCCGCCACCATCCTCTTCGATCCCAACCCGCCGCGCCCCCTGGGCCAGCGCGTCGAGAGCGTCGTCGAGCTGGGCGCGGGTCAGGTCTGGGACACGCGCGAGTACTACGAGACGCAGTACCAGCTCATCCAGTCGACGCGCATCGCCAAGCGCGTCGTGCTCGAGCTGCAGCTGCACCGGGACCCGGGCTTCGTGATGTCGCTGCCCACCGGAGCGCAGCCCAAGGGTCCGTTCACGCCCATGGACGAGGACGACGCCGCATTGATGCTGCGCGGTCGTGTGTCGGTCGACCCGATCAAGAGCTCGCGCATGGCGGCGGTGCGGCTGACCGACACCAGCCCCGAGCGCGCCGCCCGCGTCCTCGCCGTGCTCGTCGACGCCTACGTGCAGCAGAACCTCGACGACTCCCTGAACCTCACCGCGACCGCCTCGGACTGGCTCCGCGACCAGCTGCAGAAGCTCAAGGGCGACCTCGACCAGAACGAGATGTCGCTGCACGAGTACAAGATGGAGAAGAACATCCTCTCCGTCGCCTTTGACGACCAGTCCAACATGCTGCGCGGGCAGATGTCGAAGATCAACGATCGCCTGACCGAGCTCGCGGACGAGCGCGCCGGCGTGCAGGCTCGCGTCACCGAGCTCGCCAAGGTCGGCAACGACAATCCCACCGATCTCCCGGCGAGCGAGTTCACCAAGAGCGACGCGCTGCAGGGCCTGCGGAGCCAGTACCAGGTGGCGGTCGCCGCGCGCGACGGCATCAGGGAGCGGATCGGCAGCCCGGGGCCGAACCACCCGGAGTTCCGCGAGGCCGAGGCGAAGGTGTCTGCGGCACGCGAAGCGATGCTCGCCGAGGTCAAGAACATCCGCGGCGCGCTGGAGCGCGACCTCGCGATCGTCAAGCGCCACGAGGCGGACCTGGCGGGCCAGTTCGCGCGCGCCAAGACGCAGGCGCTGGACCTCAACCTGCTGGAGATCGAGTACGGCCGGCTCCACCGCTCGAAGGACAACACCGAGAAGCTCTATTCGCTGGTCCTCGAGCGGACGAAGGAGAGCGACCTCACGCGGATGCTGCGGGTGAACAACATCCAGGTCATCGACCGGCCGCGCATCCCCGGAGGGCCCATCCGGCCCAACGTCCCGCTCAACATCCTCGCCGGCGCGCTGCTCGGCATCGCCGTCGGCATCGGCGCCGCCATGGCGCGTGGCCTCCTCGATCGCACGGTGAAGACTCCCGAGGACGTCGAGAAGGGAATGGGCGCGACCTTCCTCGGCCTGCTGCCCGAGGTGAACATGTCGGACTTCGGCAAGAAGGGCCCGCGCCGCCGTCGCGCGCTGGAGAACCCCGGCGCGCCGGAGCTGGTCGTTCACCACAGCCCGATGAGCTCGATCGCCGAGGCGTCGCGCGCCATCCGCACCAATCTGCTCTTCATGGCACCCGACAAGCCGTACACCACGCTGCTGGTGACGAGCGCCGGCCCCTCCGAGGGGAAGACGACGGTGGCGTGCTGCGTCGCCATCGCGATGGCCCAGGCGGGCAAGAGCGTCGTCCTCGTGGACTGCGACCTCCGCCGCCCGCGCGTGCACCGCGTCTTCGGCAAGCGCAACGACGCCGGCCTCACCACGGCGCTCCTCGACAGCGACGACCCGGCGAGCGGGCCGCAGCCGACCGAGGTGCCGAACCTCTCGGTGGTGGTCGCCGGCCCCATTCCACCCAACCCGGCCGAGCTGCTGCAGAGCGAGCGGTTTCGCGCCTGGGTGAGGAAGATGGAGACGCGCTTCGACCACGTCATCCTGGACAGCTCCCCGCTGGTCGCCGTGACGGACGCTGCGATCCTCTCCACCGTCGCCGACGGGACCCTGGTGGTCGTCCGCGCCTTCCAGACGCGCAAGGAGCTCGCCGCCTACTCGCTGCGCACGCTGCGAGACGTCTCCGCGCGCATCGCGGGCGTCGTCCTGAATGCAGTGAACCTCGACCGCGACGAGTATCGGTACTCATACCAGTACTACCGTCGCGACCAGTACTACTCCGCCGATCCGGGCGCTGCCGCCGAGGCGTCGTCGCGCCGGCCGCGCGACGACGAGCCGAACCACGATGACGCGCGGCCCGGCGCGTGAAGGGGCCCACCATTCCAGCCATGCGCGCGCTGATCATCACGCACCGACGCTTCCTGGTCGTGGCCGTCCACCTGCTCCTGTGGTCGAGCGCGCTCCTGTTCGCGCTGCTCCTGCGCTTCGACTTCGATGTGCCGGGGATCTACTGGCGCAAGGTGCCGGCGTGGATCCTGACGCTGCTCGCCGCGAGATCCGCCTCGCACTGGTGGGCGCGCATGTTCAACGGCATGTGGCGCTACACCGGGGTTCGTGACGTCATCACCCTGGTCAAGGCCACGACCGTCTCCACCCTGGCCTTCGCGCTGTTCGTCCAGTTCTTCGGCCCCGCCGGCTTCCCGCGCTCGCTCTACGTCATCGAGTGGCTGCTCAGCATGGGCCTGGTGGGAGGCCTGCGCCTCGGCATTCGAGCGCTCCGGGAGCTGGTTCTGCAGAGCACGCCCGCCGCGGGTGCCCCTCGACGGAGGGTGCTTGTGGTCGGCGCTGGCGACGCCGGCGAGAGCCTCGTGCGCGAGATCCGCAGCAAGTTCGACGCGAAGTACGAGCTGGTCTGCTTCGTGGACGACGACCGCGCCAAGCAGCGCGAGCGCATCCACGGCGTGCCGATCCTCGGCACGCTGGCAGAGGTGCCGACGCTGGTGGCCACACACCAGGTCGACGAGATCGTGGTGGCCCTCCCTTCGGCCAGCGCGCGCCTGATGCGCACCATCGTCGAGACCTGCGCGAGCACGTCGGCCGTGGTCCGCACCCTGCCGGCGATGGAGCAGCTGATCGATGGTCGCGTGACGGTCAACGCCATCCGCTCCGTGGAGATCGAGGACTTGCTCGGTCGCGACGCGGTCCTCCTGGAGACCGAGGCCATCTCCGGGGCGCTGAAGGGCTCCACCGTCCTGGTCACCGGCGCCGGCGGCAGCATCGGGAGCGAGCTCTGCCGTCAGATCTGCGCGTTCCGCCCGGCGCGACTGGTTCTGGTCGAGCAGGCGGAGAACAGCCTCTTCAACATCCACCGGCACCTGGCGGCGCTTCACCCCGAGGTCGAGGTGGTGCCCTGCATCGCCGACATCTGCGACGAGGCGCGCGTCGACGCCGTGCTCGCCCGCGAACGGCCGAGCATGGTCTTCCACGCCGCGGCCCACAAGCACGTGCCGATGATGGAGATGAACCCCGGGGAGGCGGTGAAGAACAACGTCTTCGGCACCAGGAACCTGGCCGACATGGCGGACAAGCACGGCGTCGCCAAGTTCGTGATGATCTCGACCGACAAGGCGGTCAACCCGACGTCGGTCATGGGCGCGTCGAAGCGCGTGGCGGAGCTCTACGTGCAGTCTCTGTCGCAGCGGAGCACCACCCAGTTCATCACCGTTCGCTTCGGCAACGTCCTGGGCAGCGCGGGTAGTGTCATCCCCCTGTTCCAGGAGATGATCTCGCGCGGGGGCCCGGTGCTCGTCACGCATCCGGAGATGATGCGGTACTTCATGACCATCCCTGAGGCCGCGCAGCTGGTCGTCCAGGCGGCGACCATCGGCGCTGGGGGTGAGATCTTCGTGCTCGACATGGGCGAGCCGGTGAAGATCGTCGATCTCGCGCGCGACCTCATCAAGCTCTCAGGATTTCGCGAGGACGACATCGAGATCAAGTTCACCGGCCTGCGGCCGGGGGAGAAGCTGTTCGAGGAGATCGCGCTCGGCGCCGAGGCCGTCGACAAGACCCGGCACCCGAAGATCTACGTCGGCAAGCACGCTGGAGTACCGCTCGAGGTGCTCCGCCGGGGGTTGCGCGCACTCCGCGCCACGAGCGACGCCGGCACAGCCGAGCAGATCCGCGACGCGATCGCCGAGATTGTTCCGGAGTTTCAGCCGGACCGCCGTTCGCGCGAGCCCGAAGCGCCGGTTCCAGCGCCGCACGCCCTTCTCAACTGACGCCCGCCGAGCGGTCGGGGTGATCGGGTCATCGGGGGAGGTCCGGAGCGCGAGGAGGTTGCGCTGCGACCCGGTGAGGTCGGCCGTGGCAGCCGACGTGGACGACGCGGAGTGGCGTCATCGGCGGCGCGGATTGGCGGCCATGGTATAGCAGGGCCTCTCATGTGCGGCATCGTCGGTCTCGTCGCGTTCGACGCCCCCGCGGAGCGGTCGCGCGAGGTGGTCTCGGCGATGGCGGAGCGCATCCACCACCGCGGCCCGGACGGCGGCGGCGTCGTCGCCCACCCGGACGCGACGCTGGGGATGAAGCGGCTCGCCATCGTCGACGTGGTGCACGGCCACCAGCCGATGGCGAACGAGGACGAGTCGGTGGTGCTCGTCTACAACGGAGAAATCTACAACGCCCCCGCGCTGCGAGCGCGGCTGGAGCGCGACGGTGTCGTCTTCCGGACGCGGAGCGACACCGAGGTGATCCTCCGCCTGTACGAGCGGGACCCCGACCACGTGGAGGAGGAGCTCGCGGGGATGTGGGCCTTCGCGATCCACGATCGCCGTCGGCGACGGGTCGTCCTCAGCCGTGACCGCTTCGGGATCAAGCCGCTGTTCGTCGTCGACACCGGGACCACGCTCGGCTTCGCCTCCGAGCTCCAGGCATTCGACCGCACCCTTCCCGGGTTCGGCGCCCGGTTCACCATCGACCAGGGCGCCGCGCACGCGATGGTTGCGTGGAGCTACGTGCCGGAGTCGTCGACGATCTACGAGGGCGTACGCCGCCTCCCGCCCGCCACCCGCCTGGAGATCGACCTCGCCACGGGCGCGCGTCGCGAGCGAACCTACTGGTCACTGATCCCGTCGGTGGAGGCGGCCGCCGTCGGCTCGCTGGGCGAGGCGTGCGACGGCGTCGAGCGACTGCTCCGGCGGTCCGTCCGCGAGCACCTCGAGAGCGACGTCCCGGTCGCGACCTTTCTCAGCGGCGGGATCGACTCCTCCCTGATCACGGCTCTCGCGGCGGAGGAGTCGAGCCGACCCATCCGCTCCTACTCCATCGGCTTCAAGGAGGCGCGCTTCGACGAGTCCCCGTTCGCGAGAGAGACGGCGCGGCGCATCGGGGTCGAGAACCGCGTCCAGATCTTCGACGAGGCGACCGCGCAGCGGAAGGTCGCCGATGTGCTCTGCGCGTATGACGAGCCATTCGGCGACTCGTCGAGCCTCGCAACCTACCTCCTGTGCGAGCACGTCGCGCACGACTACAAGGTTGCGCTCGGCGGCGACGGTGGCGACGAGGTGTTCGCCGGGTACCTGAAGTACATGGTCGTGAAGATGCGGCAGCCGTTCGCGCGGACGCCTCGAGCCCGTGACGCGATCGCGCGCGCCCTGGGGAAGGTGCCCACGCGCTACGACCGGTCGACGCTGTGGTCGGACCTGCTGCGGCAGCTGCGGCGCGTCTCGCGTGGGCTGAGCGGCGACGACGCCGACATCTACGCCGACCTCACGCAGGTCGCCCCGCTCGCACGCACCGAGCGCTACCTGCGGCGACCCGGCGGCGCCACGCAGCACCTGGAGGTGCTCCGCGCTCGCTTCGCCGCGGCGCATGGCACGCAGCTCCAGCGCCAGCTCGCCTGTGATCTCGCGAACACGTTGCCGAACGACATGCTGGTCAAGGTGGACCGCGCCAGCATGGCGCGCCATCTGGAGGCCCGCGTGCCGTTCCTCGACCACCGCCTCGTCGAGTACGGCGTAGGCCTCCCCGAGAAGTACACGCTCGGCTTCAAGGGCAAGGTCGTCCTGCGCGAGCTCCACCGCCGCCGCTTCGGGGACGCGCTCGCGAACCGCAAGAAGCAGGGCTTTGGCGTCCCCGTCGAGGCGTGGTTGCGCGGGGGACTCGATGGCGCGGCATCGCGCCTGTTCGACTCCACGCGGCTCGACCGCTACGGCATCCTCTCCAGCGACACGCTCGGCGGGGGCCGCTTCCGGGAGCTCGTCCACAGCGATCCCATCGTCCTCTGGCACTGCTTCGCCCTCGCCGCCTGGTGCGAGATCAACCTCGGCGACGGGCCCGACGCGCTTCGCGGCATCATCTCGGGGTGACGCGCCGTGCGGGCCGACCGCTCCGCGTCGTCTACCTCATCGGCTACCCCGCCGATCTAACGGGCTCGCAGCGCAGCCTGCTGGCGCTGGTCGAAGCGATGCGCTCGCGGGACGTCCTCCCGCTCGCGGTGTTCCCCGGCGAGGGCCGCTGCACCTCCGCCTTCCGCGACGCCGGCATCACGGTGGAGGTGTTGCCCGCCCCGGCGCCACTCGCCCGCTACGGCGGCGTCATCCCGACGGCCTCGCTCGGGCGCAAGGTCGCGCTGGCCGCGAGGCAACTGCCCGGCTACGCGCGGCGCTTTGCTGCGCTGCTGGCGCGGGAGCGCGCGGACGTCGCGCACTTCAACGACATCCGCGCGCTCCTCCTGGCGGGCGGCGGCGCTCTGCTGCGGAGGACGCCCCGCATCTGGCACGTGCGCGGAGACGGCAGCGCCCTGGGCGCTGCCTGGGGCGTCGGCGCTGCGCTCGCCCACCGGATGATCTGTGTGGCCGACGCCGTGCGCGACGTCATGCCGGCGTGGTCACGCGCGCGGTGTCGGACGGTCTACAACGGCATCGACGACGAACTCGAGGTTGCGACGCGCTCTCGCGCGTCGCTCCTGGCCGCCACGGTGCCGCCGATCGAGGAGCGCGACGGGGACTTGCTCGTGGTCATGGTGGCCTCGCTGGTTCCCTTCAAGGGAGCGCACCACCTCGTCGAGGCGGCAATGGAGCTCGAGTCGCGCGCCCCCACACTCGCCTCGCGACTGGTCCTCGTGCACGTCGGCGATGCACCCGACCGCCCGTACCGGGCTCATGTGCTCGAACGTGCGAGTCGACTCTCTCGCGTCCGGATCCGGTTCGTCGGGTGGGATCCACGACCGCTCGACTGGATGCGGGCGGCGGATGTCGTCGTCCTGCCCACCGTCGATCGCGAGACGTTGCCGCTCGATGGTCGCAAGGTGCTCGTTCACGGCAACGAAGGCTTTCCTCGGACGGTGCTCGAGGCCATGACGTGCGCCCGCACGGTCGTCGCGACCCGGGTGATGGGGATCCCCGAGCAAGTCGTGCACGGCGAGACCGGTCTTCTCTGCGATCCGTCCGATCCGAAGGATCTCGCGCGAGCGCTCGAACGAATCCTGCTCGTGAGTGCCGAGGAGCGCCTGCGCATGGGCGCGGCCGGGCGCGAGCGCGTCCGTGAGCGGTTCAGCACCGAGCGAGCGGTGGCGGGCACGATGGCCGTCTACCGCGAGCTCGTGGGCTGACGCCGTTCTCGGGCTCTCACGCCGCGCGCAGGCACCCCGCTCGACGCTCAGCGCCCGTCACACAACCACTTCACGTACACCCCGATCGCCTCCCGGACCTCCGCCGACACCGGGTAGAACTCCAGCCCCACCGCGTTCCGCCCCGGCTGCTCCCGCTTCCACCGCACGTGCACCGGCAGCGTGACGACCTTGCCCGTGGTGGGCAGCGAGAAGCGGATGTGGGTGGCGCCGTGGATGGCCTCCGTGTCGCCGGGCGTGACGAGGAGGAGCCCACCCTCGCTCACGTCCTCGGTCCGCCCGTCGACCACGCCTCGATCGTGCAGCAGCCTGGCAGGCGTGACGTAGGGCGCTCGCGGCTTGCTGCGCTGCTCCCCCAGCGCAGGCGCAGGCGCAGGCGCCAGAGCGGGTCGAGTCCTCGGCCGTGGCGGCGCTTCATGGCCTCCCGGCGCGGTCTGCGGACGCGCGAGCGGCGGCGGGGGCACGATCGGAGGCGCATGCCCGGGGGCCGCTGCGCCGCCGTAGCCGAGCAGCACGACGCCCTGCGGCGGGCCGAAGAGCGCCTCGAGCCGGGCTATCACGTGGTCGGCGTCGCGCGGGCGCCGGTCGGCGTCGGGGCAGGTGAGATCGTCGAGCAGCGCGATGAGCCCGGGGGGCACGTCGCCGCGGCTGGCGAGCGTCGTCGAGGCGAGGTGCTGCACGCGCCGGCGCTGCGGGCCGCGGTCGGGCGGGACGCCCAGGCACTCGAGGGCGAGGAGCCCGAGCGAGTAGAGGTCGGCCCGCGCGTCGGCGGAGGAGGCGTCCGCGAGCTGCTCCGGCGCCATGTAGCCAGGCGTGCCCAGCACCGCACCGAGCTGGGTGATCGCCTCGCTCGGCGGCGCACCGAGGACGCCGACGACGCCGAAGTCGATGAGCTTCACCGCCTCCACCCCCGGTCGCAGCTGGGCGACGAAGGTGTTTGCAGGCTTCACGTCGCGGTGCACGAATCCCCGGCGGTGCACCTCGGCGAGGGCCTCGGCCACCGCGCGCATCACGTGCACCGCGCCCGGCACCTCGAGGCGACCGCGGGCCGCGAGGAGGCCCTCGACGCTGCGACCCTCCATCTTCTCGGTGACGATGTACGGCCCCGCCTCGGGGCATTGTCCGGCGTCGAGGATGGCCGGGATCCCGGCGTGCTGCATGGCGCCGAGGGCGCGCGCCTCGCGCCGGAGGCGACGACGGCTCTCCTCCAGATGCGTCGGATCGGCGCGGCCGATCTTCACCACCACGGCCCGGCGGGTGGTGCGATGCCGCGCCTCGTGGACCTCGCCCAGCGAGCCGCGCGCAACCGGGCGAAGCACCTCGTACCGTCCGTCGACGAGCTGCGGAGCGGCCGGAGCCGCGGGCTTGGTCGAGGCGCGGCGCGGCGCCCAGAGCGATGAAGAAGAGGCAGCGCAGGGTGCGATCGAGCTCATCGAGCTGGGTCCCATCAACTCGCGTGCCATCGCGCTTCCGCGCTGCGGCGACCTGCCAGCTCGCGGTCGGGCGGCCCGCTCCCCTGCGTGGAGCGCCGCCTCGTCAACCGCTTGGCCGTTGCGCCGCCACCGGCTTGACGGTCCGGCCGCTCGCGCCGAGGGCGCGGGTGACGTGCCCACGCGGCGCTACGCGTCGCCCAGGGTCGCGCGCAGGCGGTGAAGGGCCTGCGACAGCAGCACGACGGCGGTGCGGGGCGACGCGCCGAGGACACCCGCGGCCTCGGAGATCGAGACCTCCGCCTCGTAGACCAGGGCCACGACATCGCGCTCGAGCTCGGGCAACGCGTCGATGGCGCCCGCCAGCTCGAGCTCGCGGGCGGTGCCATCGTCGCGGACGCCTGCCGCGAGCGGCGTCAGGCGGAACACGCCGGAGCTGGCAATGCGCTCGAGGAGCGCCTCGTAGGCCTCGGGCGAGAGCGACAGCGCAGCGGCGATCTCCGCCGCCGGCGCGGGCGAGCCCGACCGATCGGAGAGGATCCGCATCGCCCGCGCAACCTCGCGCGACGCCGCCAGGGCCTCGCGCGCGGCGGGCGACCCGCGCTGAAGGACCTCCAGCATGGCGCCGCGTATTCGGTGCACGACGTAGGACTCGAGCTCCTCGTCCGGCGCGAAGGTCCGGGCGTCCGCAAGCGCCTGGGCGACCGCGGCCAATCCCTCGCGGCAGAGGTCCTGGACGTCCGCGGTCACGTCGGCGCCGCTGGCGACGCGCATCGCGGCGCGGCGAACCACGGGGGCCCACCGACGGTGCTCCCCCCCGCGGAGCCGGGCCCTGGCCTGTGCGCTCCTCGCCTGTGCGCTCCTCACCTGAGCGCTCCTCACCTGAGCGCTCCTGGGCTCGCCACCGGTCGCGGCCGGGGACAAGGACGGGCGGCACGTCATGGCTGGCCCCCAAAGCAGGAAGCGGACCGGCGGCCACGTGGTTTCTCGTCCAGCACCGGAAGGTGCGGAAATCCCCGATGAGCGCCGGGCAGACCGCCGCGGTATGCTCCCCGCCCTCATGTCCGGGTCTGGCGCGCGCTCCACCTCCCTCGCGGAGGCCGAGGGACCCCCTGTGGTGTGGATCGTCGATGACAGCCCGCTCGACGCGCGCCGCGCTGCGACGACCCTCGCGGACCTGGGCGCCTGCGAGGTCTTCGCCAACGGTGGCGACATGCTGGAGCGGCTCGCGTCCCACGGGGCCCCCGACCTGCTGGTGCTCGACTGGCACCTCCCGGACGTGGACGGCCTGGACCTGTGCCGCTTCGTCCGCGAGACGCACCACGAGGCGGCGCTGCCCATCCTCCTCCTGACCGCGCAGGCTGCGGGGGAGGGCCTGGCCGCCGCCCTGGAGGCGGGCGCCAACGACTACGTCACCAAGCCCTTCGAGCCGATCGAGCTCCGTGCCCGCGCCGCCGCCGCCCTGCGACAAAAGCGCCTCTTCGATCGCGCGCGGCGGGCCGAGAGTCAGCTCGAGCGCGAGCGCTCGCGGCTGGAGGAGAGCGAGGCGAAGTTCCGCCGGCTGGCGGACGCCGGGGTGCTGGCCATCGTCGACATGGACCTCTCGGGGAACGTGTCGGAGGCGAACGACGCATTCCTCGACCTGGTGGGGATGACCCGCTCCGACCTCGCAGCGGGGCGGGTGCGCCTCCGTGAGATCACCGCGCCCGAGGACCTGGCGCTCGACGACGCGGCCTCGCGGGAGCTCCTGGAGCGAGGCACCAGCTCCCAGATCGAGAAGACGCTGATCCGGTCGGACGGCAAGCGGGTGTCGGTGGTGCAGGGCGCGGCGCTCGTCGATCGAGACCGGCGGCGGGTCATCTCTTTCCTGCTCGACGTGACCGAGCAGCGCGCGGTGGAGGCCGACCGGAGCCGCCTCTACGAGGCGGAGCGGCGGGCGCGCGCCGACGCCGAGGCGGCGAGCCGGATGAAGGACGATTTCCTGGCGACGGTCAGCCACGAGCTGAGGACGCCGCTGAACGCCATCCTCGGGTGGTCGCAGCTCGCGCGCGGGCAGAGCCCGGGAAGCGCGCAGGTCGACCGGGCCCTGGAGACGATCGAGCGCAACGCGCGCGCGCAGACGAAGCTGATCGGGGACATCCTCGACATCTCGCGGATCGTCTCGGGCAAGGTGCGGCTCGAGTCCTCGCGCACCGACATGGCGTGCGCGGTCGAGCACGCCGTGGAGATGAGTGGCCCGGCGGCAGCGGCGAAGGGAGTCCACCTCGCGGTGGACCTGCCGCGAGGCGGCGCCCCCATCGTGGCCGACCCCGATCGCCTGCAGCAGATGATCGGCAACCTCCTGACCAACGCGATCAAGTTCACGCCCACCGGTGGCGCCGTCACCGTCACCCTCGAGGCGCAGGGCGACTGGTGGGTCCTGCGCGTCGAGGACACCGGCCTGGGCATCGCACCCGACTTCCTCCCCCACGTGTTCGACCGGTTCCGCCAGATGGCGCACGATGGCGAGCCCCAGCCCGAGGCCGCCCTGGGTCCGGGTCGTGGACCCGTCCGCCTGGCGGA